>JBEBSN010000089.1:0-11526 GCA_040394295.1 Microbacterium sp.
CCGCGGTGACGTGTCCGAGCGGCCGAAGGTGCAACACTCGAAATGTTGTGTAGGTTCACCCCTACCGTGGGTTCAAATCCCACCGTCACCGCCAGAACAGAAGCCCGTTCTCCCCGGAAGCATTGGGGAGAGCGGGCTTTTCTCATGCCTTGCGACACGCTGCTGTGGAGCACTGCGCTGGGCGCGGGGGCTGGTTCCGAGCTTTTTGTCAGTGACTCAGGAGATCGCGCGCGGCGGCCAGCAGTTCTTCCGAGATCGGGTCGCCGGCGGTTGCCCGCGCCAGGGTGAGGCCGCCCACGAGCACCACGAGATCCTGCAGCGCGCGCTGGTTCACGTCGTCATCGTGCTCCTCGGGGGCGCGATCCTCCAGGGATGCGAGGTGTTCCATGGTGCTCTGCAGGCCCGCCACGTAGGCGTCGCGGAAGGCGGGGGAAGTCGCTCGCGCCGCGTCCGCGGCCAGCGCGGTGTTCGCGCAGCCTTCCGCGACCCAGCCCCGCGATCTCTTGGGAACGCGGGGTTTCTTCTTTCTGCGGAATCGGCGCGCACGTTCCTGCACCGGTCAGCCGGTGAAAACCTGGAGCGCGGTGAAGAAAGCCGTGCCGAGCGCGCTGATCATCATTGCGGCCTTCGCCCAGGCCCGCTGGCTCTCGTTCCGAGCGAGCGTGGCCGCCTTCCACGCCTTGCTATCGCGGAACTTCTTCTTGGTGTGTGCGCTGGCCCGCTTTCGGGGCTGAGCGATCACGACGCTCTTGACAGCAGCCTCGGTCTCGTCAGTCCAATGCTCGAAGAAGAACGCCCAGACGAGGATGAACGCGGAGATCACGAGGCCGAGCTTGGTGAACATCGGGGAAACCCCTGGCCCCTGCGAGATCGCCCAGGCCAAGAAGCCCAAGAACGGCAATAGAGCACTCAAGGCGATCAACTCGCCGATCTTGACGTTCTGTGGCAACGCGGCAACACTCGCACGCTTCGGTGATTTATTTCCCACTGGCACAACGCGATCCTAGCGCCGGGTATGTGCGAGCCGATGGCACACGGTTTCGTGCTCGCGAACGGTGCGGCTGCCTAGTCTTTGCCGTCGTCTACCCAGCGCGTGTGCGAACGGAGCCCGTGGAAGACTCCTATTCGAATCACGAGGTACATCAGCAGGCATGAGATCACAACTGCGAGCAACCCCATCGCAATGTTGAAGATCCAGAATAGGGAGATCTGAGATTCGAGGTCCATACTCGCGACCATAGTGCGGGGTTCGCGCGAGCCCAATACCGGTGGTCGAACTGGGCGCACTGCAGTCGTAGACGACGCTGAGTCAACCCCCTCATCACCGCGCGTATCGGCGAGGTACGGTCGTCAGACCAAACGAGAGGAGACGCGATGAGCGACCCGAAGAACACTGAGGGAACCCCTGGCCCGGACGAGGAAGCTGACACGGCCTCGGGTGGTGCCCCTGAGGACCCTGAAGAGGTGCTCGAAGACGAGACGACCGATGACGAAGGGCGTCCGCTCGAGAACCCCTCGGGAGGGTGAGCGGCGGTGAGTCCATGCCGGAACTCTTCGAACCATATCCACTCGAGCTCGTGCATCGATTGATCGAGCCCGGCCCGACGGTGATGATCACCACCGCCGGTGAGGAATGGCCCACTGTCATGACGAACGGGTTCAACATGCCCGTTCGTCATGACGGCCTTCTTGCCGTCGTCATCGGACCGTGGGATACGACGTATGAGTCTCTACTCCGCAGGCGGGAGTGCGTCATCGCAGTCCCCGGCAAAGACCTGATCGAGACGACTGTCGATGTGGGAAACAGTTCCAGCGCCGACGTGAACAAATGGGAGCGGTTCGGACTCAGCCCGCTTTCGGCATCGATCGTCGGTGCGCCCCTCATCGAGGAGTGCGCAGCAAACATCGAATGCGTCGTGGAAGACGACTCCCTCGTGGACGAGTACGACCTCTGGATTCTGCGGGCAGAAGCGGCGTGGCGTCGATCCGACTACGAGGCCCCGGAATTTCACCACCGCGGGAACGGCACCTTCAGCGAAAACGGTGCCACTCGTGACCTGCGAGACCGTATGACTCGCTGGCGGAACCTCAGCTGAGTGCGTGCGTCTCCGCCGGAAATCTCGTACCGAGCACCTCGCGGCAGCGACCCCTTCTCCTTGACCAGCATGTTGGGAGCATGCGATCAGCGACAGGGCTTCAGCGCAAGCCGAGAGATGACGCGAAAGCGGCGACCTCTTCGCGAGTCGAGACACCCAGCTTCTTGTAGATGCTTCGCACTTGAGTCTTGATCGTATTGGCGGAGAGGTACTGTTCGGCGGCGATCTGTGAAATGGAAAGCCCGTTGGCGAGGCCGAGGAAGACGATCCTCTCTCGTTCAGTGAGTCCAACGAGCGCATCTGGGTTTTTAAGGAGATGACGCGCCGGGATGCCTTCATAGAGGTGGCCGTAGCCGTGCTCGCCCAGGGCGTTGAGAACCCTTTCGAAGTCCTGCTGGGTGAGGAGCCCGAGCGCGTAGCGCTGGCCGCTGTGGGAGGCGAGACCACCCAGCTTGTGTATCGCATGTTCCTGATGAGTCGAGTGCTCTTGCGGCTCGCCGCGAGATGCGGTGTGGGCGCGCAGCAACGCCGCGACTTCGAGGACTGCCGCCTCGAACTGCAGGCGGGGCGATGCTGATTCGAGATCAAGCGAGCGGAGAATGCGCAGAGCGTCGCCCACGGCGTTGCTGCTCAACGCGGCGCGGGCGAGTCCTATCCGGTGAGGAATGCTCTCGGCCTCGGCATCGCGCCCCAAAACGAACGCTGCGCGAGACGCGCTCCCGATCGCGAGTTCGAGCAAGGCCCGTGCCGGTGCGAGTGTGCTGCGCGCCTGTGACGCCTTAGCATCGCGACGCCTCAACTGTGATGTCTGCTCCAGGCTGGCGAGCGCCTCTCTGGGGTCGTCTGAGATTAGACCGATTGCCGCGTTCACCTGGGCGATATCGACCCAATCTTCGATGGTGCGGTGATCTACATCCATGCGCGCCAGCTGGTTCAACGCGGCGCGGTGGTCGAAGCCCTCGAGTGCGAGCACGGCTTCGGCGAGCAGATAGTTAACCCCGGGATAACCGGTGCGTTCGTGATCCGGCCATGGTGCCGACCGAATCAGGTCGACGTACTCTCGAGCGAGATGGATCTCACCGCGGATCGCGTGGAGTCCTGCGAGCATTGCAGCATTCGAGTAACCCGTCGGAGGAGTGGACAGCGGGATCAAAGCGAGGCCGTCCTCGAACATTGACAGGGCCGCATCGACGTCACCGAGCGTGAGTAGTGAACGGCCGACCTGAGCGAAGAGGATGGGCACGCCGCCGAGTTCTTCGAGCTGACCAGCATCTATGGCGCGCAATGCCTCCGCGGCTTCGTAGGCGGCTACGGCAGGGCGGCTGCCGATCTTGATGAACCGGTATACGGCAGCCTCCCCGACGAGCAGCAATGCTCTGTCGAGGGGATTGATCACTCCGGCCTTCTCCTGGGCGCTCGCGACTCGATTCGCGTGAAGAAAGTACCGGATCGCGTTCGGTCGGCGAAGCCGACTGGGCAGCGCCGTAATGGCGAGCATGAGCAACACCACCGGATGCTGATTGCGCTCGGATGCCGGGATGAGCTGAAGGACGCGACGCGACTTCTCGAAATCGCCGGAGAAGATCGTGTGCCAGCGGGATCTCATGATCGTCACAGCGCCGTCGATATCGCCGGCCGCGATGATCGCGCGGAGATCGTCAAGGGCTTCTTCGCCGTCTTGGTTGTCGAAGTGTCCGACGCGGACGATCCAGGGATCATCGATCTCGACGTCCACCTCGTTGACCGGGCGTTCCGGAGCGGGATCAGGCGAGTCGAGCATGGAGTTCCTTTGGATGCTGAGAAGCGACGGCGGGTCCATCGTGCATACGCATCGAGTGGCCGGTGATGCCCAGGGTGGAGGCGCTGTGAGACCACGTCTATCAGGATGCTACTCCAGCCGGATGCGGTAGCGTGCCGCACCTCATACCGATTCTTGAGGAGCAATCTCGAGGCTGTTCCGAAAGCAGCGATACAAAATCACCAGGGTGTTCACCCCCCTGCTTCTTCGGCCTCCTCCGGCTTATTTACACCGTGAATAAAACCAGTTCAGGAGGCAAATAACCTGTTTCTTGCTCTGACACTCGTTGCTCAGCCGATGTGCGCGCACGCGGAAGCCGCGCCGAAACGAGTTCCGGCGCCCGCGGGCTTCGCTACGTTACGAGACAGCGGGGTCTGGGTTGAGCTGTCTGGCGATCACCCCCCCTGACAACTGAATCGCGTGGAAGTGCACCGCGTGCGCTCGGGAGGAGAAATAGTGAAGTTTCGGATGAAATGGCCCGTAAAGAGGTCATGGGGACGGGTTCCGACGCTCGTGGCTGTGGTCGCAGCGGCGACCCTTGTCTGCAGCGGACTGGTCACCGCGCCTGCGGCCGTGGCCGCGCCCGGACCTGGAACCATGACGGTTGCCCTGACACCCGTCGCGCCCAACGGCGACACGATCACTACGGTTGCGCACGGGCAGAACAACGACCAGGTCTCCTTCCGCGTGAACTACACCTGTTCCGTCGCCGATTGCCAAGACGTGCAGGTGGCGTTCAGCCCGACGCAGCTCGACCCTTACGGGTTTGGCAAGTCCCTGTTGAAATACGGGTCGTGGACGAGGCCTGCCACCGCACCGACGACCGACAACACGTCTGGCGACGACGCCAACGGTCGTCAGTTTCTGATCGGCGACCTGCCTGCAGGCACGTCCGGGTCCTTCATGGTGACGTACGACATCGCCCCTCGGGGAATCAACATGGCGCCGGTGGACTCGCAGTACTTCCCGAGCGGATTCGACGTTCAGATGTCTGCCGTGATCAGCGGCGAGAACACTGTCGGAACTGCGTCGGCGACATCAGCACCGCTGGTATGGACGAGCGAGATTCCCGAACCAGCAATCCAGGTGAACACGCCGGTAAACGGCGCGAAGCCGAACGAAGCCACTCCCTTCTCCGTGACGATGGGCTCTGGCTCGTTCACGCGCATCGATTCGACACGTGTGGGCGGCACGTCACAGTTCGTCGGCGCCGGCAGCCACACCACGACTCTGCAGCTTCCAGTGGAGGCGGTGCCGACGCTGCCCATCAGCGACGGCGGCGTCTATGACCCCGGCAGCAATACGATCACGTGGAGCACCGGCAGCGAGGCACTTCCGAGCGACCAGGCGACGGGCGGCTGGGGTACTGCAGAGAACTTCGGCTGGGCCAACCGAGGTATCTATCACCCGAGGTCGCTGTCGTTGACATTCCCCGCGGCGAACTTCCCTGGCGCCGATGCCAGTGGTTGCAACTTCAGCGAGTCCTTGCAGCTGAGCGCCCAAACCAGCGTCACCTATCTCGACACAGACCGTACGACCAAGACGGCAACGAACACGGTCGACTTCGTCGTCTCATGCTACGAGCCCTTCATCGGTTCGGACTTCACCAAAGACACCAGCAGTGGTGTCCTGACCGGCGCGGTCCGCAACCTCGCGATCCCTGTCTCGGGAAGCACCGACTTCTGGTGGGTGACCACGACGAACAACCGTGGCAACATCCCCATGACTTCGGTGGTCTCAGATGAGTTCACCCAGGAAGGTCTGAAGGTCACTCGGGCGATCTCGACTTACCCTGCCGTCTTCGGGTACACGCTGGACAACGGCGTGACCAGCACCGCGACGGGGACGGTGCTCAACGCCCCGACCGGGCGGCACATCACGTCGATCGTCGTGACGACCCCTGACATCCCCGCGGCCCGCGTGGGACCGGACGACACGGGATCGACCTTCAACCGGGTGAACTTCCTGTTCTCGGTCGATTCGACGATGGTTCCAGGCACGATGCACACCAACACGGCGAACACGACCGTGTCGTGGCCGGGCTATCCCGACTTCGGGTCGCAGGATCGCAGCGCAACCAGGCAGGTCCGCCTTGTGGCGGCCGCGCCCACGATCACGGCAACCATTGACAGTGCGGTAGAGGGCGGCGGCCAGGCTGTGCCCGGACGCAACGTCACCTTCAGCGTCGGTGGCAGCGTCACGAACTCGCCAGCTGGGTTCGAGCCGGAGTACGTGTTCATCGCCCCGGCCGGATGGCTCGTCACTGACGCGTCCGCCTCTTTTGATGCGACTGCCCCCGGGGGTGCGGAGTTCGATTACCGCACAGTCACCATCGCGGGCGTCGAGCGCGAGGTCGTTGTCGCGAGCTGGCCCGACGGTACCGTGTTCAGCCCGTTCGAGCCGCTCCCGGTGATGAGCGTCATCGCACAGCCGACATACGCCAATGCTGCAGGCTCGAACTCGCTGGCCAACGGCTGGATCGGCGACGCGAGCCGCACCTGGACCTCCGCCAACGGAACCTACCGCTCTTCGGTGATCAACACGGCCGATGTCGACGGCTCTGGTGACACGACAGCCGTCTTCGCTTCCGCCAGTACCGGCGTTCCGATTTCCGCGGCTGACAGCCTCAGCGTCATCAAAGAGATCTGTCAGCCCGACGGAGACGGCGGCTGCAACTGGACGAGCGATTCGACCGAGCCGGTGCAGGTGCCGACCTCGAGCGGTTCCATCGGATACCGCATCACGATTCAGAACACGGGAAACACCTCTCTGTCTGACGTGGTCGCCTACGACGTGCTCCCGCACATCGGAGACACCGGGTTGACCGCGGCCACCAGCGCCGTCCAGCGTGGATCCACGTTCGAAGAGCGTCTCGACTCAGTGCTATTCGTGTCGAGCAATCTCGCGATGAGCTACTCGGATTCGACGAACCCCTCTCGTCCTGAGGTGAACCCGACAGCGGCCGAAACGGTCGACGATTGGGGCGCTGGCGACCCGAACGGCAAGATCGCGATTCGTGCCGCAGTCGGCGGCGCCCTCGCGCCGGGCGCCTCCGCGTCCTTCCAGTATCTGGCGTCGGTGGCTGAGGGCTCCGACTCGGACACCATCGCCTGCAACTCGGTGGCCATATCCTCGAACCGCACGTCGCCTTCCGAGCCGCGCGCGGTGTGCGCATCGACGGCAGAAGCTGATCTCGATGCCGCATCCGCTGCGCAGCAGAACGTGCAGCTCGAGCGCCCGGCCACGGTGTCGTTCGACTTCGTCAACCTCGGCGGTTCGGCGCTCGCTCCCGCCACCGTCTCCTTCGGCATCAGCGATGGTGTGACGGTGCGTGCAATCACCTTCCCAGGCTTCACATGCGATGTCGCCACAGTGACGGGACCCGCCATCATCGAGTGCGCGGCCGATGGCGAGCTCGCACGCGACGCTCTGGTGACTGCGGAGCTCGAGGTCATCCCGACCGAAGCGGTCGCATCCATCGCCGCGAGCATCACCGGTTCGCTGAGCGACCCGAACCCCGACAACAACGAGACGGTGACCGAGCTGGTCGTCGCAGCCGCCGCTGACCCGATCTGGATCAGCAAGACGGACGGAGTGTCGGGTGCTGTCGCTGGGCAGGAGCTCACCTACACGCTGGTGGTGAGCAACCCGCTCGAGTACGAAGAACTGGTCGACGTCACCGTCACGGACACGTTGCCCGCGGGCCTCGCATTCGTATCGGCCTCGGACGGTGGCACCTTGTCAGAGAACACCGTGAGTTGGAACATCGCATCGATAGACGGTGGTGGCGAAGCGACGGTGACGGTGACCGCGACCGTCGAGGAGGGCGCTGTCGGCCCGCTCGTCAACCTGGCCTCGGTCGCAGCCGTAGACCCGAGCTTCCCGAGCGCGACGTTGACGAGCACCGCCTCGGACGTCACCGGCATCGACTCCATTTCGTTGTCGAAGACGGCCGCAGTGGCTACGACCGGTGCGCCCGAGGCCGGTGATGTCGTGACCTTCGAGCTTGTCGCGACCAACACCGGTGCAGGCATCCTCGCCGATGTCACCCTGCTCGACTCGCTGCCGGGCCTGTCGGCTCTGAGGCTGACGTGGCCTGGCACGCCGGGCGTGCTTGCGCCGACGCAGCAGGTGACCGCAACCGCCGACTACGCACTGACGCAGGCCGATGTAGACGCGGGGTTCATCGCGAACACGGCCTCGGTGACGGGCGAATCGCTCGGCGGTGCAGTGGCTTCAGCGCAGGCTGAGACCGACTCGCCGCTGACACGCAGCGCCGGAATCGATCTGACGAAGACCGCGTCGACGGTGGCTCCCGTGGCGGGGGAGACGATCGCGTATTCGTTCGAGGCGGAGAACACGGGCAACGTGACGCTGACCGGTGTCACGCTCATCGACGAGATGGCGGATCTTTCCCCGCTGGTTCTCGAGTGGCCCGGCGCTGACGGTGAGCTCGCCCCCGGCGAGAAGATCACGGCGACGGCGACCTACATTGTGACGCAGAACGACGTGAACCGAGGCAGCGTCGTCAACGACGCACGCGTATCCGCGGCAGGCGCGAACGGCGCCGACGTAGAGGACACCGCCACTGTCACGACCGAGTTCGCGCAGAACCCGGCGCTCTCGTTGGAGAAGAGCGGCGCGCTCGCCGACTCTGCGAGCGTTGCTGCAGGTGATCTGGTCACGTTCCAGTTCACTGCGACGAACGAAGGAAACGTCACCATCACCGATGTCGCACTGAGTGACACTCTGCACGGCCTGTCTGCGATCCATGGTTACACCTGGCCGGCAGCCGAGGGTGTTCTTCAGCCGGGCGAGACAGTGACAGCTCAGGCCGAGTACGAGCTGACGCAGGCAGACATAGACGCCGGAGTCGTTCACAACTCCGCGACAGCGAAGGGGGTGTCTGCCCGTGGCGACGACATCTCAGCCGACGGGGAAACCTCCGTCGAAGTCCCTGGTGAGGGAGCCCTTGTGCTCCAGAAGGCCGGTGCCTACATGGGCTCGGGTCCCGCGGCTGAAGGCGACTTCGTCGAGTTCTCCTTCATCGTCACCAACTCTGGTCAGCTCACGCTGAGCGATGTGTCGATCATCGATGACCTGGAAGGCCTTAGCGCCATCGAGTACCAGTGGCCTGCGGCCGCGGGTGTCCTCGCGCCGGGGGAGCAGGCTAAGGCGACAGCGAGTTATGCGCTGACGCAGGCCGATGTGGATACGGGGTCGGTGGCCAACACCGCGACGGTGGTGGGGACCACCTCCCGCGACGCTCAGGTCGACAGCGTCGCTGCCACTTCGGTGAGTATCGAGGGTGCCAACGGTCTCGCGCTTGTGAAGCGGGCTGCGATCGACAGTGACCACGCTGACGGCAGTGCTCGTCCGGGCGACACGATCATCTTCTCGTTCGAAGTGACGAACACGGGGACGGTGACCGCGAACGGCGTTGTGATCGATGACCCGATGGTCGCGATCGCGGATCAGATCGAAAGCCTGAGCCCGGGCAAGACCGTGACGTTGTATTCGGCGCCGTACGTCGTCACCGAGCGTGATGCTGAAAGCGGACGCGTGGTCAACACCGCGACCGCAGAGGCCGTCGACCCGTCGGGTGGCGCGCTGTCGTCGCCCAGCAGCACGGTCGAAGTCGACGTTCGACCGGCGTCGGTTCCGCCCGCCCCGATTGATGGCATTTCTGACCTCCCGCTCACCGGTGGCCAGATGCCGTGGCCGATCGTCGGTCTGGGCGGGGTCCTGCTCCTGCTGGGCATGCTCCTTCTGATGGCCAAGCGCCGTCGTCGTGAGGATGATCGTGAATGGCGCGGTCACGTAGCCATTCACTGAGTGCCAGCAGGCTAGCGAAGCCCCCGGCGTCGACCCTTCTCACACACCCTCCCTGTGAAGCGAGGAGTCGGTCGCCGGGGGCTTACGTATGCGCGGATCGCGTACCGAACTCACACGTCTTCGAGCGCTGCCCGTGATTCCTGGAGGGCGTCTTCGGCGGCAGCGACGGCGTCAGCTGCGTCGGCCGCGCCGGCGAGCGCGGCGTCGACTGCCGCCGACGCCTTCTTCTCTTCGGCGCGCGTTCGTTTCAGCTCTTCCTCCAACTCGCCCGCTTTCGCGTTAAGCTCTTCGGCTCGAGACACCGCGGACTCGTGCTCAGCCTCCGCGTCTGTTCGATCTCGTTTCGCGCGGTCGAGAGCCTTCTCGGCCGCGTGCACCTTCTGCTCTGCCTTCTTCCGTTCACGCCGAGCGCGCACCTCGTCGGCGGGACGCGTCGTCGTCTTTGTGCTCCCGGGTGTACCCCCGCCCACGACGCCGTCGAGGTCGAGTGCCGAGGCGCTCGAAGGCTCCAGGTCACGCAGAAGGCGTCCGGAAGTGATGGCCGCTGCTGCCTCCTGATCGAAGAACGCCGCAGTGATCGTCTGTTGCACCGCCTCGGCAGTCGCGTCGGTGACCCGCTCCCCACGGGCTGATGCGAGTGATGCGGCCTCCTGAGCGAGTTGAGCCGTGAGTGCGCGCCGGTCGCGGCTCAGCGCAGACAAGGTCGCTGCGTCGAGGTCTTCCTGCGCATCTCTGAGCTCCTCGGCCAGCTGCATCGCCTGCCCGAGCCTGTTCGCTCGTTCGGTGGCGAAGAGGTTCACGACCCACGCCGCGATCGTGGGTTTTCGCAGCGCTGTGACCTGTTTGGCCAGCGACTTATCTAAGACCTGAGCAGCGCGCGCGTTTCGTGTGGCCACGAAGTCTGTAGGCGGCGTCGTGTACAGCTCGGCGGCGATCTCTGCCAGCGATTCTTCCGGCATCAGGCACCCTCTCGTTTCTGTCTGAGAGGTTACGCTCCAGAGGCTTGCCGGCTCCATCTCTTCCCGATCGCAGAAGAACGGTCTTTTTTCTCCCGCCGATTGGCACAAGGACGACTTGTTCTTACCTGAGAGTGGAGGTAACGCCGATCTGCCACAGAGCAAAGGACACATCATGACCGCCTACCAAGACGACATCGACGCCATCCGGACTTTGAAAGAGGAGGCCGGGTCCAGCTGGGATGCGATCAACCCCGAGTCGGTCGCCCGCATGCGGGCGCAGAACCGCTTCAAGACCGGGCTTGAGATCGCTCAGTACACGGCCGACATCATGCGACGCGACATGAGCGAGTACGACGCCGATTCATCGGTCTACACGCAGTCGCTCGGGGTCTGGCACGGTTTCATCGGTCAGCAGAAGCTCATCTCGATCAAGAAGCACCTGAAGACCACGAACAAGCGCTACCTCTACCTGTCGGGCTGGATGGTCGCCGCGCTGCGCTCGGAGTTCGGCCCGCTTCCCGACCAGTCGATGCACGAGAAGACGTCGGTGCCGGCATTGATCGAAGAGCTGTACACGTTCTTGCGGCAGGCAGATGCCCGCGAGCTCGACCTGCTGTTCACGCAGCTCGATGACGCTCGTGCCGCCGGTGACGACACCGCAGCAGAATTCGTTCAGTCGCAGATCGACAACTTCGAGACCCACGTCGTACCGATCATCGCCGACATCGACGCGGGCTTCGGCAACCCCGAGGCGACGTACCTGCTCGCCAAGAAGATGATCGAAGCGGGCGCCTGCGCCATCCAGATCGAGAACCAGGTGTCGGACGAGAAGCAGTGC
>JBEBSN010000090.1:0-11211 GCA_040394295.1 Microbacterium sp.
CGACACGGCGTGGTCGGCGAAGCGCTCGTGGTAACGGCTGGCGAGCGTGGCGTCTACGGTCGCGCCGGCTTCGCCCTTCCAGTTGTCGCTGAGCACCTTCTCAAAGACCTTGGCGTGCAGCTCGTCGACGTCGTCGTCCGAATTGCGGATGATGTCGGCGAGACGAAGATCCTGTGTTCGCAAGAGCTCGCTCAGGGTGCGGGAGATCTCCACATCCAGCTCGCCCATCCGTGTGAACGTGTTCTTGAGCCCCTTCGGAATGGCGCGCTCAGGAAAGCGCAGGCGTGCGAGCTGAGCGATGTGCTCTGACATGTCGCCCATGCGCTCGAGCGACGCGCTCACCCGCAGAGCGAAGACGACGATACGCAGATCGCGCGCGACCGGCTGCTGGCGCGCGAGGATCTCGATGGCCTGCTCGTCGAGTTTGACGGCCATCTCGTCGATCTTGGCGTCGTCTGCGATGACCTCCTCGGCGAGGGCGACATCGCTGGTGGCGAAGGCGCGGGTGGCCTTGTCGATGGAGACCGTGACAAGGTCGGCGATCTCCACGAGACGGGACTGCAGTTCCTCGAGGGACTGGTGGAAGACTTCGCGCATATGCGGCGCAACCTTTCGTTCGGAAGCTCGGGCGACTCCGGCGACCATGTGAGGGCGCTGCGGGGTGTGCACGCCCTCAGTGATTGTGTGTGCCGAAGGTTAACGGATGGTGCCCAGTACATGAATACTAGTTCTCGGCTTGCTGCACTGGCGCGCTGCAGGGCCGAATGCGGGGTGAACGCCCTCTACGCTGGAGGCATGACCACGCCGCAGATCGCGCTGATCGCACTCGCCATCGGGTTGCTGATCGGCAGCGGTCTCGTGGCGCTCATCGTCTGGGCATACCGCACTCGCGCCAAAGTGATGGAGGAAGCCTCCGCACATGTTCCGCAGGGGGCGGCGGACGTGCTCGAAAGCATGGACGACGCGGCCTGCGTGATCGATGCATCCGGCCTGGTGCTCGCGGCCTCTCATGCAGCCGCGCGCTTCGGCATCGAGGTCGGTGCCACCCTCGACAACCAAGAACTGCGTCAGCTCGTGCGCACTGTGCGGTCCACCGCAGCGTCGACGACAGAGACGCTGCGGCTCACGCGGCCAGGGGTGAGCCTTGATCCGCGCCTGGTGTCGGCAAGGGCGAGCGCGCTCGGTGCGCGCCTCACGCTGCTCATCATTCGCGACGTCACAGAGCAAGAACGGCTGGACCAGGTGCGACGCGACTTCGTCGCCAACACGAGCCACGAGCTGAAGACACCGGTAGGAGCAGTGAGTCTGCTCGCTGAAGCGGTCAACTCGGCAGCTGATGACCCTGCCCAGGTGCGCATCTTCGCCGCCAGGCTTTCCGCGGAAGCGGCGCGTCTCGCACAGCTCACCGGGCGCATCATGAGCCTGTCGCGGCTGCAGGCTGCCGATGGCGTCACCGATTTCGACCCCGTGTCGATCGACGAGGTCATCGCCTCATCTATCGAAGCCCATGCTGTGGAAGCGGACGCAGCAGGCGTCGAACTCGCCAAGGGCGGCGACCGCGGGGCGTTCGTGCGCGGAGATGCGCAGATTCTCATAGAGGCGGTTGGCAATCTCGTCGCCAACGCGATCGTCTACTCGCCGGCCGGCTCCCGCGTCGGCGTCGGGGTGAAGATCGAAGGTGAAACCGTGCAGATCGCCGTCTCCGACCAGGGCATCGGTATCTCGGAATCGGATCGCGAGCGTATCTTCGAACGCTTCTATCGCGCCGATGAAGCGCGCTCTCGACGCACCGGCGGCACCGGGCTCGGGCTGTCCATCGTGAAGCACGCCACGCAGCGCCACGGCGGCGAGGTTCGTGTGTGGTCACGTCCCGGTCGGGGGTCGACCTTCACCATACTTCTGCCCCTCATCGACGCTCCCGACCCCGGGGATGCAGATCGCAAGACCAAGAAGAAGCGCGCACGGAGAGCGGCGAAGGCCGCCACATCCGCGCGCGTCCGAAACGGAGAGCACGCATGACCCGCATCCTTCTCGTCGAGGACGAACCCGACCTCGCCGACCCGCTCGCATATCTTCTGCGTCGTGAGGGCTTCGAGGTGGAGATCGCTGAAGATGGCCCCGACGCCGTCGCAGCGTTCAACGAGCGCGGCGCCGACATCGTGCTGCTCGATCTCATGCTTCCGAGGATGCCCGGAACCGAAGTGTGCCGACAGATTCGTTCGACTTCCGCTGTGCCGATCATCATGCTCACGGCGAAGGATTCGGAAGTGGACATCGTGGTCGGTCTCGAACTCGGTGCCGACGACTACATCACGAAGCCGTACTCTTCGCGCGAGCTTCTTGCTCGCATGCGTGCAGTTCTGCGCCGCGTCGTTCAGGCCGAGAGCGACCTTGACGAGCGCGTGCTCGACGGCGGCCGTGTCTCGTTGGACATCGACCGGCACACCGTCACAGTGGCAGGCGAACAGATCAACATGCCCCTCAAGGAGTTCGAGCTGCTTGAGGTGCTGATGCGCAATTCAGGCCGCGTGCTCACGCGAGGACAGCTCATCGATCGCGTCTGGGGCAGCGATTACTTCGGCGATACGAAGACGCTCGATGTGCATATCAAGCGCATACGCTCTCGCATCGAAGAGAATCCGAGCGAACCCGTCATGCTCGTCACCGTACGCGGACTCGGCTACCGCTTCGAAGGCTGAGAGGCGAAGACAGCGAGAGGCCGGTCACCCGTGGGGTGCCGGCCTCTCGCTGGTTCGGATGCTGTGCAGCTCAGGCTGCTGGCTCATCCTGAGCGGACTCTTCTTCGACCGGAGTGGGGACCAGGTCTGCGTAGTAGGGGAGCGTGCCGTCGAGTACGGGCACCTCGGCAGCGGCGCCGGTGGCGTCGCCGGACTGGAAGTACATCTCGACCGTGGCGCCCGGCTTCGTGTCGAGTCCTTCGATGAGCACCGGCTCTGCGTTCGTGCCCAGGCTCAGCGTGTCACCTGCACCCACCCGGACGGTGAGCGGTGCGATGCCTTCGAGCTCGACCGTGAGGACCGCGTTCTGCTTCGTGGTGTTCACGATCGCTGCGACGAGGTTGCCGGTCGAGCCGTCTTCTGTCGCGATGATCATCGCGTTTCGGACCTTCAGCGGGCCGTCCGTGTCGGCGACGTTGACGCCGTCAGAGGCGGAATACTCGATCTTCGTCGATTGCGGGGTGATGAAGGTGCATCCCGTGGTTCCGAGCAGCACAACGGCGCTGAGGGCGGCAGACGCTACAAGGCGCGATTTCACGGGTCCTCCTGGGAAGCTTTGGGATATCCGCATCCATTCTATGCGTATACGCGGTGCCTCTCGGGAACGCTGCGGGAGCAAACCTTAGTGCATGTTGCCTGTGGTATTCTGGAGGTTGCCGAAAGGACACGATTTTATGCTTTTTGAGGTTGGCGAGACGGTCGTCTATCCGCACCATGGGGCCGCGACGATCATCGAGGTCAAGGATCGCGTCATCAAGGGCGAGACGAAGAAATATCTGAAGCTCAACGTCACCCAGGGTGACTTGATCATCGAGGTGCCCGCTGAGAACGTCGACCTGGTCGGCGTTCGCGACGTCATCGGTCAGGAGGGCCTCGACAACGTGTTCGAGGTGCTGCGTGCACCGTTCACGGAAGAACCCACCAACTGGTCACGCCGCTACAAGGCGAACCTTGAGAAACTCGCCTCCGGCGATGTCATCAAGGTCAGCGAGGTCGTTCGCGACCTGTGGCGTCGCGATCAGGATCGAGGACTGTCCGCGGGCGAGAAGCGAATGCTCGCCAAGGCGCGTCAGATTCTCATCTCCGAACTGGCACTCGCTGAGAAGTGCGATGAGGAGAAGGCCGGAGCGCTGCTCGACGAGGTTCTCGCCTCCTGACGACGCCGGTCGCACACGAGATTCTGCGGCATGGGAAACGCCTTAAGGTCGGTTCCCATGCCGCAGTTCCTGTTTCGGGCGGCAGTAGCCTGAGACCGTGACTCTTCTTCCTGTGCCAAAGATCGCGATCATCGTCGTCGCGGCTGGATCCGGAACACGACTCGGTGCGGACGCGCCCAAGGCGTTCGTCGGTATCGACCAGCGCTCTGTGTTGCGACATGCGCTCGAGGGTGTGTTCGCCGCTGCGCCCGCACAGGTGATCGTCGTCGCCCCGGCTGGGCGTGAGGGAGACGCCGAGACTGAGCTGCTCGATGCGGCTGGGGACCGGCATGATCTCTGTCGCGTCATCGTCGGCGGTGAGACGAGGCAGCAGTCCGTGGCTGCCGGATTGAACGCGCTGTGGGGCGACATCACGACCGTGCTCGTTCATGATGCGGCACGGGCGCTCACACCGGCGGCGCAGATCGACGCCGTCGCCCAAGCGGTGAGGCCAGACGCCGGAGTGATCCCTGCACTGGGAGTCATCGACACGATGAAGCGGGTGAGCGGCGGAGACGTCGTGGACGGGGTGGACAGAGCCGAGCTCGTCGCGGCTCAGACGCCCCAGGGGTTCCCGCGCAGACTGCTGGAGGATTCCTACGCCGAGGCGCTCGAATCTGGAGCGGAATACACCGATGATGCGGCGCTGTTCGCCGCAGCCGGTCACCGTGTTCGGCATATCGGGGGTTCTGCGCTCGCATTCAAGATCACCACGCCCGCCGACCTCGAACGGGCACGGCAGATCATCGTCGAGCCGGTCGCGCCGTCTCATCCACCATTCGCTGCGCGTGTGGGCATCGGAACGGATGTACACGCCTTCGGTGGAGAGGGAGATCTTTGGCTCGGCGGACTCGAATGGCCAGGCGAGCCTGCGCTGTCAGGGCACTCGGACGGAGATGTCATCGCACACGCGATCGTCGACGCCCTGCTGGGCGCGGCAGGTCTCGGCGACATCGGGCAGCACTTCGGCACGGCGCACCCCGAGTACGCCGGCGCGCACGGCGAGGTCTTCCTCGCCCGCACCGCCGCGCTCCTCGATGAGGCGGGATTCGCGATCGGAAACATCTCTGTGCAGTTCCAAGGAAATCGCCCGAGATTCAGCGCTCGGCGCGCGGAGTCGGAGGCAGCTCTGTCAGCAGCCCTCGGCGGCGCCGCGGTCGCCGTCTCTGCCACCACGACGGATGGCCTCGGATTCACCGGACGCGATGAAGGCATCGCCGCCACGGCAATCGCGCTCGTGCACCCGAACCGGTAGTGAACGCTCAGCAGCGCCCCGGTACGCTAGAGCGGTGACTCTTCGCCTCTACGACACCCGCGCTCAGCAGCTGCGCGACTTCGTACCGCTCGACCCTGCGAACGTCACGATGTACGTCTGCGGCGCGACCGTGCAGTCAGGCCCGCACATCGGGCACGTCCGTGCCGCTCTCAGCTTCGACATCTTGCGCCGGTGGCTCGCTCACCGTTACGGACGAGTGACGTTCGTGCGCAACGTGACGGACATCGACGACAAAGTGCTGGCGAACGCCACCGACGCCGAGACGTGGTGGGCCCTCGCGTACCGAATGGAGCAGGAGTTCAGCGCCGCATATTCCCGCATCGGCATCCTTGCACCGACATATGAGCCGCGCGCGACCGCGTCCATCCCACAGATGCAAGAACTCATCACAGCGCTCATCGAGCGAGGTCACGCCTACCCGGCTCCCGACGGCTCGGGAGACGTGTACTTCGACGTGCGCTCCTGGCCCGCGTATGGAGCGCTCACCCACCAATCGCCCGATCAGATGGAAGCAGCCGAAGACGCTGATCCGCGTGGCAAACGCAACCCGCAGGACTTCGCGCTGTGGAAAGGCGCCAAGCAGGGAGAACCCGCTGACGCGAAATGGAATTCCCCGTGGGGTGCCGGCCGGCCCGGCTGGCACATCGAATGCTCAGCGATGGCGAAGCGCTATCTCGGAACCGCCTTCGACATCCACGGCGGTGGCCTCGACCTGCGTTTCCCTCACCATGAGAACGAACTGGCGCAATCTGCGGCCGCGGGCGAGGGCTTCGCGCAATACTGGGTGCACAACGGTCTGGTGACTGTCGACGGACAGAAGATGTCGAAGTCTCTGGGCAACTTCACCCTTGCCGAAGATGTGCTGACTGAGTACGACCCGATCGTGGTGCGCTACGCTCTGGCTGCAGCCCACTATCGCTCAGCTCTTGACCTTTCGGCATCGTCTTACGCCGAGGCTGAAGCCGCGCTGGGCCGCATCTCGACGTTCATCGATCGGGTGCGGCGAACAGCCACCGGCGCTGCGGAAGAATCACGAACCGGTATGGTTCCCGCGACCTTCAGCGCAGCCATGGACGATGACCTGGGCGTGCCGCAGGCGCTGGCAGTGCTGCACGAGACAGTTCGCCGGGGGAATGCCGCTCTGGATGCGGGCGACGACGATGTGGCGCTGGCCGCTTTCTCCCAGGTCGCGTCGATGATGCGCATCCTCGGGTTGGACGAGATCTCCGGCGGCAGTAATGAGGGCGGGGCAGTCGCTGCCGCCCTCGACTCCTTGGTGCAGGAGATGATCGCACAACGGGCCCAAGCGCGGGCCGACAAAGACTGGACGAGTGCCGACCGAATCCGCGACGCGATCGCGGCGGCAGGCATCGTTCTCGAAGACACCTCAGACGGAACTCATTGGAGTATTGATGGCTAAGCCAGGGCGCCCCGGCGCAAGTAACAGCGGTAAGAAGAAGGGCCCGCTCAAGGGCACCGGCGGGTTGGGGCGCAAATCCCTCGAAGGACGCGGGCCCACGCCCAAGGCCGAAGACCGCGCGTGGCATCCCGCAGGCAAACGCAAAGCGGCGAACGAGCGCTACGCGGCGGCCGGTGGCCGCGGCAAAGCGGGTGGCCGACCGAGTTCGGGCAGCAGCCCGAACCGTTCCAGAGCGAAATCGAACGATGACACGGAGAACGTCACCGGTCGTAACTCTGTTCTGGAAGCTCTGAGAGCGAAGATCCCTGCAACGGCCTTCTACATCGCTCAGCGCGTCGAGATGGATGACCGTGTGAAGGAGATGCTCTCCATCGCCACTCACCGGAACATTCCGGTGCTGGAAGTCACTCGACCCGAGCTCGACCGGATGGCCGGCTTCGACGGGGTGCACCAGGGCGTCGCCCTCAAGGTGCCGCCGTACGAATACGCGCACCCTCAGGACCTGCTCGAAAAGGTCATCGATCGCGGCGAAGTGCCGCTCCTTGTGGCACTGGACGGCATCACCGACCCGCGTAACCTCGGCGCGATCATCCGCTCGACGGCTGCGTTTGGCGGACACGGCGTGATCTTGCCGCAGCGCAGGTCAGCCGGGGTGAACTCGGCCGCCTGGAAGACCAGTGCCGGGGCTCTGGCACGCATCCCCGTGGCAATGGCGACCAACCTCACCACCCAGCTCAAGGAGTTCAAGAAGCAGGGCGTGTTCGTGATCGGTCTCGACGGCGGCGGCGATGTGTCGCTGCCCGCCCTTGAACTGGCTGATCGCCCTGTGGTGATCGTCGTGGGATCCGAAGGCAAGGGTCTTTCCCGTCTCGTGACCGAGAACTGCGACCAGATCGTCTCGATCCCGATCTCTGCGGCGACCGAGTCGCTGAACGCCGGCATCGCTGCATCCGTCGCGCTGTACCAGGTGTCGACAACTCGGGCGGCTCTGACCGGGAATAACTGAGCGACGTCGCACGCTGCCTCTCACGACACTGTCGCTGTTCTACAAGGAGATTTCAATGACCCGTATCGCTGTCATCGGAGGAACCGGTTACGCCGGCTCGAACATCGTTGCTGAGGCGGTGTCGCGTGGGCACTCTGTCGTCTCGGTCGCCCGATCAGTGCCGACCGAGCGTGTGGAGGGCGCTGTGTACCTTGAGGGTACGGTCCTTGATGTCCCTGGTCTTATTGCTCAGATCGGCGAGGTCGATGTGGTGATCCAGGCGCTGTCGCCGCGCGGCGACATGGCCGGAAAGGTGCGTCCAGCGACGGCCGAGCTGTTCGAGGCATTGCCTGACGATGTTCGGCTGGGCGTTGTCGGCGGTGCGGGTGGCTCTCGAGTCACACCCGGCGGTGCTCGGGTCATCGACTCGGGATTCCCGGAGGAGTTTAAAGCCGAGGCGCTGGAAGCGATCGGAGTGCTGGAAGATCTGCAGGCCACCTCTGATGACAAGGACTGGTTCTTCGTGCACCCCGCCGGCGGTTTCGGCGCGTGGAACCCGGGTGAGCGCACTGGCACGTACCGCGATGGCGGTGAAGTGCTCGTCACCGACGAAAAGGGCGAGTCCTATATCTCCGGTCCTGACCTCGGCGTCGCGTTCGTCGACGAGATCGAGAATCGCAAGCACCGCCGTAAGAATTTCACGGTCGGGTACTGACTGGTCGACCTCGGCCTAGGCGGGCATGCGTGCCTAGGCTGGTTGGTTTCCGGGTTCACCCGTTGTCATCCGAGTGAACTCAAGCCGCACGAATTTGGCGTCAGGGTCGCCGGTTCTGGCGTAGTCCTGGTGAATCAGAGCCTAGATGCCGCCTTGGATTGCCGTGGGTGGCGTTCGTGTGCTCGCTTGCCTGTGTGATGCTAATGCGGCCCTAGTCTCGTCTGGAACCCCATCTTCCGACGCGTGGCCGGTTGAGGATTCAATTCGGGTGAATCCTTTGAGCGGCACGGGTCGAACCACCCTCCCCGGTTCGCCCGTGCCGCCTCATTATAGGCTTCGTCGATGCCGATACATGTCGCTCGCTTCTGCGTGCCCGCCGGCCGAACAGCGAGGCCGTGTCGCCCCGACGCGGTTGCGGGGTCGCGGGGCGATTCCTGACCGGGCTCAGCGAGTGCCGCTGCTCTCCTCGAACGACTGTCGCGTCGATGAGCTGCTCCCGAGTCCCGCTCTAACGAGACAGCTGGCGGGTCCTAGTTCCAGGCCGAAGCTTGTGGACTAGTCATGATGATCCTCGGATTCATCCCTTCGCGAGTGGTAAGGGATGCGGATGCTTCCCTGTGGTCGAGTGACCGCGAGATTGGAGAGGAGGAGTGACCAATACCGCGAACTAGTCACCTGCGCCGTGTCGTCATCGACGCTCCGGATCGGCCTCAGCGCAAGAAAGACCCGCAGTAACGTCTACGTTGTCGTGTGCGACGGACGGCGGCCAGAGTGCCTGGTCAGTTCACCTGCGCGCAGTGCGAACGGCGTAGACGTTCTCACGGAACACGCGCTCGCGGAAATGTACCCAAAATGAAAGAGGCGATCTTCAATGACCGAAACGAATAGACGCAAGCGGTGCGTCGCGAAGACAGTCGGCGTTGCGATAGCGGCGCCGGTCTTCGTGATGACCGCGGTCGCGCCCGTGCACGCCGCTACGTGGGACCTCACGCCGGCCGAACGTGCGACGCAGCTCGACGCCCGTGCCAGCTTCTATGGCTCTGGGCCCACCGATTCAGGTGACCAGTACGCGAACACTCAGCTGTATAACATCAACCCGTTGACCGGCCTTCGCGAGAGCGTCGGAGAGCCCTACGCTAACGGTTACGACGCGCTCTCCTACGACCCGGCGCGCAACGTGCTCTACGCGTTCGAGACGAGCAGCTCAGGCAAATACACGCTACTGGTGGTCAATCCGGAGACGGGTGAAGTCTTCAAGAAGGCAGACCTCAGTGAGGTCTGGAGCGTGTCCAATCTGGGCAACAACTACTTCACTCTTGGTACCTACAACCCCGACACGCAGAAGTATGTCGTCGGGTCTACGAGCCCGGGACAGGGCGCGATCTCGATCGATATGTCGCGTATCGACGTCAACCCGGCAACAGGGGAGGGGGACTACGGTGTCATCGCCGAGTCTTCCATCTCCGAGACGCCGAATAGTGTCGGCGGTGGCGGTCAGTGGGACTGGGCAGTCAACCCCAAGGACGGTCGCACCTATTACATCGACGACGGATACGTCTACCTGCAGGGAACGTCTGCGGAAGACGGCGACTGGTGGCAGCTTTCGACCAATCAGGTCGTCGACAGTGATCACTACAACAAAGGTGCCTTCTTCGACACCGATGGGTACCTCTACATCGTGTCCTCTCGCGATTGGCGGTCCGCTCGCTCGGATGTCTACAAGTACGACCTCAGCCAGATGACACCGCCGGAGGAAGGAACTCCCGAACGGGCTGACCTGGAATCGCTGCAGCGCTCTCGGGAGATCACCGGCGAACTGGTGTCGGTTGTCAGCGCGCCTATCACCGATTCTGCGGGCTACGTCGTTTCCTACGACTTCGGTGACGCTCCTGATTCGTACGCGACGACGGAGGCCGCAGACGGCCCTCGGTCATTCGTCGATCCACGATCCGTCACGCTCGGCAGCGGAGTAACGGCGGAAGCCGACGCGCGCCGCCCACTCAGCGATGACGGATCTCAGTCGGGCGAGTACGATGGTCGCGGCGATGACGACGATTCTCTGGACGCCGAGCCGACGGTCAACGAAGATGACACGTCCCTCGATGTCGCGCCGACTGTGAATGTCGGCGTGACGCGGCCAGTCACCGTTGCGGCCTGGCTCGACGCCAACGGCGACGGCGTATTCGACGACAGCGAACGACAGACCCAGCGTCTCAGCGCGTCGTCTGGTGAGCAAACCGTGAACTTCAGCTGGGACGTCCCAGACGGATTCACGGCATCGGCTTCTGCTGATGGAGCGGACGAGACGTACCTGCGCTTCCGCGTATACGACACCGTTGTTCAGAACCCACAACCGGATGGTGCGCACTCGGGCTTCGGAGAGACCGAGGATTACCCCGTTCTCATTGAGCGCAATCCGATCTCGAATGTGAATGCGTCGGCGTCGGCTGCGGCGGATGCGAGCGCGAATGGTGCTGCGGTTGCGGCGGCGATGGCGGATGCGTCTGCTGCGGCGTCGGCTGCCGCTGATGCGTCGGCTGCGGCGGCGGCTCAGGCTGCGGCGAATGAGGATGCGTCCTCGGATGCTGCCGCTGATGCGTCGGGTGCGTCGCAGGCGGCGGCTCAGGCTGCTGGTGCTGCGGATGCGTCGAGCACGTCGAATGCGTCGGGTTCGGCTGAGGCTGAGGCGGATGCGTCTGCTGCGGCTTCGGCGGCGGCGAATGCGGATGCTTCTTCGGAGGCTTCGGGTTCGGTGGACGCGGGTGCGGATTCGGACTCGTCGGCGGATTCGGATGCGTCTGCTGATGCGGACTCGTCTGGTTCGGTGAATGTGAATGCGTCGGCGTCGGCTGCGGCGGATGCGAGCGCGAATGGTGCTGCG
>JBEBSN010000091.1:0-11196 GCA_040394295.1 Microbacterium sp.
GGAAGATGAATCCCGAGGTCTGGCCGTACCAGAGCTGCAGCGCGAAGGACAGCAGCACCGCGCCGCCGAAGCCGACGAGCAGCCATTGCACGCGCAACTCTTCTGCGACGAAGATGCCGATCGCCACCGCGGCGACGAACGCGGCGCCCCACACGAAGACGACGCCGCCGAAAGGGTTGCGCGGCGCGAGAGCGGGTTCTGACATGTCTTCAATGTTACGCATTCGTGCCGCGCATATGCCGTGGGGATCAAGACGGCGCGCCTCCCTGGGTATTATTGGCGCACGGCGTCGTACCGAAACGCCGTTCAGGGCGACCGTTCGTGGCCCGGAAGGAAACAACGTGGCACTGCTCCTCGTTCTCACCTCTGCTCCGACCTCGGAGCCGGTACTGCCCGCCCTTGAGCTGCTGAGCCATCGCGTGCGTCAGATCTCCGCAGAGCCTGCTCAGTTGGTGAGCGCGCCCGAGTCCGAGATCGTGATCGTCGACGGGCGTCGCGATCTCGCCGGCGCGAAATCTTTGTGCAAACTGCTGAGGACCACCGGCCAGGACGCGCCTCTTCTACTCGTCGTGACCGAGGGCGGCATGAGCGCCGTCTCGGGCGACTGGGCGATTGACGACGTCCTGCTCGACACCGCCGGACCTGCCGAGACCGATGCGCGCATCCGACTGGCGATCGCCAGCAGCGAGGCTCGCGCAGAGCCCGTGCGCGTCCAGGCGTCCGGCGTCACCATCGACGAGCAGTCGTACTCGGCCAAGCTGTACGGCAAACCGCTGGATCTCACCTACAAAGAGTTCCAACTGCTGCATTTTCTCGCCACTCACCCCGCCCGGGTCTTCACCCGCGAGCAGCTGCTCAGCGAGGTGTGGGGATACGACTACTTCGGCGGCACGCGCACCGTCGATGTGCACGTGAGGCGCCTGCGCGCCAAGCTCGGCGATCACGAACAGATCATCGGCACAGTGCGCAACGTCGGATACCGTTTCAACGTCTACGACGAGGACCCCCTCACTGCCGCCGTGATGTAGCACCGCCGAGATCGTTAACGCGCACGTCACCGCGCAATGCCAAGATGTACTCCATGATCGATCCCGCTCTTGCTGACGCTGGGCTCGGTGACGCCGAGGATGATGACTTCGACGCCGTCGAGTCCCCCGACTCGCTGTTGCCAGACCACCGCTACCATGATCGTGAGCTCAGCTGGCTGGCGTTCAATCAGCGCGTGCTCGAGCTCGCAGAGGATTCCAGCCTGCCGGAGCTCGAACGATCAAACTTCCTGGCGATCTTCGCCAGCAACCTCGACGAATTCTTCATGGTGCGCGTCGCCGGGCTCAAGCGACGCATCGTCACAGGTCTTGCCGTCCCGACGAACGTCGGCCGCTCCCCTGCCGCTGTACTCGCCGACATCTCCAACGAGGCCCACGCACTGCAGTTGCGCCACGCTGCGGCCTGGACCGACCAGGTGCGCCCAGCACTGGCCGATGCGGGCATCGAGATCACCGAGTGGGACTCGCTGACCGAGACCGAGCGCTCGGCGCTGACCGAGTATTTCCAGCTGCACGTCTTTCCCGTGCTCATGCCGCTCGCCGTCGACCCCGCTCACCCGTTCCCATACATCTCCGGGCTCTCGTTGAACCTGGCCATCCGCATCCGCAATGCCCGCACCGGGCGCCAGGAGTTCGCGCGACTCAAAGTTCCGGCGATGATGCCGCGCCTGGTCGAGGTGCCGGGAACCGGCGAGATCGCGCGCTATCTCCCGCTTGAGGATCTGATCTCCAATCATCTCGGCGATCTGTTTCCCGGGATGGAGGTACTCGATCACCACGCGTTCCGTCTCACGCGCAACGAAGACGTGGAGATCGAGGAGGACGAGAGCGAGAATCTCATCCAGGCTCTCGAAGCAGAGCTTCTCAGGCGACGGTTCGGCCCGCCGATCCGCCTTGAGATCGCTGAGGACATGGACGACGTGACTCTCGATCTGCTGATCAAAGAACTCGACATCACCGATCAGGAGGTCTACCGCCTTCCCAGCCCGCTCGACCTTCGCGGGCTCTTCTCGCTGTCGCGGGTGAACCGGCCGGATCTTCGCTATCCACCGCACGTGCCCACGACCGCGGTCCCTTTCCAGCCGACAGGATCCAGCAGCCGCGCCGACATCTTCGCCGCGATCCGCAAAGGCGATGTGCTCGTACACCACCCCTACGAATCGTTCGCGACAAGCGTGCAGGCATTCCTCGAGCAGGCGGCCCGCGATCCGCACGTCCTCGCCATCAAACAGACGCTGTATCGCACATCCGGTGACAGTCCGGTCGTGCAAGCGCTGATCGACGCGGCAGAGGCGGGCAAACAGGTCCTCGCCCTGGTCGAGGTGAAAGCGCGATTCGACGAGGCGAACAACATCGTGTGGGCGCGCAAACTCGAAAAGGCCGGCGTCCACGTCGTATACGGCCTGGTGGGGCTGAAGACCCATTGCAAACTCGCGCTCGTCATCCGCGAGGAAGACGGCATGCTGCGCCACTACTCACACGTGGGCACGGGAAACTACAACCCGAAGACGAGTCGCGTCTACGAGGACTTCGGGCTTTTCACCGCCGATGCGCAGGTCGGCAAGGACCTCACACGACTGTTCAACGAGCTCAGCGGCTACGCGATCGAGAAGAAGTTCAAGCGCCTGCTCGTTGCTCCGCTGCATCTGCGAAAGGGCCTGCTGCGGCAGATCGAGAACGAGCGCAAGAACGCCGTCGACGGCAAGCCTGCGCACATCCGCATCAAGATCAACTCTCTCGTCGACGAACAGATCATCGACGCGCTGTATCGCGCAAGCCAGGCTGGAGTGAAAGTCGACATCTGGGTTCGTGGCATCTGCAGCATCAAGGTCGGCCTTCCCGGCACAGGCGACAACATCACCGTGCGCAGCATCCTGGGACGATACCTCGAGCACTCGCGCATCTTCGCGTTCGAGAACGACGGCAACCCTCAGGTGCACATCGGCAGTGCCGACATGATGCACCGCAACCTCGACCGTCGCGTCGAGGCACTCGTGCGCGTGAGCGACCCTGCACACGTCACCGAGCTGCTCGCCTTCTTCGACCTGGCCATGGACGACGGCACGATCTCGTGGCGTCTCGGCTCGGATGGAATCTGGGAGCGCCACTCCGTCGATGCTGAAGGGACGCCGCTGATCGACCTGCAGGACACGACCATGAACCAGATCCGTCGCCGCCGCAGGAGCCGTACGGCCCGATGACGATGACGGCGTTGGGAGCGCGCGACGACAAGGCGGTCTACGCAGCGGGGGCGGTCGTATGGCGACTCGTCGAGAACAAGCTCTGCATCCTGCTCATCCACCGCACGAAATACCGGGATGTGACCTTACCCAAGGGCAAAGTCGATCCGGGTGAGATGCTCGCCCAGACCGCGGTGCGCGAGGTGCATGAGGAGACGGGTATCCGGGTGAACCTCGGAGTCCCGGTGGGCGTCAGCCGCTATTTCATGAGACCCAAGCGTCAAAAGGTCGTCCACTACTGGGCGGCGGAGGCCACCGAGGAGGCCATACGCTCCTCGACGTTCGTGCCCAACAAAGAGATCGCGGCTCTCGAATGGGTGAGCGTGAAGAAGGCCCGCAAGAGCCTGAGCTATCCGGTCGATCTGGAGATTCTCGACGAATTCGAGCGGCTCCTCGACGACGGCATCCTGCACACGTTCCCGATCGTGGCGCTACGGCACGCGAAGGCCGTCTCGCGCTCGGATTGGGACATGACTGACGCGGCGCGCACTCTCACAGACCGCGGCAAGAAACAGGCGAAGGCCATCGTGGCCCCCCTGCGCGCGTTCGGCGTCCGCAAGATCGTCACCAGCGATGCCGTGCGATGCGTTCAGACGGTGACGCCCCTTGGCAAGGCGCTCGATCGCAAGATCGTTCAGACAGAGCTGATCAGCCAGGATGCCTGGGAAGACGGCTCATCCGATGTCAGAGCGATCGTCGGCAAACGCGTTCGATCGCGTAAGCCCGCCGTGATCTGCAGCCACGGCCCTGTACTCCCCGACATCCTCGCCGAGCTCGCTCTCGCCACCGGCACCCTGCAGGGCGCCTATCTCAGCAGTGCATCCGCACTGGAAGTCGCTGCATTCTCCGTCGTGCACCTGTCGGCGACCAACCCCGGCTCTGGCATCATCTCGATTGAGACGCACATACCGAAGATCTAACGCTTCCGCGGTCGTTCACCTCCCGTTTACCTGCACGGGAGAGTCTTGTTAACCGCCGCCCTTAGCGTCACTGTGTGCCCTGCACCGGGCCTCAACCATCCACGATCGAAGGATCCACAGTGAAGATCTCCCGCATCGCTCGTATCGGCGCCGTCGGCGCCGTCGCTGCTCTTGCTCTCGCCGGCTGTGCCGCAAACGAGCCCGCCAACGGCGGCACCTCCGAAGAGCCCACCGACTCCACTCTGTCAGGCACGATCGACGCCACCGGCGCTTCCTCGCAGGCCGCGGCCCAGGAGGCTTGGGTCGCCGCGTTCCAGACCGCGAACCCCGACGTCACCGTCAACTACGAGCCCACCGGCTCCGGCACCGGACGCGAGAACTTCCTCGAGGGCGGCAGCGTCTTCATCGGCTCCGACCGCGCGTTCAACGACGAGGAGATCGCCGCCGGCGGCTTCGGCGCGTGCACCACCGACGACATCGTCGAGGTTCCGCTGTACATCTCGCCCGTCGCGGTGGCGTTCAACGTCGAGGGTGTCGAGACGCTCAACCTCGACGCCGCCACGATCGCCGGCATCTTCTCCGGCGCCATCAGCAACTGGAACGACCCGGCCATCGCCGAGCAGAACAGCGACGCAGAACTGCCCGACCTCGCGATCTCGCCGGTGCATCGCTCCGACCCTTCGGGAACCCAGGAGACGTTCACCACCTACCTCGAGTCGGCAGCGCCTGACGCATGGCCGCACGAGGCAGCAGATGTCTGGCCGATCGAGGGTGGCGAAGCCGCTCAGGGCACCTCCGGTGTCATCCAGGCCATCACCGCCGGCAACGGGGCCATCGGCTTCGCCGACGCCTCCCAGGTCGGCGACCTCGGACAGGTTCACGTCGAGGTCGATGGCGAGTACGTCGCGTACTCGGCTGACGCCGCATCCAAGCTCGTCGAGAACTCCCCGCTGGTCGAGGGACGCGGCGAAGGCGACCTCGTCTTCGACGTCGACCCGGCTGCGGCCACCGGCGGTGCGTACCCGATCGCCCTGGTCAGCTACCTGATCGGTTGCGAGCAGTACGAGGACGAGAACACCGCTGCGCTCGTCAAGGCGTACTTCCAGTACATGGCAAGCGCTGAGGGCCAGACAGCCGCCGAGGCCAACGCCGGCAACGCCCCCATCTCCGATGGACTGCGCGAGCAGGCTCTCGCTGCGATCGACCTGATCCAGGCCGGCTGATCGCTGACAACTGAAGTCGATGCCCTCGCGTCCCGCCGGGGGGGGCGGGCATCGACGAGTATTCTGCACTTCACCCAGACTCCTCCGCCCGAAACAAGGAGATCATGAGCACGACCGAGCAGGAACAGACTGAGCCGGCACGCACCGGCCCTGCGTCCACCGAGCAGCCCGCCCCGATCAAGGCCGCGCAGCGCCTGGGCGACCGGGTCTTCTCCGGCAGCGCCCTGGGCGCCGGAATCATCATTCTCATCGTCCTCGTGGCGGTCGCTACCTTCCTCATCATCCAGAGCATCCCGGCATTCGGCACTGACACCAGCGACAACCACATCCTCAAGGGCGAATCGTTCCTGTCGTACGTGTGGCCGCTCGTCTTCGGTACGCTCTGGGCTTCCTTCATGGCACTGCTCATCGCCGCCCCGATCTCCATCGGCATCGCGCTGTTCATCTCGCACTACGCACCACGCAAACTCGCATCGCTGCTCGGCTACATCATCGACCTGCTCGCCGCCGTACCCTCGGTGGTGTTCGGCCTCTGGGGCGGCTTGGTGCTCGCACCGCTGCTGCAGCCCATCTACGCGTGGTTGAGCGAGAACGCGAGTTGGATCCCGTTCTTCCAGGGGCAGGTGTCCTCAACCGGCAAGACGATCCTCACCGCAGCTCTCGTGCTGGCGGTCATGGTCATCCCGATCATGACGGCGATCTGCCGCGAGGTGTTCCTGCAGACGCCGACGCTGCACGAAGAAGCAGCCCTCGCCCTTGGGGCGACGCGCTGGGAGATGGTCCGCATGGCCGTGCTCCCCTTCGCGCGCGGGGGCATGGTCTCTGCCGCGATGCTCGCCCTCGGACGCGCGCTCGGCGAGACGATGGCCGTCACCATGGTGCTCTCTCCATCTGCTGTCGTCAGCTTTCTCGTCATCACGGCGACCAACCCCACGCCGATTCCCGCGAACATCGCCCTCGCTTTCCCTGAAGCGCACGGCACCGGAGTCAACACGCTCATCGCGACCGGCCTCATCCTCTTCATCGTGACCTTCGCGGTCAACGCTGTGGCGCGCTGGATCGTCGCCCGCCGCGCCGAGTTCTCGGGAGCGAACTGACATGACCACCCTCACCTCCGCTCCCCCCGCCTCGGCCAACGCGGCCTCGCTCACCTCCGGCAAGCTGCCGACGTGGGCGCCGTGGGCCCTGCTCGCGGCATCCTTCGCCATCTCCGCCGCGATCTTCGGGGTCGCCGCCGCCGGTGCCGGGTCCAGCCTCGCCGACTTCAACATCGTCGGCACAGCGATCGTCGGCATCCTGCTCTACATGGTCATCATCACGGTGATCTCGTCGATCGCGGAGAGCCGTCGCAAGGCCATCGACCGGCTGATGACGGCACTCGTCGCCACGGCCTTCCTGATCGCCCTGCTTCCCCTCGTGTCGCTGCTGTGGACGGTCGTCGCCAACGGCATCGAGCGGTTCGACGCCGAGTTCTTCAGCTATTCGATGCGCAACGTCGTCGGCGAGGGCGGCGGGATCGTGCACGCGATCTGGGGCACGGTCCTCATCACCCTCACGGCCACGGTGATCTCGGTACCGGTGGGCCTGATGACCTCGATCTACCTCGTCGAATACGGCCGGGGCAAGCTCGCGAAGGCGATCACGTTCTTCGTCGACGTCATGACCGGCATCCCCTCGATCGTGGCGGGTCTGTTCATCTACGCGGTCTTCGCGCTGGTGTTCCGCCCGGGCATCTCGATGGGATTCATGGGCGCGCTCGCGCTGGCCGTGCTGATGACCCCGGTCGTCGTGCGAGGCAGCGAGGAGCTGCTGCGGATCGTGCCCAACGAGCTGCGCGAGGCGTCGTACGCCCTGGGCGTGCCGAAGTGGCTCACGATCCTCAAGGTCGTGCTGCCCACCTCGATCGCCGGAATCATGACGTCGGTAACGCTCGCCATCTCGCGCGTCATCGGTGAGACCGCACCGTTGCTGCTCACCGCGGGCTTCACGATGAGCCTCAACACGAACATCCTCGACGGCCAGATGATGACGTTGCCGGTGTTCGCCTACAACCAGTACATGAACCAGGGCACGAACCCCGAAGCCGCGCTCGATCGCGCGTGGGCCGCAGCCCTCACCCTGATCCTGATCGTCATGGTGCTGAACCTGATCTCGCGCTTGATCGCGAAGTGGTTCGCCCCCAAGACCTCCGGCCGCTGAGCCGTACCTGAACCCGAAGGAACTCACGTGTCCAAGAGCATCGAAGTCAATGACCTGAACGTCTACTACGGCGATTTTCTCGCGGTGGAGGGCGTGTCCCTCGAGATCCAACCGCGCAGCGTGACGGCGTTCATCGGTCCGTCCGGCTGCGGAAAGTCGACTTTTCTGCGCACGCTGAACCGCATGCATGAAGTCATCCCCGGCGCCCGCGTGCAGGGCGAGGTACTGCTCGACGGCAAAGACCTTTACGCCCCTGGCGTCGACCCGGTGCTCGTGCGTCGCCAAGTCGGAATGGTGTTCCAGCGTCCGAACCCGTTCCCGACCATGTCGATCAAAGAGAACGTGCTGGCCGGTGTGAAGCTCAACAACGTTCGCATGTCCAAGAGCGATCAGGAGTCGCTGGTCGAACGCGCGCTCACGGGCGCCAACCTCTGGAACGAGGTCAAGGATCGCCTCGACCGGCCCGGATCAGGGCTGTCGGGCGGTCAGCAGCAGCGTCTGTGCATCGCGCGCGCCATCGCCGTCTCGCCCGAGGTGATCCTGATGGACGAGCCGTGCTCGGCCCTCGATCCGATCTCGACATATGCGATCGAAGAGCTGATCAGCGAGCTGAAGAACGAGTACACCGTCGTGATCGTCACGCACAACATGCAGCAGGCATCCCGCGTCTCAGATAAGACCGCTTTCTTCAACATCGCCGGCACGGGCAAGCCAGGCAAGCTCATCGAGTACGACGACACCACAGCGATCTTCACCACCCCCACGGTGCAGGCGACGGAGGATTACGTCTCGGGCCGCTTCGGGTGATCCCCTCGCGGCTTGCCCGCACCCCGCCCCGTCCTACGGAAGCAGTCGCTCGCGTACCTCGCGCCGTATGACCTTCCCGATGAGCGACCGAGGCAGGTCATCGACGGCCGTGATGCGCTTGGGGACTTTGTATGGGGTGAGCCTCGTTCGGCAGAAGTCCCGCAGCGCACCGGCGTCGAGTTCGGCTCCTTCGCGCAGCACCACAGCCGCGGCGACATCTTCTCCGCCGTTCGGCCGTGGGATTCCGACCACCGCAGCCGCGGTGATGTCCGGATGCGCTTCGAGTGAGTCCTCGACCTCGCTGGGCGATACGTTGAAGCCTCCCGTGATGATGAGTTCTTTGAGCCTGTCGACGATCGTCACGAAACCGTCCGCCGACACTTCGGCGATGTCACCGGTGCGCAGCCAGCCGTCGGCGAGCAGAGCGGCAGCGGTATCGCTCGGACGGCCCCAGTAGCCCTGGAAGACCTGTGGTCCACGTATGAGGAGTTCGCCTCGCTCCCCCAGCGGCAGATCGACAGACGGATCGGCAGGATCGACGACTCGGATCTCCGTGCTCGGAAAGGGCACTCCCACGGTGCCGGGCCGCCGCGTTCGTCCCATGGGGTTGCCCAGCGCCACTGGCGAGCTCTCCGTCATGCCATAGCCCTCGACGAGGATTCCTCCTGTCGCTTCCTCCCACGCCTTCACTGTGGAGGGAGGCAGGCTCATCGCCCCTGAGATGGCGAAACGGATGCTGGAGAGATCAATCGTTCCGCGCGATGCTGCCCGTGCGAGCTGATCGTATATCGGAGGCACAGCCGGCAGGAAAGTGGGTGGACTGACCCGTGCCGCAGATGTCACCAGGTCGAGATCGAAAGTGGGAAACAGCACCAGCCTCGCACCGATGCTCATCGCGAACGTCAGGCAGAGAGTCATGCCGTAGGCATGAAACAACGGCAGAACCCCGTAGAAGGTCTCATCTGCGTCGACGAGCCCGGGAACCCACGCGCGCCCCTGCATGGCGTTGGCTCTCAGGTTGGAGTGCGTCAGAACAGCGCCCTTCGGCCTTCCCGTCGTCCCGCTCGTGTACTGCAGCAGCGCGATGTCATCGAGCGTCGGCGCGTCGACTCGGCGTGACAGGCGCCGGTGGCCCACCAACTTCTCCCAGGTCAACGGGTTCTTTGCTTTGGGTGCTGCGGTCAGCTTCGCTCGTGACTCCCGCGCCTTCTTCAGCGGCAGACGCAGCGCCAGTCGTTTGGCCAACGGCAGCGCCTGAGTGAGGTCGACGCTGACGATCCGATCCAGCCGGAGATCAGCAGGGAAACCCGCGATCGTGTCGAACGACTTGTCCCAGACGATCGCGAACCGTGCCCCGTGGTCTTCGAACTGATGACGCAGCTCACGCGCAGTGTAGAGCGGATTATGCTCGACGACGATCGCGCCGAGACGAAGGACTGCGTAGAAGGCCACCACGTGCTGCGGGCAATTGGGGAGCACCAGCGCAACACGGTCGCCTTTCTTCACCCCGAGCCTGCGCAGCCCCTCTGCCGCGCGTTCGATCTGCTCGCCCAGTCGGCGATAACTCGTGACCGCGCCGAAGAACTCGAGCGCAGGCTGGCCGCCGAACCTCTTGACGCTCGCTGCGATCATCTCGGGCAACGTCTGTGTGGGTGCATCGATCTCATGCGGAACACCTTCCGCGTAGGAACCGAGCCACGGCCGTGATTCATATGGGTTGCCAGACATGTTTCCATCATGCCTCGCGCGAAGCGCCGTCAGTCGCGCGGCGAGAGCAGATACTCGTTCAACTGATGCGTGAGAGCATGGTCTGCTTCGACCGCCAGCTCGTCGATTGCGGTCACCGCGACCGCCAGTCGCACACTGGAGACGAGCCACGCCGCATCGGCGACCCTGAGATCGGAAGCCGGAATGCGCTCATATCCGACGACGAACCCGCGAGCGGTCAGGTACTCGTAGACGCTCAGCTGAGTCGTCCCGTGCAGAATGCCACCCGTGGGCTGCGGGGTCACGAAACGGTCACCGAAACGGAGAATGAGCGAGGCCGTCGGCGCCTCGAGCACGAAGCCATCGCTGGAGAGGAAGATCGCATCGTCTGCGCCCCTGCGACGCGCCTCGCGCAACGCGGCCATGTTCACCGCGTAGGACAGCGTCTTGGCTCCCAGAAGCAGCCAGGGTGCCCTTTCAGCGGCGCTGAGGTCATAGCCACGATCAAGTGTGGCCACCCTGACACCTCGCTGGCGCACAGCTGAGAAGTCGGATGCCGGCGCCGCCGTCACCCAGGCGGTCGGTGTGGGTCCGTGCTCGACCCCACGACTGAGGATCAGTTTGATCACACTCTCGCCAGGCGGGCACGCGGCCTCTGCCACCGTGATCGCCTCACTCCACTGCGCCGCATTGGGCACGGGGAGGTCGCAGAGCGCGGCGGAATGAGCGAGACGCGTCAAGTGCGCCATGACTTCCTGGGCGTGCCCGTCGATCACTCCAATGGACTCGAAGACTCCGTCCCCGCGCTGGGTGCTGAGCTCCCCGACGCTCAGGGCTGGTGCCGTCGCGTCTACGACGGTGAACGTGTCGGCGTAGTCGGCGCGCTCCACCGCGGCGTCGACGGGATCGATGATCAGAGCGAAACGCTGGGCCATGGAAAGACTCTACGGCTGTTGCGCAGCGGGGAATACCTGCGTTCGATGGACGTTACAATGGAATGGCCGGGCCGCATAACCCCGGGCTCCAAATTCTGCCGCTGCGAGCGGCCTTCCGC
>JBEBSN010000092.1:0-11177 GCA_040394295.1 Microbacterium sp.
GTTCTCCTCGTCGCTGAAGCGCAACGCGATCAAGCTCTCCAAGATCTGCAACGATCTCCGACTGCTCTCGTCGGGGCCTCAGGCAGGCTTCGGAGAGATCAATCTCCCGGCGAAGCAGGCGGGCTCGAGCATCATGCCGGCGAAGGTCAACCCGGTCATCCCCGAAGTCGTCAATCAGGTCGCGTTCGCAGTGGTCGGGGCGGACACCACCGTCACGATGGCCGTCGAGGCAGGGCAGTTGCAGCTCAACGCATTCGAGCCCGTCATTGCACACTCGATCTTCCAGTCGATCACCTGGATGCGGCAGGCGATGTGGACCTTGCGCGTGAACTGCATCGACGGGATCACCGCGAACACCGACCGTCTGGGGGCGATGGTGGGTGCCTCAGTAGGCGTGATCACAGCGCTCACACCGTTCATCGGCTATGCGGCTGCGGCAGCACTTGCCAAGACCGCGCTGCTGACCAAGCGAAATGTCGCCGACCTCGTCGTCGAAGCCGGTCTCATGTCCCGCGAAGAAGTGACCAAGCAGCTGTCGCCGGCGCGTCTGTCGGGTCTGGAAGCGGTCACGGCCGCGATCAGTGTGATCCCGCCCGAGGGCTTGATCGAGATCTAATCCTCAATACGGCAGTGCGTGGTGAGTTCGCCGATGCCGTCGATGCCTACCGTGACCGTCGAGCGGTCGCGGAGGAAAATCTGCGGGTCGCGCGAATAGCCCGCGCCCCCTGGGCTCCCGGTCGAGATCAGAGTGCCCGGTTGAAGAGTCACGGATTGCGACAGGTGGGCGATGAGCGTCGAAACCGGACGAACCATCTGTTCGGTCGACGCGTCCTGCACGGTGTGGCCGTCAAGGACGGTCCAGATGTGGAGATCCTGCGGGTCTGCGATCTCATCCGCCGTCACGACGAACGGGCCGGTCGGTGTGAAGCCGTCGAAGGACTTGCATCTCGACCACTGCGCCTCGGAGAACTGGATATCGCGAGCGGTGATGTCGTTGACGACCGTATAGCCCCAGACATGGTCAAGTGCGTCGGCCGGCGCGACGTCCTTCGCGGAGCGCCCGATCAGGACTCCCAGCTCGGCCTCGTAGTCGACGGACTCGCTCAGCGAGCGCGGCCATGAAGTCGTCGCCTCGTGCGAGGTCAGCGAATTCGGCCAGAGGGTGAAGACGGTCGGCGCCGTGTCGGTTTTGAGCCCGAGCTCGCTGGAGTGAGCGGCATAGTTCAGACCGATGGCGAGAATCACAGGAGGGTCCATCACCGCCGGCGCGAATTCGTAGCTGTCGAGCGGATGCCGTGGGGCCGTGCCCTCGGCAAGCGCCGCGCGCAGTGCGTCGAGAGCCGCGTCACCGCCCTCGATCAGCTCTTGCAGGGTGGCAGGAGCAGGAGAGAGGAGGTCGGTCGCCAGAATGGCTTCGGATGCCTCGATGACGGCCACGTGGATTTCAGATGAACCGGGGCGACGGAGATGGGCGAAACGCATGCCTACTACGCTACCGGTAGCAAGTCACGGCGATGCGCCTGAGACGTCTAGGCTTTCACCATGACTTATGGGGGATCGCCGCAACCGCAGTACACTCCACCGCACTTCAACCAGCGCCCTGCGTATGAATCGGCGCTCGCCCAGCCGACGAGCTACTCGCCTCCGGCGCCGCTGGCTCCTGCCCCTTCGCCCGCGCTTCCCGCACTTCCTGTTCCGACCAAGCGCGGGCGAACAGTGTCCGTGTGGCTCTTCGGCGTGCTCGGGTTCGTCATGATCGCGTTGATCGGTTACTTCGTGTGGGCTCTCGGTGTCGCAGCATCCGGTATCGGGATGATCCTCGCGCTGGTGCCTTTCGCGATCGTGTTCTTCGGAGTGCGCCTCATAGACAGATGGGAGCCCGAACCAAAGTCGCTGATCTTCTTCGCCATCGCGTGGGGAGCGATCGCGGCAGTGGGTCTGACGCTGCTGGTCGATCTCGCTCTCGCTTTCGCAGTCGGCATGCGCACAGAGGTGTTCTCGTCGGTGATCCAGGCGCCCATCGTTGAAGAGATCGCGAAGGGGCTCGGTATCCTGATCATCTTTCTGGTCGGCAGGCGAGCATTCGACGGGCCCGTTGACGGAATCGTCTATGGGGCACTGGTCGGGGCCGGTTTCGCGTTCACCGAGAACATCCAGTACTTCGCTATCAGCCTGATCGAGGGCGGGGAAGGGCAACTGACGGCGACGTTCGTGATGCGTGGCCTGCTTTCCCCGTTCGCACACGCCATGTTCACTGCGCTGACCGGATTCGCGATGGGTTTGGTAGCCCGGCGCGGCGCGTCCACGGGCGCGGTGTTCGGTGCGGGGCTGGTCGGCCTGATCGGTGCGGTGCTTCTCCACGGTTTCTGGAACGGATCGGCGATCTTCGCTAACTTCTTCGCGCTGTACGTCACGTTGCAGGTTCCCCTGTTCATCGGATTCATCATCGCGATCATCGCCCTGCGCAAGGAAGAGGCGCGACTCACGAAGGAACGACTGGGGGAGTACGCTGCCGCCGGGTGGTTCACGCCAGAGGAGATCACGATGCTGGCCACTCCAGCGGGACGCAAGACCGGGCTGAACTGGGCTGCCTCGCTGAGGGAGGATCGTCGAGGACTCATGAAGCAGTTCATCAAGGATGCGACGGCACTGGCCGCTGTCAGACAGCGCGCCATCACCGGTCGCGACCCACTGGCAGCCGACGACGAGCGAGCGCTTCTCATCCGCGCTCGTGCGACGCGCGCTGCTCTGCTCGCCTATTGAGGCGTGCTCTGAGCAAGACTCAGCGCCCGGTGCTGCGGCGATGCCTGCGAGACTCCCGGGCGCTGAGTTGATCTGATTCCAGGGTGCCCCTACCCGTTCAGTCTGTCAAGAGGCCTGTCAGTCCTTTTTCCACGATCACGGTGAGGGCGAGGCCTTCGCACGCTGCGCGGGGGAGCGAGGCGAGTTCGCTGTCGCGCACGGAGTCTCCGGTGGCGCGTCGAGGATCGGTGGAGATCACGACGCGGTCGAAGGCATTGACGAGAGTGATCTCATCGTTCCCGAGCGCGGTGAACCGCGGGGTCAGATCGCGCTCGACGGCGGACACCAGCAGATCGACACCCGCGACCCCGATGGGATTTCCATCGACCTCGGCCGGAGCTGCGACAGTGATGGTGTATTCGTCGCTGCAGAGATAATCGACATGCGGACCTGCCACGTGTGGTTGAGCTGTGCTCATCGGCACGCGATACCACTCCAACTCGCTGTAGTCGATGTTCTCCTTGTTCACCGTCTGCGACGCGAGAACGAGCTGGCGGCGATCGTCGCCCTGCCACCACGCGAGGTGACCGTGCGCGTCTGCGAGCAGATCGATCGCGGCGATGAACCCTGAGCCGTATAACGGTACGGGCGCCGCCGTGAGCGTCTGCAGCGCGTACGGCTTGACGAGGGCGTCAAGACCCGCGCGGCTGAGGCCGCCCGAGCGCTGAGCCGTGGCGACCTGATCGGCGAGCGGGCCGACCCAGCCCAGCAGAGCGCGGATCGGGATGTCGAAATACTCTTGAACGATTGTTGCCGCTTCGCGGGCGGTCGTGGTTGTCGTGTTGCTCATCGAGTCCTCCTGTGCACGTCGATGTGAACCTGTCTTCAGGCGGGTTGGGATTGCAATCGGATGAGTGCGTCGATCGTTGCCATGACCATCTGTTCGGTGCGCTCCGACGCAGCGTCGGGATCGCCGTTCTCGACGGCGTCGATGACGGCGAGCAGTTGCGCTGTCTGGTCGCGCTCCACTTGGGGGTTCTGCGCGGCCAGTCGCAGATAGGGCGAAAGCTCTGCCTGCAGCTTCATCTGTTCGCGCGTGAGACGTGCGGACTGGCTGAGCGCCACCAGCTCGATCTGTACGTCGTCGAGCAGTCGGCGTCGTTGGTCGCTCCCGAGCTCGTGTACGCGGTTGAGTCGCCGCTTCACCAACTGCGCCTCCGAGGGATCTGCCCGTCGCGCAGAGAGGCGTACACATGCGCTCGTGATCGCAGAGTAATGCGCACCGAGATCACGCAGCGCCAAGCGGGAAGAACGGTGCAGAGCATCGGCCGCGAAGCTGAGCGGGTCAGCGTGCTCGGCGACGAAGCTGCCGCCATTGCGTCCGCGTCGGGTGACGACGAGGCCGCGGCCGCGCACCCCGAGGAGCGCCTCGCGGACCGTGACCGGTGCGACACCGAGGCTGCGTGCGAGATCGGCTTCGGAGGGCAGTCTTTCGCCGGCACGAAGGTGGCCCCTCGTGATGGCGTCGACGAGCCGGCGCTCCACCAGCTCTGCTCTGCCTTCGTCACCGATCGGCTGGAACAGAGCTCCCTGCAGCCGGTGAGGCTGCCGGGAGGGCCGCGCGTCAGCGTCCCGGTCAGAACGGCTCGGCGCTGACGACGTGGGCAGCGGTTCCATTCTGAGATTCTCCCCTCTTCAGTGAGCGAGACAAAACTGTTACTTGAAATATTACCTCTGGGTTTATATGTTTAGGAAACCTTTTGAGACGAAGACGATCCAAGGAGCAACGAGATGACCGCGACGGGCACCGCACCCACTGCAAAGCTCGACGACGTGGCGCAACCGGGAACCGTGTCGCTCGCCAACGTCACCAAGACATTCGGCGACTTCACCGCTGTCCGCGATCTCGACCTTGAAGTTGCGTCCGGCGAGTTCCTCTCGATGTTGGGCCCGTCCGGATCGGGCAAGACGACCGTGCTGCGAATGATCGCGGGGTTCGAGGAAGTCACGATGGGGAACATCCATCTCTCCGGCGCGGACGTCACCAGAATCCCGCCGCACCAGCGCCAGGTGAACACCGTCTTTCAGGACTACGCTCTCTTCCCGCACCTCACAATCGCGGAGAACGTCGGCTACGGCTTGCGCGTGCGCGGCGAAGGACGATCTGCGCGTGCCGTCCGTGTGCAGCAGTCGCTCGAGCAGGTGCGGCTCGACCACGTGGCGGATCGACTGCCACATCAGCTCTCAGGCGGACAGCGCCAGAGAATCGCCCTCGCTCGCGCGTTGATCCTGCGCCCCCAGGTGCTGTTGTTGGACGAGCCGCTCGGCGCGCTTGACAAGCAGCTGCGTGAGCAGATGCAGATCGAGCTGAAGCAGATCCAGCGAGAGATCGGCATCACCTTCATTTTCGTCACGCACGACCAGGAAGAAGCGCTGACGCTGAGCGATCGCGTCGCAGTGTTCAACAACGGCCGCATCGAACAGATCGGATCTGCCCACGATGTGTACGAGAGGCCGCAGACGGAATTCGTCGCACGATTCCTCGGTCTGTCCAACCTGATCGTCGGAGACCTCGCGGAAGCGCTGACGGGAGACCGCCGCACGATGAGCATTCGTCCCGAGCGCGTGCGCCTGACCGGCGCCGACGGTGCATTGGAAACCGGAGAGGTGAGCCTGGAGGGCACCGTCCGCGAGGTCGTCTACACCGGACCGGCCACCCGATACATCGTTTCGACGACGGCTGACGTCGACATCATCGCCGAGCGTCCCAACACCTACAACCTCACGAGCGGAGCAGGCTTCGAACGTGGGGACCGTGTCCGTACGGCGTGGACTCCGGATCACGCCGCACGACTTCCCTGAAACACCAGAACCACAGATCACGAAGGAGCGATCATGCGAAACAAGACTCTGATGACCGGCGCGTTGGCGGCGGTTGCGGCCCTGACTCTCTCAGGCTGTTCGGGCGGCACGGAAGAGAGCGGCGGCGGCGGCGAGCTGCAGATCGAGGTGCCCGACATCGCCATGATGGACGAGCTGGGCGACTACGAGGGCGAGGTCAACATCGTCGCCTGGAGCGGGTTCGTCGAGCCGGAATGGGCAGACGCGTTCACCGCGGAGACGGGCTGCGTCGTGAATCGACGTATCGCAGGGACAAGCGACGAGATGGTCCAGCTCATGCGCACAGGCGACTACGACCTCGTATCAGCCTCTGGCGATGCGAGCCTCAGACTGATCGCCGGTGGCGACGTGCAGCCGATCAACCTGGATCTCGTCCCCAACTTCGGCGACGACATCGTCGAGGGTATGAAGGGTCAGATCTACGACACCATCAACGGCCAGTCCTATGGCATCCCGATCGGTCGCGGTGCCAACATCCTGCAGTACAACAGTGAGATCGTCACTGAGGAGCCGACCAGCTGGGATGTCGCCTGGGAGTCGGACAGTCCGTATGCAGGCAAGATCATCGGCTACGACGCGCCGATCTACATCGCCGATGCGGCCGTCTACCTGATGGCGCATGAGCCGGACCTGGGCATCACGAATCCCTACGCATTGGATGAGACGCAGCTGCAGGCAGCGATCGACCTCCTCAAAGAGCAGAATGCGATCGTCTCTGAGTACTGGGCAGATCCTGCAGCGCAGATCACGTCATTCGCCGGAGAGACCAGTGTTCTCGGAACGTCGTGGGAGGTGCTGCGCAAGCTCACCGAGGATGAGAAGTTCAAGAGTGTGCTCCCTGAAGAGGGATCGACAGGCTGGTCTGACGCCTGGATGCTTGCGGCAGAGTCCGACAACCCCAACTGCGGCTACGCCTGGATGGACTACTCCTCGTCGGCAGAGGTCAACGGCGCGATCGCGATGAACTTCGGCATGGCGCCGGCCAACGCTGCTTTCTGCGACCTCAACGAGGAAGCCAAAGCGCACTGCGACTACTACAACGCCACGGATGAGGAGTACTTCAAGAACGTCTGGTTCTGGACGACTCCCATCGAGCAGTGCATCGACGGTCGCACTGATGTGACGTGCACGAACTTCCAGCAGTGGACGGACGCCTGGCTCACTGTGAAGGGCTGACCGAGCGGGGCGGAGACGATCACGTCTCCGCCCCCTCGCTCCGTCACACACTCATACCGCTACAGGAGAGATTATGAAGCGACGCGCACGGATCGCGGGGCTGCTGGCGTTGCCGATGGCGTGGCTGATCGGCATCTACATCTTTTCGCTCGTGATGCTGTTGATCACGGCGTTCTGGGTCACTGACCCGTTCACATCGAAGGTGAAGCCCGGCTTCACGATGCGAAACTTCGAGCAGCTGATCGTCAACCCGGCGTATCTGTCGACCTCGCTGCGGACGCTGGGCATCGCCCTGGCTGTCACGCTGATCAGCATCCTGATATCGGTGCCTCTTGGCATCTTCATGGCGAAGGTGGCCTCTCCCTGGCTGCGCGGTGTGCTGGCTGCATCGATCACGCTGCCGCTGTGGGCGGGGTACCTGGTGAAAGTGCTTGCGATGCGCATCACGTTCACAGAAGAGGGCTTCTTCAACTGGCTGGTGGCGCCGCTCGGTGGGCGGGGGCCCGGATTCAGCGTTTTCACGGTGGTCCTCACGCTCACTTACCTCTGGCTGCCGTATATGGCCGTGCCGGTGTACACCGCGATACGTCACCTCCCGCCCAACCTGTTCGACGCTTCTGCCGACCTCGGCGCAGGCTCGTGGCGCACCATCCGCACCGTCGTACTGCCGCTGATCAGACCCGCGATCATCGCCGGTTCGGTCTTCACGTTCTCGCTGAGCCTCGGCGACTACCTCGTGGCGAAGTTCGTGGGTGGCTCGACGCAGATGATCGGAAGCGTCATTGCCAGCAACATCAACCTCAACCCGCCGATCGCTGCGGCATTCTCCCTCGTTCCCATCGCCTTCGTGGTGATCTACCTGGTGGGCGTCCAGCGCACCGGTGCCCTGGAAAGGATGTGAGGCGTTCATGTTGAGGCTCTCACGCACGTCCAAGATCGTCCTCGGTGCCCTTGTCGCCGTGATCCTGGCGTTCATGTACATACCGCTGATGCTGGTGGTGCTCAACTCCTTCAACGCCGCGCGGATCGCAAGTTGGCCGGTGGCCGACTTCTCGTTGGAATGGTGGGGAAAGGCTTTCGCCAGTCAGCCGGTGCGCGACGCGATCCTGAATTCCATCCTCGTCGCAGCCGGGGCGACCGCGGTCGCATTGGTGCTCGGCACCCTCGTCGCGTTCGCGCTGCAGCGGTATTCGTTCTTCGGGCAGCGCGCGGTCAATCTGCTCGTGGTTCTGCCCATCGCTCTTCCGGGCATCGTCACCGGTGTCGCTCTGAGCAATACGTACAACCAACTGTTGGAGCCGATCGGCATTCACGTGGGATTCCTCGGGCTCATCATCGCGCACGGCACGTTCTGCATCGTGATGGTCTTCAACAATGTGCTCGCGAGACTGCGACGCATGAACCCGGGAATCGAAGAAGCATCCAGGGATCTCGGTGCCAACCCGTGGCAGACGTTCCGAATGGTCACGTTCCCGCAGTTTCGCAGCGCTTTCATCGCCGGGGGCATCCTTGCTTTCGCACTGAGCTTCGATGAGGTCTACGTGACGATCTTCACCGCTCCACCCGGGGTCGACACGCTGCCGCTGTGGTTCATGAACCAGATGGCGCGGCCGAACGAGGCGAACGTCGTCAACGTCGTCGCGACCGTGGTCATTCTCGCCTCCTTCATCCCTGTGTGGGTCTCACAGCGTCTGTCGCGCGACGTGGACGATAGAGGCTGAGAGCGTCGAGTCGCATTGACCTGGTGGCACGCGTCGGGTTGGATGGAAACATGACTGAGCGCACCAAGCCCGAGTTCGACGCCCCTACCGGCCCCGCCCCCAGCGAGCTGGTCATACGAGACATCATCGAAGGCGACGGTGCCGCCGCAGCGCCCGGTGACACCGTGACCGTCCACTACGCCGGAGTCGAATACGAATCCGGCGAGGAGTTCGACTCTTCCTGGGGCCGTGGCGAGACCATCCAATTCCCGCTGCGCGGGCTCATTCAGGGCTGGCAGGAAGGCATCCCCGGTATGAAGATCGGTGGCCGGCGTGAGCTGGTCGTGCCGCCGCATCTGGCCTACGGGCCGGCTGGCGGGGGACACTTCCTCTCCGGAAAGACCCTGATCTTCATCATCGACCTGGTCGCCGTCGGCTGACCTTCAACTCTGGAAGGCCCTCGCTTCGTATATCGGAGCGGGGGTTTTCATCTTTCTCACACGTCCCGGAATATATGCGAGCGCATATGAGTTCTGTTCATGAGACATGCCGTCACACGGCTCACAGCTTCAAGGAGAGAACACATGACCAGCATCGACATCCCCGGTTACCGTCCAGGCACTTGGGTTCTTGACCCGTCTCACAGCGAGGTGACCTTCAGTGTCCGGCACATGATGATCTCGAAGGTGCGCGGCACGTTCGGAATGAAGAGCGCCACACTTGTCGCCCCAGAGAACCCCCTCGACGCCCGAGTGACCGCGAGCGTCGACGTCACCTCTGTCGACACCAACGACGAGGGTCGCGACGGTCACCTCCGCTCCGCTGACTTCTTCGATGTCGAGACCTTCCCGACAATGGAGTTCGTCTCCACCGGGGCCCGAGTCGAGGCCGGCGACTTCTTCATCGACGGTGACCTGACGATTCGCGGCATCACCAAGCCGGTGAGCTTCGAGTTCGACTTCGGCGGATTCGGCCAGGACCCGTACGGCAACTACAAGGCTGGCGCGTCTGCGACCACGACGATCAATCGCGAGGACTTCGGTCTCACGTGGAACGCAGCGCTTGAGACCGGCGGAGTGCTGGTCGGCAAGGACATCACGATCAACCTCGACCTGCAGGGTGCACTTCAGCAGGACTGATCGACTTCCCGAGTATCCCGTGCTCGTCAGGGCACGGGATACTCTGCGTCATACGAGCGAAATCGCGGAGCGAATCTGACGAGGAAGGCGACGAGAGCGATCACGACGAAGCCGCCGAGCAGCGGAGGGAACCACAGCGCCGTCAATGTCGAGAGGACTCCGACATAGAACGCGCCCACGCGTGGGCCGCCGGTGACGACGATGATGAAGATGCCCTGCAGGCGACCTCGGATGCTGTCGGGCACCGACGCCTGCATCATCGTGTTTCGATAGATCGAGCTGATGTTGTCGGCGGCGCCGGATGCCGCCAGCGCGAGGCACGCGGCGACGATCAGGCCGACGTTGGCCGTCGTCTCACTGACTGGAGGCATCCACGCGCCCACGAGCAGGATCATCCCGAAGGCGAGGATCGATGCGCCGTATGCCTGGATCGCGCGTTGAATGCCGCGTCCATGCCAGCGGTACCGGACGACGCGGCCCGAGAACAGGCTCGACAGAAAAGTCCCTGCGGCGACGGCCGCGGTGAGCACACCAGTGGTGATGGCACCGCCGCCCAGAAGCACCGTGCCGAGCGCGGGATACAGCGCGATCGGGTTGCCGAACGTCATCGCGATGACGTCGAGAATGTACTGCATGCGGATATTGCCGGCCCGCTTGAGGAACCTCCATCCGTCGATGAGTGACTCCAGCCCGGGTCGAACGATCGTGCCCTCGGGGCGCAGGGGCGGCAACGTCCACAACCCCATGAACATCGCGAGCATGAGGACGACGTCGATCGTGTAGGTCCAGCCGTAGCCGGTCGTGGCGACGAGGATGCCGGCGAGGGCCGGACCGACCATCACCATCATGCCGATCGTGATACCGCCCAGGGCGGATGCGGGGGCGAGGAGATCGCGCGGAAGCAGGCGGGGGACGATAGCGCTTCGGGCGGCCATACCCACCGAGTTCGCCGCGGCGTTGATGATGCTCAGCGCGTAGAGCCACCAGATCGTCTCGAGATGCGCCCACGTCACTGCGGCGAGCAACAGAGTTGACGCGAACGTGATCACGGCGGCGATCAAAGCCACCTTGCGACGATCGAATGCGTCCGCCAGCATCCCGCCGTAGAGTCCTGCGAGGATCATGGGAACGAGACCGGCGACGGCGACCATCGAGACGGCGAACGTGCTCGAGGTGAGCTCGAACACGTGCAGCATGACCGTGACGAGGGTGAGTTGGCCGCCGAGACCAGCCAGAGTGGAACCTATCCACATTCGGGTGAACGCACCGCTGGCGCGGAACGGCCGCAGGTCGATCAGGGAGCCAAGCACTCCATGAGGCTATCTGCTCTGCGCGTGGTTGAAGTGACCGCGAGAGCGGTCGAGGGCTGGTAGACTCGTGAAGTTGCCGTTTGATCGGCCGCGGATAAAGAGAGCTCGCACATCAGGTGCCGGGCGCCGCGCAGTGAACTGAAAGGGGATCCCATCTATGGCACTCGAATCTGACGCTAAGAAGGCGATCATGGAAGAGTAGATCGGAA
>JBEBSN010000093.1:0-11042 GCA_040394295.1 Microbacterium sp.
TGTTCTCCCGCCGCGCGCCGCTGCGCGGCGCCAGCCTCGGCGACCGCGTCATCCTCTCGATGGCCGGAGCGTACGCGTGGAACATCAGCCATCATGACTTCCTGATGCATCCCGCACCGTCGGTGCACTATCTTCGGGACGAGAGCTCCTCAGGTGCAGGATGAAGCGAGCCCGTCCCTCACGGTGTCGTCATCAGTATTCGGCGGTGAGGATGCGACTCTCGCCGTCGAGCGTCATCTTTCCGCCGTACGGCACGATCCACTGCGGACGGGTATGACCGAACGGCACACCGATGCAGATCACGGCATCGCTGTTGTATCGGGCCACCGTCTCGACCACGACGTCGCGCTGCGCATCGCGCAACGCCTCCGCCTCGGCAGCAGACGGGCGGAAGTCGAAATCGCTCACAGCCGGTCGCGCGACGATCACACCGGCAGCGGCGCCGAGGACACCGCGCTCCCCCAGCCCCCGCAGCCAGCGCCCTACCCAGCTTGCCGTCGGGCGCTCTTCGCTCGTCTCCAGGATAAGGATCGCACCCTCGAGTTCAGCATTGGTCGGCAGCCGGTCAGCGAGCGCCAGTTGATCGATCACCTCAAGGCAGCCGCCCCATGTGCGACCCGTCACACGAGTCGCCGAACCCGCCCACGCCCAAGGGTCCGTCGGCACGCGATCTCCGTACTCGGTGAGTGCGCGCGGATCAGTCCAGCGCTTACCGACGTCCTCCGACTCGCCCGGTTCGGTGAGCTCGATCTCGCCGCCGTCGAGAAGCGCTGCCCGCAGCGACCGCAGATGCACCTCGTCGACCGCCGGCCCGGGGCCCAGATGCACAGCGGTCGAGCCGCCGTAGAACCCGCAGATGCCGTGTCGCCACAACCAGTTGAGGATGTTGGTGTTGTCGCTGTACCCGATGAACGGTTTGGGGTCTGCCTGCGCGAGTGCCGCGTCGAGGTGCGGAACGACAAGAATCTGATCGTCACCACCGATGGTGGCCAGGATCGCTCGGATGCGTGGATCGGCGAGCGCCGCGTTTACGTCCTCCGCCCTGGCCTCCGGCGACGCGTCGAGTTGACGCGTCGTCGGATACTCGACCGGGATGAGGCCGGTCAACTCTGTGAACCGTCGCAGCGCCTGCGCGTGAATCTCGGGCGCGACTGCCGGGGCCGCGAACGCCGGCGAAAGAATGGCGACCTGGTCACCGCGAACGAGCTTGGGCGGAATCAGCATCCGATAATTCTGCCCGAGGACGCGTCACACCCGCTGCACCACTCTGTGCTGGAGCATGCCGGAAGGGTTTCCCGGGTCCCATCTCCCTTGAACCCGGGAAATACTTCTGTCATCCCTCCCGCGCCGAAGAAGCTCAGGTGCGTCGCGCGCGCTTGGCCGGATACTCTTGGCAAGCCATCGCCAGTGCGCTCGGAGTCACAAAACAAGCTGCCCACACGAAGTACGGTCGTAGGTAGCCCCTTAACCCAGATCGAGGTCCCGCATGTCTCGCACGGCGACAACCCGCCGAAGCGGACGCGGCGTGCAGCAGGATGCTCCGCGCGCCACGTTCCGCCAACTTCTCCCCTTCCTGTTCGAGCACAAGCGCACACTCATCATCGTCGCTGTGCTCAGCGTCATCGGTGCGGCCACATCGCTCGTCCAACCGTTGCTGGTCGGCGGCGTGATCACAGCGGTCCAGTCCGGCGGCACGCTGGGAGTCCTGGTCTGGCTGCTCGTCGGCTTCGTGATCGTGTCATCGGTGATCTCTGGATACCAGCACTACCTGCTGCAACGCACGGGCACCGCAGTGGTCTACTCGAGCCGACGACAGCTGATCGCCCGCATCCTGCACCTGCCGATTCGTGAGTTCGACTCACGACGCACAGGAGATCTCGTCTCGCGGGTCGGCACCGACACGACACTTCTGTATGCCGTACTCACGCAGGGGCTCGCAGACGCCGTCGGTAGCGCCGTGCTGTTCGTCGGCGCATTGATCGCGATGCTCATCATCGACCCCATCCTGCTGCTGCTGATCGTGATCGTCGTCGGCGCATCCGTCGTCGTGGTTGTGCTGCTGAGCGGGCGTATCCGCACAGCATCCAGCGCCCAACAGGTCAAGGTGGGCGAGTTGGCCTCGGCGGTCGAGCGCGCCGTCGGATCAATCCGCACCGTGCGCGCTTCAGGGGCGACTGATCGCGAGACCGCGGCGGTCTCGGATCTTGCCGGCGAGGCTTACGGTCTCGGCGTGCGCATCGCGAAGGTGTCAGCTCTCGTCGTTCCGATCTCCGGTGTCGCGCTGCAGCTTTCGCTGCTCGCCGTACTCGGCGTCGGCGGCTTCCGCGTCGCGGCCGGCGCTATCGAGATCGCCTCCCTCATCACGTTCGTGATGTTCCTCTTCATGCTGATCATGCCGCTGGCAACGACCTTCGGCGCCATCACCTCCGTGAATCAGGCACTCGGAGCGCTCGGACGCATTCAAGAAGTTCTCGACCTTCCGACCGAGGACCAGGACGACGCAGCGATCGTGGACACCCTGGAGCCTGGGGCATCCGAGCCGGGTGAGGTCCCAGCGCTCGCCTTCCGCGACGTTCGCTTCCGCTATCCGGATGCTGTCGTCGCCGCCCGCGAGGCCGCCGAGACAGAGGCGAACACCGTCCTCGTCGACGCGCATCTCGAACGCAGGACCGAACAGAGCGATGCTGATGCGCAGGTCGACCGCGATGTCCTTCGCGGAGTCTCTTTCAGCGTGCCTCGCGGCGCGAGAGTCGCGTTGGTCGGGCCCAGCGGTGCGGGAAAGAGCACGATCCTCGCCCTCATCGAGCGCTTCTACGATCCGACAGGCGGTTCCATCCGCCTCGACGGTCACGACATCCGTACCTATCCTCGCGCCGAGCTGCGCGCCCGATTCGGGTACGTCGAGCAGGATGCGCCGACTCTCGCAGGGACGCTGGGAGACAACCTGCGCCTTGCCTCGCCCGACGCGACCGACGCCGACTGCGAGCACGTGCTGCGTGCGGTCAATCTCGGGGACGTGCTCGAGCGCGATCCACTGGGGCTTGAGACGCCTGTCGGCGAGGACGGCGTGATGCTGTCCGGCGGTGAGCGCCAGCGTCTCGCGATCGCGCGCGCTCTGCTGACAGAAGCGCCGATCCTCCTCCTCGACGAATCGACGTCGTCACTGGACGGTGTGAACGAGCAGCGCATGCGCGAAGCGATCGATGCGGTCGCAGCCGATCGCACGCTCGTCGTGATCGCACATCGTCTGTCGACTGTCGTCGACAGCGACCTCATCGTCGTCCTCGACAACGGTGCGGTCGTCGGCCAGGGCACGCACGCAGAACTCGTCGAGACGACCCCGCTCTATCGCGATCTGGCCCGCCATCAGCTGCTCGCCTGAACGCCCGGTCGGTGCTCGTCCGCGGACACTGTCCCGATCCGCTGCCTGAATCCCCCGAAACGGCAGCAGATCGGGACGATGCCCCGCTCACCGGGTGCGGCCCGGTAATACGCGACGGCAGGATGACGGGGACCACTCAGCCATGGGTATGTCCCTGCCAGCCCGCCGTCGCGGGTCTATGAGATGCGGATCCCTACTCCGCCTGCGCGAGGCGGTACCGCAGCGAGGCAAGCTCAGTGCGAAGAGCCGCAGGCATCTTGTCGCCGAAGGTGTCGAAGAACTTCTCCGTCGCGTCTGCCTCTTGCAGCCAGGCCGCAGAATCCACGGCGAACAGCTCGTCGAGGTCCTGCGGGGAGACATCGATCCCGTCGAGATTGAGATCTTCGATACGCGGCAGACGCCCGATCGGGCTGTCGACAGCGGTGACCTCACCGCTGATGCGGCGGATGATCCAGTCGACGACGCGGGAGTTGTCGCCGAATCCCGGCCAGAGGAACCGGCCGTCAGAGCCCCGGCGGAACCAGTTCACCTGGAAGATGCGCGGCGCACGGTCAAAGCGCAGCGAGCGGCCGACCTTGAGCCAGTGTGCGAAGTAGTCGCCCATGTTGTAGCCGCAGAACGGCAGCATCGCGAAGGGATCGCGCCGCAGTTCGCCAAGGGTTCCTTCAGCGGCCGCCGTACGCTCGGATGAGATGGTCGAGCCGAGGAAGACGCCATGCGTCCAATCGGTCGCCTCGACGACGAGAGGGACGTTCGTGGCGCGTCGCCCTCCGAAGAGGATGACATCGAGCGGAACGGCCTCTTCCCAGTCGTCGGAGATCTGCGGGCACTGCGCCGCTGCGACAGTGAAACGCGAGTTCGGGTGCGCGGCGGGGCGACCGGAATCCGGCGTCCAGTCGTTGCCCTCCCAGTCGATGAGGCTCGCAGGCGGAGTGTCGGTCAGCCCCTCCCACCAGACGTCCCCGTCCGGTCGCAGAGCGACGTTCGTGAAGATGGTGTTCCCCCACAGTGTTTCGACCGCCGTGACGTTGGTCGATTCCCCCGTCCCGGGGGCGACACCGAAGAATCCGGCTTCAGGGTTGATCGCCCACATGCGGCCATCTTCGCCGGGACGGATCCAGGCGATGTCGTCGCCGAGCGTCTCGACCTTCCACCCCGGGATCGTCGGGCGCAGCATCGCGAGGTTCGTCTTGCCGCAGGCCGACGGGAAGGCAGCCGCCACGTGGTAGGCCCTGCCCTTCGGGTCGATGACGCGGATGAGCAGCATATGTTCTGCGAGCCATCCCTCATCGCGCGCGATCACCGAGGCGATCCGCAGTGCGAAGCACTTCTTCGCGAGGATGGCGTTGCCGCCGTAACCCGAGCCGTAGGAGTACACCTCGAGCGTGTCGGGGAAGTGGACGATGTACTTCTCGTCGTTGCATGGCCAGGCGACGTCCTGCTCGCCGGGAGCGAGCGGAGCGCCGACGGAGTGCACCGTCTTGACCCACGGCTTGCCCTCGGCGATCTGGCGGGTGACGGCGTCGCCGACGCGCGTCATGATGCCGATGGATGCCACGGCGTAGGCACTGTCGGTGATCTGCACACCGATGTGCGAGAGCGGACCTCCCACGGCACCCATGGAGAACGGGACGACGTACATCGTGCGACCACGCATCGAGCCTTCGAAGATCTCGGTCATGGTCTGGCGGAGTTCAGCCGGATCGCCCCAGTTGTTCGTGGGGCCGGCGTCCTCTTCGCGCTCGGACGCGATGAAGGTTCGCGCCTCGGTACGAGCGACGTCGCTGGGGTGCGAACGCGCGAGGTACGAGCCCGGTCGCCATTCGGGGTTCAGCTTGATGAGCTTGCCCTCCGCGACCAGTCCGCGCAGCAGCGCGTCGCTCTCGGCTGCTGAACCGTCGACCCAGTGCACGGCGTCGGGCTGCGTGAGAGCGCTGATCTCTTCAACCCAGACGAGCAGTTCCGCCATCGCGGGAGTGTCATAGGTAGGTGCCGCGCCCATGGTTCGCGCCGCGCTCACCGCGGGAACACGAGGGGTGAAGGTATCTGCCATGGCCATGTCTGCTCCCTAAAAGAGTTGATGTCTGAACCCATTCTGCGGAACTTCGGAGCAGTGTTTCGGTCAAATCGTCGTATAAGAACCGCAATTCTTTCGCTATGATCAAGTAATGAGCGCTTCCGGAATCCACCTCACGACACTCGGGCACCGCATCCGCCATCACCGCGTGAAGCAAGGCTTCACGCTTGACGAACTCGGAGCACTGGTCGGTGTTGCCGGGTCGCAGCTGAGTCTGATCGAGAACGGCAAACGCGAGCCCAAGCTGTCGCTGCTGCAATCGATCGCCCAGGCCACGCACACCGAGGTCGCCGATCTCATCTCTGCAGAGCCGCCCAATCGCCGCGCTGCCCTCGAGATCGAACTCGAGCGCGCCCAGGTGAGTCCTCTGTTCCGCCAGCTGGGCATCACACCGATTCGCGTCTCCAAAGGCATGCCGGACGAGACGATCGAATCGATCCTCGGATTGCATCGCGAGCTGCAGCGCCGCGAACGAGAGGCCATCGCCACGCCCGAAGAAGCCCGCCGGGCGAACACCGAGCTTCGGCTGCGGATGCGCGCGCAGAACAATTACATCGGCGACATCGAGAAGCTCGCAGAGAAACAGCTGAAGGCGGCCGGCCATGTCAGCGGCGCGCTCACCCACCGCACGGTGATCATCATGGCGGAGAAGCTCGGCTTCGAACTCATCTATGCCAGCGACCTGCCCCGATCGACGCGTTCGATCACCGATCTAGAGAACAGCCGCATCTATCTCCCACCCGCATCCATCCCCGGCGGGCACGGCCTGCGCTCGATGGCGTTGCAGGCCATGGCGCATCGCCTGCTCGGGCACACTCCCCCGACCGATTACGCCGACTTCCTGCAGCAGCGACTCGAGATCAACTACTTCGCCGCGTGCTGTCTGATGCCTGAGACGGCGAGCGTCGCGTTCCTGCAGCAGGCGAAGAAGGACCGCAACCTCGCCGTAGAAGACTTCCGCGACGCGTTCGGTGTCACGCACGAGGCCGCGGGCATGCGGATGACGAACCTCATGACCGAGCATCTCGGAATGCTGCTGCACTTCCTGCGTGTCGATGACACCGGCGCCATCACTCGCGTGTACGAGAACGACAACCTGCTCCTGCCCATGGACGTCACCGGCGCGGTCGAGGGTCAGCCGGTATGCCGCAAGTTCCAGGCACGGTCCGCATTCACACAGCAGAACCGTACGACAGAGCGCCACCAGTACACCGACACCCCTTCGGGAACATTCTGGTGCGCGACGCAGACCGGCAGTGCCAGCGAGGGCGAGTATTCGATCACCGTCGGCGTGCCGTTCGATGACGCGCGGTGGTGGCGTGGCCGAGACACCAACGAGCGTGCCGTCTCATCCTGCCCGGACGAAGCGTGCTGCCGCCGTCCCGCCCCCGAGCTCGCCACACGGTGGGGAGACAAGGCATGGCCCAGTGCCCGAGTGCACACGCACATGTTCTCGCCGCTGCCGCGCGGTGCTTTCCCCGGTGTCGATGACAACGAGGTCTACACCTTCCTCGCGCGCCACGCGGCGGAGTGAGCGCCGCTCAGCCGGTGATGAATTCTGCGTAACGCTCCAGCGCTGCAGACACCTGCGGCCAATCCGCTGCAGCAGGATCGAACAGGTGCGGCACGGGATCTTCGGCGTGCCTTCCTACAGCGGTCGAATGCCGCCAGACGCCCACAACAACGCCGTCGGCGAGGATGATCGGTCGAACCATGCCGTTCTTGCCGGGGCCGACAGTGCCAAGGTGCTCCGGCGGGCACGCGACAGTGCGATCGACGTACGAGATGTAGTACTCCTCGAACGGGCCGAGCGCGAGAACGGACCCGGCGTCGGGTCGACGTCGCGGACGTGCGCGCGCCGCGAAAACGCCCTCGTCGATCTCGCGAATGCGATCGTCGCCTGCGAATGCCGCCGCCCGCGCCGCGCCGAGGGTGATCCCCGCCCACCACGCGAAGTCGTCGGCCGTCGCGGGGCCGTGCCCGACGATGTACCGCACGAACATCTCCGCGGCAGGGTCGGCGGGCGCCGCCGATGACTGGATGTGTTCTTCGGTGAGCACGAAGCGCTGCTCTCTCGACGCGCCGCCAGGGCGAGGGACCACGGGCCCCTGGCAGACGATTCCGCGCAGCGCGACGTTCTGGATCGAATGCACTCCCCGCTGGTCTTTCGGATCTATGCCGGCGTTCTCAAGCACGGCGAAGAGTTCACTCCGTGTCAGAGCGTTAGCACCGCGCAGCGCCCCGCACAGCACGCGCTCGACGGTGGCGAGCTCGTCAGGGCCGAGTCCGAGCTCGCGGTAGCGCGGGGCAGCCATGCGCAGCTGCCTCTCACCTGTGACGCTCAGCACCCAGGCGAGGTCCTCTGCGGCGATGAGGTGCAGGGTGCCGCGCTGCGTCCACGAGCGGACGAGCACACCGCGATCGAACAGCCCGTCGACGCTGCTCAGCGTCGACGCACCGGTCGCGCGCGCGGCGAGGGCCCACCGCCCAGCCCAGAACTCCTGCGCCTGCACGGCGAGCATGTGCCGTGCGGCATCTGCCACCGAACGGGCCGGAGCTGTCAACCGATGCGAGCGCAGCCGGTCGGCACGAAGCGTCGAGGGGTTCATGCGCCCATCCTGCCCTGTGCCGACGGCCGCGTCGATCATGCGCTCAGGGTCACCTCTCGCCGCGGGGGCAGCACGACGGGGTGCGAGCCGGCCATGACCTCGAGCACGCGGATGACCTGGCACGAGTAGCCGTATTCGTTGTCGTACCAGACGTACAGAACGATGTCGCGGTCGTTCGCGATCGTCGCCAGCCCGTCGACGATGCCCGCTCGATGCGAGCCGACGAAATCGGTGGAGACGACCTCGGGCGATTCGACGTAGTCGATCTGCTGTCGCAACTTCGAATGCAGCGACACCCGCCGCAGGTAGTCGTTGACCTCTTCCCTGGCCGCAGGGTTTTCCAGCGTCAGATGAAGCACCGCGAGAGACACATCGGGCGTGGGAACGCGGATGGCGGATCCGGTGAGCTTTCCCTCCAGCTCAGGTAGAGCGCGTGCGACGGCCTTGGCCGCACCGGTCTCCGCGATGACCATGTTCAGAACGGCTGAGCGCCCACGCCTGTCACCGGAGTGGAAGTTATCGATGAGGTTCTGATCGTTCGTGAACGAGTGCACCGTCTCGACGTGGCCGCGCACGATTCCGTACGCCTCGTCGATGGCCTTAAGCACGGGGGTGATCGCGTTCGTCGTGCACGATGCCGCCGAGAGGATGTGGTCGCCTGGGGTGATGGTCGCGTCGTTGATGCCGTGCACGATGTTCTTGAGCGCGCCCTTGCCCGGCGCGGTCAGCAGGACGCGTGCGACCCCCTTCGCCTCGAGGTGGCGGCAGAGCCCTTCCTCGTCGCGCCAGCGCCCTGTGTTGTCGACGACGATCGCTCCGTGGATGTCGTAAGCGGAGTAATCGACGGATGCCGGATCGTCGGAGTAGATGACCTGGATGCGGGTCCCGTTGGCGATGATCTGCTCGGCTTCCTCATCCACCGTGACCGAGCCGGCGAAGCGGCCGTGCACCGAGTCACGCATCAGAAGCGACGCACGCTTGGTGAGGTCATTGTCCGAGCCGCGGCGCACGACGATGGCGCGCAGACGCAACCCGCTGCCACCGCTGGTGTGCGCGATGAGGATGCGGGCAAGCAGACGCCCGATCCGGCCGAAACCGTACAGCACGATGTCGGTCGGATTCGCGGGGCTCGCACCCATCGCGGGGGCGAGGGTCTCACGCAGGTACTCCTCGAGGGGTTCATCGGAGTCGGCGTACTCGGCGACGAGGCGTCCCACATCGATCGAGGATGCCCCAGGAGCGAGATCGCGCAGCGACTCGAGCACCGCGAGGCTGTCTTCCAGCGCCAGTTCTTCGTGGCCGAGCTGCGCGATGCGCTCATGCAACTCGATGATGCCGGTCGTCGACAAGCCGAGCAGCCGGTGGCCGTGCAGGGAGGTGACCACCTCGTGATCTCGGCGGAGGGCGCCGACGAGCGGAACCATCCGTTCAGCGAGTTCTTCTTTGCGTATCCAATCGTCACGGTGTGCCGCGAAGTCGTTCATCTGCGTCCTTGCATGTGTGCGCACCGAAGATCATCCGGCGCGCGGGTTGCCGGGTGGAATTCGGGGGATGCCTCAAGCGTACGCGTCGCGGGGGCGTTGAGCGACCGCCGCCTGGACCCGGCTAGCCTTGAGGAATGACAGAAACCGTCGCCGCTCGCGCCGCGCTCCTTGACATGGACGGAACGCTCGTCGATTCCACGGCGGTCGTCGAACGGCTGTGGCTGGAGTGGGCCGAGCCTCACCGACTCGACCACGACACCGTGCTCAAGACGGTTCACGGACGCCAGGGCTGGCAGAGCATGGCGATCCTTCTGCCAGAGCGCGATCACGCGATCAACCTCGTCGAGAACCAACAGATGCTCGCTCGAGAGAGCGTCGAGACCGATGGCATCTTCGAGATCGCCGGCGCTGCGGATCTGCTGCGTGCGCTCGCAGACATCCCGCACGCGATCGTGACGTCAGCGGACCTCGCTCTCATGACAGCCAGAATGCGTGCCGCCGGGCTCTCGATCCCCGAACTGGCCATAACCGCAGAACGGGTCTCACGCAGCAAGCCCGATCCGGAGGGATTCCTTCTCGCCGCGGCCACGCTGGGCATCGAGCCCGCCGATTGCATCGTGTTCGAGGATTCCGAAGCCGGCATCCGCGCAGGCCTGGACGCCGGAATGCAGGTCATCGGCGTCGGGCCGCACGCGCCCGCGTTCGATCCAGCACACCACGTCGACGACCTCACCCAAATCTCGATCGCGCCGATCAGCGAAGGCTTCGAGATCCGGATCAGCTGAGGGCGGAGATCGCCTCACGCAGGATGCCGTCGGCGTCGGCCAGCGCGGTGCGTGCGCGGTCCACGTCGGCACCGGTCATCAGTATGAGCAGCGCGAGCTTCACCGATCCGTCGGCAGTGCGCAGCGCCACGGAGGCCTCGCCGACGCTGGCGCCGCTGATCTCGGCGGCCGTGCGGATGGAGCGCGCGTGCAGCTTCTCGTTCGTGGCCAGCAGGTCAACCATCACGCCTCGGTAGGTCTTGCCGAGCTTGACCATCGACAGGGTCGTGAGCATGTTGACGACCAGTTTCTGCGCCGTTCCCGACTTCAACCGGGTCGATCCGGCGATGAACTCTGGGCCGGTGATGATCTCGATCGGGATCTCGGCTGCGGCGCCGATGTCGGAGTTGCCGTTCGAGGCGATCGCCACCGTGAGCGCTCCGATCCCCCGCGCGTACCGGAGCCCGCCGACGACGTACGGCGTGCGACCGGATGCTGAGATCCCCACGACCGTGTCGCGGTCGGTGAGATCGAGTTCGCGCAGTGATGCCTCCGCGGCGTCGGCATCGTCCTCCGCGTTCTCGACGGCGGAACGGATCGCGGTCTCGCCACCAGCGATGATCCCGACGACCATCGAAGGGTCGGTGCCGAACGTGGGCGGGCACTCGCTGGCGTCGAGCACGCCGATACGTCCGGCGGTACCTGCGCCGATGTAGATCAGACGTC
>JBEBSN010000094.1:0-10989 GCA_040394295.1 Microbacterium sp.
GAGCACCGCGTTGTGGTCGCGGGGGTCGCGGGTTCAAGCCCCGTTAGCCACCCCAATCACTCTCACCCCACCTGGGGCGCGATCGAACTTGATAGCGTCACAGCATGCGAAGAGAAAAACAGCTCGTGGCAAGGCTGGCTACGGCGTTCACCGCGAACGACACTGATCCGCATGATCTCATTCGCCTTGTCGGACACACCCTCCGCGCGGGGTGGTGCGAACTCACAATCGGCAACCGGAAGTACGAGTGGTCCGACCCTGGAGCGCGAGCCACCGAACGCGTCCATTGCGTTCTCAACTCAGATCCCGAGATTGCCATAGCGATCGCGCCGCCGTCAGCGATGCTCACCGCTCAGCAGTGGCAGCCGCTGCTGGTGCTCCTCGAACCCCTTGTGTTCGCCGAGGCCACCGAAAGCGCACAGCGCCTGCGCAACGACGCCGTGCGCCGGCTCGACGACGCGCGATGGCGAGCAAGCATCGACATGGCGGTGGAGCGCCGACGCCTCGAACGCGACCTGCACGACGGTGCACAGCACCACCTCGTTGCCTTGCAGATGGCTGTTGCGATGGCCGAGCATCGTCACGACGAACCTGGCGAGGAGGAGCGGCGCGAATCCGCGCGCTCGCAGCTGGAGTCGGTCGAGCGTGTGCTGTTATCGACTGCCCGCGGAGTATTGCCCCGCGCTCTCGCCAACGACGGGCTCAACGGCGCGCTTCAGTCGTTGACCGAGCCGCTCCTGAGCGTCAATTCCGATCTTCCTCGTCTGATGCCCGCGGTCGAGTCCGCCCTTTACTTCATCGCACTCGAGGCCGTCAGTAATGCTCAGAAGCACGCTGCCGGGGCCAGGATCAACATCGACGCACGCATGCGCGGCGGGCATGTCACACTCTCGATCAGCGACGACGGTCCGGGTTTCATCGTCGACGAGGACGGGGTCGGCGGGCTTTCGCACCTCGCCCACCGGCTTGAGGCCATCAACGGAGAGGTCACAGTCGAGTCCGTTCTCGGCGAAGGCACACGCGTCACGGCTTCGGTGCTCTACTGACTCCACGATTCACTGCATGAGGAGTCGGGTCGCGCTGCTCAGCACGACCTCTGCCGCCCGGTGATTCGCACGGTCAAGCCCGGGACGATTGACGATCGCGGTCCATCGCTCCAGGCGCGCATCCGTCGCATCCTCGACACGTGTCGGTGACGCATCCTCGGGAAGCCCCAAGCGGGTGCGTTTGTCGCCTCCATGCATTCCGATCAAACGCGCCGCCTCGTCATCAACGACCGACGGTGCGGTGCCTCTCGCCAGGTCATCGAGAAGCGCATCCTCGACCAATTCATGCGAACCGGCGGTCAGATGATCCACCTGACGCCGCAGCCACTCGGTGGAAGGTCGATGACGCACGTAGTCCGTGATTCCGCTCAACGCACGCCGTGCGGCGAAAACTGGTGCGCGCGCTGTGAGCACAGACACGGCTTCGGCCGCCGGAGTTCCCGAGGAGAACAACAGGGGTCCGCGCCGCATCGCGCGCGCAAACTCATCGTCGTGAGCTTCGGCGCAGACGACGGCGTCGATCCTCCCCCACGGCCCATCAGGATCCCGAAGCTGCGCAGACAGTGCGTGGTCTGGATCACCCTCGCACATCACTGTCTTCACTCCGGGCAACGGCGCGGGCAAAGCTTGCTGGAGCACGAGCAACCTCACGGGGGCGAAGAGTTCAGCCCGCCAGGGTGCGATCTCTTCCTCCGACAGTCTCGCCGACTCCAGGAGCGCAGCGACGCGTGCGTGCACGGGTCGCGACGCCAGCTGCTGACGGCTGAGCGGCAACCAGTTGACCTCACTACGGTCCGGCACAGTCACGGCGACCTCGACGCCCATTCTGCCTGTCCCGGTGATGGTGAGCGCCCCGCCCAGTGCCTCCAGCCGCTCACGATCCGACGTGAGTGCGCGCGCGAGCATGCCGATGTCACTGCCCTCCACACTTCGCACTCGTGCGCGGATCGCTCCATCCCGTTCGAAGATCACCTGGACCGCCTGGTGCACAGACGTCATCGCACTCAGGACGCCTGCGACCGCGTGTGTGAAGCCGGACTCGATCTCCCACCCCGGACGGCGCCCGAGGTCGCCTCTGAACTCGATGGCTATCGGAAGGCTCGCAGCGATCTCCTTCAGCGTCTCCGCCGCGCCTCGTTCCGGCAGCATTGCCGGGAAGACTCCTCGTACAGTCGTTCGGAAATCATGGATGAGAGAGCCCATGGCCATAGAGACCGATGACCACGGCACATCGGCAGCGGGCTCAGCGAGCATCGCGCGAACCTCGTCGAGGTCGCGCAAGGTGTCCGTGGTGAGAGCCTCGACAAGCCGTATGCGCTCGCTCTCACGAGCCCGCGCGACGCGCACCTCAAAAGCTTCCACTTCGGTTTGCGCACTCAACACATCATGGCGCGCCTTCTCCAAACGGCGCCGAGGAGGAGTGGCGACCATAAGGGCTCCGAGCCAAGCGATGGTCTCGTTGACGACTCGCCTCTGGCGAGCAGATCTCGGAGAGGCGGAGAAGATTCGAAGAACCCCGAAATCGGGGACTTCGAAGGAGATCTCGTCGCCATCCCTTGTATCGCTCTTCTCCGGTGGCCACATCGCGATTCGCTGTTCATAACCGTCATCGAATCGCTTGAGCAGCGATACCTGTGGAGTGGTGTTGTGCCGGTTCGAAAGAACCAACGACAGGTTCTCCAACAGAGCATCCACGAGACGATCACGTGGTTCTGACGCGACGATCTCTCCAGCCGTGCGCCCGCGTCTCCCCCACATCACGCGGGCCCGCCGCTGCCCACCCGGCGTGACTGCAGGTAACTGAGCACAGCCAGCACCCTCCGATGATGCACCGTCGCATCGCCCGGGATCTCCAGCTTGACGAAAAGCGATGCCACGTGCTTCTCCACCGCTTTAACGGAGACGAAGAGCTCTTTGGCGATCGAGTTGTTCGACCTGCCCTCCGCCATGAGACGCAGTACATCCAACTCTCGTGGTGCAAGACTTCCTGTGAGGGGGTCGACACGATCATCATCGGCGCCGGCCAACGCACTCGCGAGCATCGGTTCGATGACGATCTCGCCGACATAGATACGCTCCAATGTGTCGTTGAGCATCTTCACGCCGAGTATTCGATCCTTCAAACGGTAGCCGATACGCTCGGTGCCGATGGCCAGCATGCTGCGGAGATAGTGGGTTTCGGAATAGTGCGATAACAACAACAGACCCATGTCGGGATGACTCTCGCGGATCCGGGAGGCGATCGTGAGTCCGCCTTCGTCGCCGGGCGGCATCCGGATGTCGAGCAGTGCGACGTCGACAGGGGCGTTCGTCAGGCTCTCGTGGAGCGACAGGCCGTCTGAATGCGTTGAGACCACCTCGTGTCCGGCCGCCTGCAACAACATCACAAGGCCTTCACGAAAGAGCGTTGCGTCGTCGGCCACCGCTACGCGCATGGTTGACTCACCTTGTACCTTTCCCCCACAGAAATTGCTTTCTGTCTAACGCTATGTTACTGCGTTCCCCTGCAATGGGGTAATGCGCTCATTGGTCGCGCTGACGATACGAATGTCTCCTAAACTAGCGCTCTGAACGTCAGACCCCCCAGAGCGGTAGCCCCAGCTCCACATCGGACGGAAAAGATGCCTTACTCACTCGGCGTAGATCTCGGTGCCAGCTTCACCGCTGTCGCGATCGCAGACGACCTCGGCACCCATGCCGCGCAGCTCTCTCCCCTTCTCGTCGTACCTTCTGCGGTATACGTTTCGACGGACGGCTCTCTCCTGACCGGCGATGCGGCGTTGCGCGCCGGAGAATCCGACTCGTCGCGGCTCGTTCGACGGTTCAAGAAGCGGCTTGGCGATCCGACACCTCTGATCGTCGCCGGCGTTCATTACACACCCGAACAGCTCATGGCCGCGCAGCTGCGCGATGTCATCGCCGAAGTCGCCGAGCAGCGTGGGCACCCGGCAGAGACGATTGTGCTGACATACCCGGTGACCTGGGGGCCATACCGGGCCGAACACTTCGCACGCATCGCAGATCTGTCTGGCATCGAAGTGCGTGCCATCATCACAGAACCTGTCGCTACTGCGACGCACCTCCATGTGCAAGGTCGCGTGGCGGAAGGCGACATCGTTGCGATCGTCGATTTCGGCAACGATGCGGTCACCGTGACGCTGCTTCGCAAGGGCACAGACGGTTTTGGAATTCTCGGGACTCCGGAGGATACCGATCACGTCGGAAGCGTGGATTTCGACGATGCTATGCGGACGCTGCTGGATCAGAAGCTCGGCGGAATGATCTCTGCTCTCGATCCGTCCAACCCTGCCGAAGCAGCATTGCTCGTTGCCATCGACAACACCTGCAGCGCTGCGAAGGAGACGCTGTCCATGCGTCGAGAAACAGCGGTGTCGGTTGCGCTTCCTGATGGGGTGCGTCGAGTGACTGTGACGCGAGAAGAGTTCACCCGGCTCATCCGTCCTTCTGTCCGACTCGCAGTGGCCGCGCTGCGTCGGACGATCGGCTCAGCAGAGATCGATGACGACGCCATCACCAGTATCGTTCTCACCGGAGGCGCCTCGCGCATCCCGGTTGTCGCTGAGGAACTGTCGGAGATAAACCGGCCGGTGAGCTCGATTCATCATCCCAAGCTCACCGTCGCTCTCGGCGCCGCGCACACCGCACGAAAGCTGGCCGTTGCGGACGCGCTCGCTCAAGCAGGCGCGAACGGGGATCCAACCACTAGCGTCGATGTGGCGCAGTCGCTGCCCGCGCGACGGAATGCGGCGTGGCCTCTTTCCCGTCGCGCGCTGATCAGCATCGGCGCTGCCGTTCTGGTCGTCCTCGCCGTCGTTGCCGCCGCATTCGTCGTGCCGATGCTCTCCGACCTGCCGAAGGCCCTCCCGCCTGCTGGCTCCTCACTCGACGAAGGCAGAGCGCGCTCTACGGACACTCAGACGGTTTCACCCGAGCCGGCACCGAACACGAGCCCGAGCAAGGTCTTCCCCGTCCTTACCGACGGCGAAACCGCAGCAGACCTGCGTTGGTACGTGTCCTCCGCCGGTGAGGCCAACGATTGGGGCGTCGCAGCCTTCGGTAACGAGGTCGCAGAGATGCCCGGCATCCAGCTGAAAGAGTCTGACGGGATGCTGCGCGCTGAATGGTCATCGCCGGACTGGTTGTCCCAGTTCTACGTGCAGCTTCACGAAGGGGTCGTCGACCTCGAAGAGATCCAGGCCGCAAACGGGGCACTCGTGTTCGACCTCAGCGTACTTTCGGGCACCGCAAGCGTGTTTCAGGTTTCTGCGCATTGCACCTTCCCCTGCGCCGCATCGGTAGACATCACCGACGTCGTTCGCGACGCCGACCGCGGTACCACTACCGAGATGGTCGTTCCCGCCGAGTGCTTCTCTCGCGATGGCCTGGACATCGAGAAGGTCAACACACCATTCCTCCTCATCGGCCAAGGCGACATCGCCGTGAGCGTGGGGAACATCCGTTGGGAAAGCGACAGCGGCAAGAATTCTGATGCACTGAACTGCTGAATGAGGTCCAGGGTAGGGACATCCCCACCCTGGACCTTCGGGATATCCCCGTCTTCGGAGGGGTCGCCCCAAAGACATTCCCTTCCCGAGCGCCGACGATCAGTACAAGACGTCCGCTCAGGGAGGGAATCAATCGTGACCATCACCGCAATAGCGGCAGTAAGCATCGATGAATTGATCCGCGCGCACGGCCCCGGACTCCTCAATTACGCCACTCGGCTGCTCAACGGCGATCGCGCGGCGGCAGAAGACGTGGTCCAGGAAACGTGGGTGCGCGCGTGGCGCCACCTCGAACGACTCACCGAGCAGAAGGGCTCAGTGAGCGGCTGGCTCACGCGGGTGACACACAACATCGCGATGGACCAGCACCGCGCTCGGCGCGCACGTCCGTCCGAAGTCGGCTGGTCAGATCTGGACACGTCGCGCGCGGCAGGACCTGACAACCCGGCGCGTGAAGTGGAGGAGCGCATCCTCGTCGAGCAGCTACTCAAGCGGCTGTCCGATCAGCATCGCAGAACCATCATCGAGGTCTACTTCGGTGACCAGACCGCGAGTGGCGCAGCGTCCACTCTCGGCGTGCCGGTGGGAACGGTCAAGAGCCGCGTGTTTCACGCGCTGCGTACGCTGCGTACTGAAGCTGACGCGCTCGCTTTGACTTCCTGAACCCTGCAACCCCCCAAAACCGGAGCCCGCAGAGCCGGCCGCATCACGCGCCGATCTCTGCGGGCTTCGGCACGTCTTCCGGCAGCAGCAACACGAGGTCGTCCATCGTCGGGTTCTGCAGCGAGCGGGTGCGACGCGCATGGTTGGCGATAGCCGCCTCCATCACCTGGCGGGCGTAGCGCCCGTTGCCGAAGGACTCTCCCCGGTCTACGGCCGTGAAGTGTCCGCGCAGAGCCGCCACAGTCGGCCCGTTGCACTCGTACCCGGCCTGAGTGGCGTGTTGGTTCACAATCGTGACGAGCTCATCTGGCGTGTAGTTCGCGAACCTGACTCGATGTGAGAAGCGGGAATCCAGCCCTGGGTTGGTCGAGAGAAACCCGTCCATCTCCCGCTCATATCCGGCCGCAATCACCACGACCTCGTCGCGATGATCTTCCATAAGCTTCACCAGGGTATCGACCGACTCCTTGCCGAAGTCGTTTCCGCCGCCACCGCCTGATGCGAGAGTGTATGCCTCGTCGATGAAGAGAACGCCTCCGCGCGCGCGATCGAAGGCCTCCGTCGTTCTGCGGGCAGTGTGTCCGACATACTCACCGACCAGATCTGCCCGCGAGACCTCGGTCACCTGGCCTTGGGCGAGCACGCCCATTGCCGTCAGCAGCGAACCGTACAAGCGCGCGACCGTCGTCTTGCCTGTACCGGGAGGCCCGGCGAATATCAGGTGCCGGCTCAAGGATGGCGCCGGCAGTCCCGCGGCCTGGCGGCGACGTGCAGACGTGAGCAGGTCAACCATTCCCTCCACCTCGGATTTGACGTCGCCGAGGCCGACCAGTTCACGCAGCGTGCTCAGCAATTGCTCGACCCGCTCTTCGTCCACACGACCCACCCCTGCTCCGATGGATGACCCGGGAAGTGGACCGAGATCGTCCGGAATGAGGCGGGTGAGCGTCAGCGCATCTATGTCGTCGACGCTGCCCAATCGATACGCCTGCCGCCCGAGCATCTCTTCGAAGACCTTGCGAGCGGTGCGGCCGTTGCCGAAGGTTTCGTCGCGCGGCAACTCGGTGAAGTAGTTGTGCAGTGCGGCCCGCGTCTCGAACTCGAGACTGTAGTGGTTCGCGCTGCACAAGCCTTCGACGATGGTCACCATCTCGGCGGAAGCGTAGTCGGCGAATTCGACCGTCCGGGAGAACCGCGACGACAGACCCGGGTTCGCAGCCATGAAGCTGCGCATCTCGTTCGTGTAGCCGGCGACGATCACGACAACATCGTCGCGGTGATCCTCCATGAGCTTCACGAGAGTATCGATGGCCTCTCCACCGAAGTCATTGCTTGAGCCGGAGTCCTTGGACAGAGCGTATGCCTCGTCGATGAACAGCACACCGCCGAGTGCTTTGTTGAACATCTCCGTTGTCTTGATCGCGGTGCCGCCGATGACCGCGGCAACGAGATCCGGCCGAGCGACCTCTACGAGCTGTCCGGTGCGCACCACGCCGAGCGCAGCAAGGATGCGGCCGTAAAGCCTTGCTACGGTGGTCTTTCCCGTTCCGGGAGAGCCCGCGAAAACGAGATGGCGTGACACAGGAGGCGAAGGCAGTCCCGCATCCGCTCGCCGCTCTGCCATCTGATGCATCCGCACCAGGGTCTCCACTTGACGCTTCACGCTGTCCAGGCCGACGAGATTGTCGAGTTCAGCCAGCAGGCTGTCCAATTCGGTTTCTGCTCTGTCGGATGCTGGCGCGTCGGCTGCATGTTCCGCGACCGGCTCCTCCCGCTGTGTCGGCTTGGCGGGCATGTCGTAGATCTCGCTCTCATCGCGCTCGACGTCGACATCCGCCTCATCTCCGACGTTGATCTCGTCATGCTCATGGTCGAGAAGGACGGTCCCTCGCAGCATCCCGCTGGACTGGTCCTGCCATAGTGCACCGTTGGCGCAGCGCTGGATCAGCCCGCCTTTGACAGACAGCTCTGCACGATCACGAGCGCAGACACCGTTCTCCTCGGCATCAGAGATGCGCACGTCGTCCATGAGGGCGGTGGCATCATCGACGACGAGAACGCCACTGCCCCGAGTCCTTTCGATTGTGGAGTCTGAGAGTTCAAGACGGGCGGTTCCGGCGACCACGACGGCATCGTGCATCGTGTCGGAGAACCGGCAGTCGACTGCGGTGGCGCTCGACGCATCGACGAGCTGGATTGCGTGCGCTCCGCTGCTCACAACCTCCACGCGGGTCAGTTCCAAGGACGCGTCGCCGACACCGACCAGGCTCTGCGCGCCGAGACCACTCATGCGTACATCCGAGAGCGTCGCCGTGGCCCCGGTCGTGGCGAGGATGCCTATCCCCTCGCCTCCGACAAAGTCAGTTCCGAGGATCTCCACCGTGGCCCGGCTCTCGACGGTGACCATGCTCTGGGCGGCGCCGGCGATCTTGCCCAGGTTGATCGTGAGCCGCGCACCGTCAGCGATGAGGAACCCACCCTGGACCGCGTCGATCTCGCTGTCGGTGAACTGTGCCATGCTTTTTCCGCGCACCACGAGTGCGGTCGTGGCGATGTCGCGCATCACCGACTTGGTGATCTCGGCCGTGCCGCCGTCGTACACGAGGACGCCTGCGCCCCGTTCATTACCGACCCGCGTGCTGTGCGCGATGAATCTGGCGTCGCTTCGGACGACGATGGCAACTTCCGTTGCAGCCGCTACAGCGCACTCGTCCATCGAGAGCGAGCCGGATTCGATATCGACCGCGACGTCACCAGCAGCGCGCTGAATGGTGATGCCCGAGATCCGCGCATCGCCGGCAGTACAGGTGATCGCCGACCCTGTCGTGGCCTCGATGCGGACGTCCCCCGAATTTCCCGTGCCCGAAAGTGTCACGGAGCGATCGATAACCACGGCTTCGGCGTACGTGCCCGGTCGAATCGAGATGACGTCGCCGTCATTGGCCACTGCGATCGCCGATGCAATGGTCTGGTGGCAGTCGGAGTTTCCCGCCCACACAGTCAGGACGGATCTCTTCTGCGTCATCAGTCGAGCGGCCATGTCGTACCTTCCCAGGTGTCCGGTCGTATTGCGGCGTACACGCGCCGCCAGGTCTCATGTGTCAGTGCCAGCGGCCTAGCCGCGGTCAGATGAGCGACCAGATCAGGATCAGGGGCGATCCAATGGTGCTCCAGGTAGTAACTTGCGGCTTCACTCCAGACCCAGCTGCCGTCGGAACGAAGATCTCCTGGGACGACGCCGTCTTCGCTGGTGATTTCGTCCCTCAGGAGCGCAGCTGCATGCAATACGATCCCACCCCCACTGAGCAGCTGAAGGATGCGTTCGCGCTCTCGCACGTCGACTATGACCGCATGCTCCGCGTCGAACCATGGCCGGCCCGCGTCGCAGCCGTCATACACTTTCGCGACACGCGGCTCACGTGTGCGGAGTATGGGCACATTCTCGAGCAGCCGTCTCACGCGCGTAGACGCCTGCCTGGCGGCCTCGGCGGGCTTCTGGAACGCGCCTGAGGTCTTCTGTCTCGCAGCGGAAGCGGGGCTCGTGACGGTATCGCTCATCAGATGATCCTCACTCCACCGCGATGAGGTCGCCAAGCCAACGTGAATCTCGTTGTGCCGTTGCGTCGTTGTCTCGGCTGGCGGCAGCATCGTGGAGACGTGTCAGCACTGCGTCGTCGTTCACTCCCTCTTCAGCCAAAAGCAGACGTCGAACTGTTCCTTCCGCCGTACCCAGCACTCGTAGTTGAGTGTGCGCTGGCAGGATCACATCCGCTGCGGAATCTGAGCCGTTCATCAATCGGTCCAGGCGACGACCGCTGGTAGTCCAGATGAGCGCCTCCACAGGGCCGGTCAGCGGAGCGTCGACCGGCGCAGAGATGAAGGGGGTGCCTGATGAGAGTACAGAACTCGTCGTGGCGGTGCTCTCCTCGGGCAGTCCCCTGACGACGATTGAACGGGTCGTGGGCAGCGCCGCGAGACCTTCGGCGAGGCATGTGTGAAAATCCAGGTCATAACGTGCCGTCGGATCGTCCGCGAAGACGCTCACCACAGAGAGCGTGGTGAGCAACGTGGCTCGATCTCCGCTGCTCACGCGCATGCCGGGTTGTTGTGCCAGCAGCTGAGAGACGCTGCGGCTGGCGACGTCGTACCGTGCGCCGAGCGCAGAACGGACGCGGTGGCGTTGCTCTGCGGTCGAGCGAGCGCCCCGCGGAACCTCGATCGCAACCTCTTCCGCGGGAGCACGATCCGTCAGCACAGCTGCTTCCGCGATCTCCGTCTCAACATCGGTCGGCGCCGCGATCTCCTCTTCCGTGATCGGATCGTTCTCGTTCTCGCGCTCGCGCTCGACACCATCGATCTGCACTTCCGCCGGCTCCTGAGGCTGCGCATTCTCAGAACGCAGAGGATTCGCGACGGGCCGCGAGCCCGGCGCATCCTCATCCTGGAGGGTGACTTCGGCGGAGCCGCGCCCAGCTGCACCGGTGATCGCGTTCGTCGCGTCGAAACCGGAGTTTCGGGTAGTCCGACTCGCGAGCAGATCCGCTGTCGCAGCTGAACCCCGTAACGCGCGCGCCAGCGCGTCAGAAGGATCTTGAGACGAAACCGCATCCGGCGATGGAGATGGAGGTAGCGCGGTCGCTCCGCTTGCGACAGTAGGTGTTGCCGCTGTCGCAGTACTGATCGTGGGATCGAGCTCGCTGCCCGGGCGCGTGTGCGGCTCTTGACGTGAGCGCGTCCCTCTTACAGACGCGGGC
>JBEBSN010000095.1:0-10979 GCA_040394295.1 Microbacterium sp.
CGAAGAGGGCGGCCAGCTCACCGAGAAGGTGCGCCGCAAGCCGTTCTCGGTCGTCCTGTTCGATGAGATCGAGAAGGCTCACCCCGACATCTTCAACTCGCTGCTGCAGATCCTTGAAGAGGGTCGCCTCACTGATGGTCAGGGACGAGTCGTCGACTTCAAGAACACGGTCATCATCATGACCACGAACCTCGGATCGTCCGCGATCGCCGGCGGCCCCGTGGGCTTCCAGATCGAGGGCAACGCGCAGACCAGCTACGAGCGGATGAAGGGCAAGGTCGACGAAGAGCTCAAGCGCCACTTCAAGCCCGAGTTCCTCAACCGCGTCGATGACGTCATCGTCTTCCCGCAGCTGTCGAAGGAAGAGCTCGTGCAGATCGTGGATCTGTTCGTGAAGCGTCTCAGCGACCGCCTGCTCGACCGCGACATGACCGTCGAGCTCTCGCAGGCCGCCAAGGAGCGACTCATCGAGATCGGCTTCGACCCGGCGCTGGGCGCTCGCCCATTGCGCCGTGCGATGCAGCGCGAGATCGAGGACCAGCTGTCGGAGAAGATCCTGCATGGCGAACTCAACTCCGGCGACCACGTGAAGGTCGACGCCGAGGACGGCAAGTTCGTCTTCGAGATGAGCCCTCGCGGCGAGACGGTCGCCGTCGGCGTCAACACCAACGGCGGCGCAATCGCCTCCACCCCCGACCTGGCAGCAGCTTCGGGCGAGTGACGCTTCGACAGGCTCAGTGAGCTTGGTGACGAATGGGCGGATGCTTCGGCATCCGCCCATTCGTCGTTCTTGCCACAGCGTGTCGGGCCCGATGCCCGCGGAACTGAGATCGCGCTCAGCAGGCACGTTCGGAGGCGGATTAGGCTGGACTTGTGAGTGAGTACACCGTCCGCGCGGCGCGGAGCGCCGACATCCTTGGCATCCACCGCTTGCTGGAGCCCTTGGTCGAGCGACGGATCCTCCTCGGTAAAGACCTCGCCGTGCTCTACGGCGCCGTGCAGGAGTTCGTCGTGGCCGAGGCTGACGGTGTGCTGATCGGCTGCGGAGCGCTGCATGTGATGTGGGAAGACCTCGGTGAGGTGCGCACGCTCATCGTGCGCGATGACTGGCTGCGCCGCGGAGTCGGACGCGCGATCGTCGAGGCTCTCGAAGAGCGCGCCGTCGAACTGGGCCTGCAGAGGTTGTTCTGCCTCACCTTCGAGATGGATTTCTTCACCCGTCGCGGTTTCGCACCCATCGGCGAGCAGGTCGTCGATCCCGACGTGTACTCGCAGTTGCTGCGCAGTCCTGATGAGGGTGTCGCCGAGTTTCTCGACCTCGCTCACGTGAAGCCGAACACACTCGGCAACACGCGCATGATGAAGAACCTGTGATGGTTCAGCGTCGTCGCACCGCTGCGAAGTATCGCCGCAGGCGACTCCTCGTCTTCGGGGGCCTTGTGCTGCTCGTGGCCGCAATCGCGGTCGGTATCTGGCTCGTCATCGCGCAGCCGTGGGCAGAAGCTGAGACCAAACCCGCGCCGATGCCATCGTCGACGGATGCCGCCGCGAGCCCCACGCCCGATCCGGCCGAAAGCGACACTCCTTCGCCAGAGCCGGAACCGGAGTCGACCGATGAGGCGGCGAAGGCGGCACCGTGCCAGGCGAGTGATATTCGCGTCGAGGCGGTGACCGATGCCGATACCTACGCGGCAGGCGAGTTGCCTGAACTGTCGATCTCGCTGACGAACACAGGCGCAGCTGACTGCACTCTCGATGTCGGCTCGGCCACGCAGATTTTCACCGTCTCCAGCGGCAACGACGTGTGGTGGCGCTCGACCGACTGCCAAGAGAACTCGAGCAGCATGGTCGTGACGCTCGCCGCTGGGCAGACCGTGCCGAGCGCGACCCCCGTCGTCTGGGACCGCACGCGCTCGAACGTCGACACGTGCGAACAGGAGAACAGGCCCCGCGCGCCAGGCGGCGGCGCCTCGTACCACGTGGCCGTGTCCATCGGCGGCTTCGATTCGGCCGTCACCCGGCAGATTCTGCTCTACTGAGCACGTATTTGTGCGACGCCGCATGTCGCACCCACGCGATAAACCAGGCCAAATGGCTGACACACGTCTCGCTTTGGGATACCATTGAGGCAACTCTCGATGTCTCGGTGCAAGCCATCCCCAGTGGTGTCGAATTCAGCGTCCCCAGCGCTTCGACGATCGCCGATCGAGAGTTCGAGGGCCCTTTCGAGTACTCCAGTCCCCAATGGAGAACTCGAGAGGGCCCCAATTGTTAGGCTGGTCGAATGGCATCGAAGAAGTCGAAGCGTAAGAAGCCAGCACCCGAGGAGTTCCGCTCCGAAGCCCTTGCGCAGGCGCTCGAGAAGCAGGACATCGCCGCGGTCGCCCTGGCTCTGCGCCACGGCACCACCGTGGTTCCCCTGCTCAAGGCGGGCGTTCGAGACAACCCGCTCGACGGCGGCGAAGTATGGACCTACCGCGACCCTGCAACGGGGGATGTGGCATTGCTGCTGTTCAGCGATGCGAAGAACAAGCCAGCCAACCTACCACCAGGAGTCGGCATCTACTCCGCAGCGTGGCTGCGTGCATTCCTGACCACCCACCGTGAGACCGTCACGACAGTCTTCCTCGACATCGCCGGCCCGCACCCGATGCAGGCGGCACCGGACGAACTACTCAAAGCGCTCGACGCATAGCGCGAGTTTGCCGCGAACCCTTCAACAGGCTCAGGGATCGTGGGGTGGCTCGGGACTCATGGATCGCGGGGTCAGAACGGCGGAATGTCGTCTTCACGACGTCGCGCCGTGCTTCGCGCCTTCACGTCTTTCAGAGCGGCCTCGAGAGTCTTCGACCGCTCATCGACGACCTGTTCGTAGCCGAGGCGCGCTGCTTCTGAGCGCCGCTGCTTCGCCTGCGTGACCGCGCGCACTTCGCCAGCCAAGCTGAGTTCGCCGACCGCTGCCACAGTGCGAGGAACGGAGAACTGTCGGATCGACCCTGCCACGGCGATGGCGATCGCCAGGTCGGCGGCCGGCTCGGTGAAGCGCACTCCGCCGACGGTTGAGACGTAGACGTCGAGTTTGCCGGTTGCGATTCGTCCGCGTTTCTCGAGGATGGCCAGCACCATCGCGACACGAGCGGAATCGAGACCAGACACGACCCGTCGAGGGTTCGGTGCAGTCGATTCGACCGTCAGCGCCTGCACCTCGACGGGCAGAGCACGGCGCCCCTCCATCGCGATGGCGACGCAGGTGCCAGGCTCGGTCGATCCGTGGCCGAGGAAGAGCCCGCTCGGGTCGGGGACCTCGGCGATGCCGTCACCGGTCATCTCGAAGCACCCGACCTCGTCGGTCGGGCCGAAGCGATTCTTCAGCGTGCGGATGAAGCGAAGCGCCGTCTGCCGGTCGCCTTCGAAATGGCAGACGACATCGACGAGATGCTCCAGAATGCGGGGGCCTGCGACCTGTCCGTCTTTGGTGACATGGCCCACGATGATCATCGGCAGGCCGCGCTCTTTCGCGACGCGGATGAGCGTCGCCGCGACCTCGCGTACCTGGCTCGGCTGGCCGGCCGCGCCGTCGGAGAGCGACGATGCCACCGTCTGCACCGAGTCGACGATGACGAGTTGGGGCTTCACCTCGTCGATGTGACCGAGGATCGTGGCGAGGTCGGTTTCGGCGGCGAGGTACAGCTCGTCGTGCAGAGCGTTCGTGCGCTCGGCGCGCAACCGCACCTGGGCCTGCGACTCTTCAGCGCTTGCGTAGAGAACGCGCCGTCCGCCGCGAGCAGCCTGGGCGGCGACTTCGAGCAGCAGCGTTGATTTGCCCACGCCCGGTTCGCCACTGAGCAGGATGGCGGCACCCGGAACGATGCCACCGCCGAGCACGCGATCGAACTCTGCGACGCCACTTGAACGGCGGGGGGTCTCGGCTGTCGTGATCTGGGTAATGGGCCGTGCCGCTCGATCAGCGCTCGGAGCCTGGGGCGTCATCTGCCGGAGGATGCCCGTCTTCGCCGCCTGCTCCTGCACGGTGCCCCACTGCTGGCACTCACCGCAGCGCCCGACCCATTTCGACGTCGTCCACCCGCACTCGGTGCACACGAAATTGGGGGGAGCGGGACGACGGGTTGCCATGCAGCCAGGCTATCGGGCGCATCCGACATCCCTATCGCCGCAGGCCCGTTTTCGGCCATGCGGTGACCCGGGCCGCGGGATACTGGAATCACAGCCAAAGACGCCTCGTCCGCGGGCCCGACCCGGCCCCTCCCGGGTGCAGCTCCTGCACCTTCGCGAGAAGGAGTCCTCTGATGGAGTGGCTTGATCCACTGGTTCTATCCCGATGGCAGTTCGGTCTCACCACGATCTACCATTACCTCTTCGTGCCGCTCACCATCGGCATGGCGTTGTCGGCTGCGTTGTTCCAGACCGCATGGGTGCGGACGGCGAAGGTGCAGTACCTGCACCTGACCCGCTTCTTCGGCAAGATCTTCCTGATCAACTTCGCCATGGGTGTCGTCACCGGCATCGTGCAGGAGTTCCAGTTCGGGATGAACTGGTCGGACTACTCCCGATTCGTCGGTGACGTCTTCGGCGCCCCGCTCGCTTTCGAAGGGCTGCTCGCTTTCTTCTTCGAAGCGACATTCATCGGATTGTGGATCTTCGGCTGGGACAAGCTGCCTCAGAAGCTGCACCTCGTCACGATCTGGTGCGTCTCGATCGGCAGCATCCTGTCGGCTTACTTCATCATCGCCGCGAACGCCTTCATGCAGAACCCCGTCGGCTATGAGTACAACGCCGACACCAACAGGGCTGAGCTCGTCGACATCTGGGCGCTGCTGACCAACCCGGTCGCACTCGCTGCCTTCCCACACACGATCTTCGGCGCCTTCATGTTCGCCGCCGGTGTCATCATCTCCGTCTCCGCCTGGCACCTCTACCGCGCACAGCACGTCGACACGATGCGGGTCTCGCTGAAGTTTGGCCTCTGGGGCATGCTCATCTCCACTGCGGGCGTCGTGCTGAGCGGCGACCAGCTCGGGCTGGCGATGTATGCCGCTCAGCCGATGAAGATGGCGGCGGCCGAGGCCACCTTCGACACCGTCTGCGGGGCGGATGCCTCGTTCAGCCTGTTCACGCTCGGGACACCGGACGGCACCACTGAGCTCTTCTCTGTTCGTGTGCCCTATCTGCTGTCGCTGCTGTCGACGCACACGTTGGACGCCTGCGTGCACGGCGTGAACGACCTGAACGCTGAGTATGCGGTGCAGTTCGCCGACACCGGTATCACCGACTTCGCTCCGGTGATGTGGATCACCTACTGGGCTTTTCGTTGGATGATCGGGCTGGGCATGCTGCATGCACTCATCGCGCTCGTCGGGCTCTGGGTCACCCGCAAGAACGCGAAGGCAGAGCCGACGAAGTGGATGTGGAAGATCGCCATCTGGTCGTTCCCGATCTCGCTGGGTGCGAACATCGTCGGCTGGGTGTTCACCGAGATGGGCCGGCAGCCCTGGATCGTCTTCGGACTGATGAGCACCCGCGACGGTGTCTCTCCCGGCGTGAGCGGAGTCGAAGTGCTCATATCCCTCATCGCCTTCACCGCGATCTATGCGGTGCTCGCCGTCGTAGAGATCCGCCTCATCGTCAGAGCCGCCCAGAAGGGGCCGGACACCACTGAGCAACCCCACGACGAGACGGCCCAGCTGCCCTCGGTCGTGTACTGATCGGAAGGATGCGAAATGGATCTGCAGACGCTCTGGTTCGGGCTCATCGCCTTCTTCTTCGTCGGCTATTTCGTGCTCGACGGGTTCGACTTCGGTGTCGGAATGTCGCTGCCGTTCCTGGGCAAGGACGACGTTTCGCGCCGACAGGTCATCAATACGATCGGTCCGATCTGGGATCTCAACGAGACATGGTTGATCGTGGCCGGCGCCTGCCTGTTCGCATCGTTCCCCGAGTGGTACGCCTCGCTGTTCAGCGGCTTCTACCTGCCGCTGTTGATCATCCTGCTCGCGCTCATTCTCCGCGGCGTCTCTTTCGAGTATCGGCACCAGCGCGACGACGCCCGTTGGAAGGCACGCTTTGACCGGATGATCGTGATCGGATCTGCGGTGCCCGCGTTCCTGTGGGGCGTCGCCTTCGCGAACATCATCCAAGGTGTGGCGCTGGATGAGCGACACGTCTTCGTCGGCAGCGTGCTGGATCTGCTCAATCCTTACGCACTGCTGGGGGGCGCGGTGACACTGCTGCTCTTCTTCACCCACGGCGTGACGTTCGTCGCGCTCAAGACAGACGGACAATTGCGGACGGATGCGCGCAGGCTCGCTGCACAGGCCGGCCTGCTCACGCTCGTCGTCGCGGCGGTGTTCCTGTTCTGGACGGTCGCGGTGCACTTCTCCCTTCCGGTGCTCGTGCTTGCAGCGCTCGCGGCGGTGTCGCTGGTGCTGTCGATCATCTCGAACCTGCGTGATCGGGAGGGGTGGTCGTTCGCCTTCGGTGCGCTGACCACGCTGTTCGCTGTCGTCACGCTGTTCGCCGCCCTCTTCCCGAACGTGCTGCCTTCGACGATCGACGCGGCTTACAGCCTGACGATCGACAATGCTTCGAGCACCGAGTACACCCTGCAGATCATGAGCTGGACGGCACTGGTCGCCATGCCCCTGGTGCTGCTCTACCAGGGATGGACGTACTGGGTGTTCCGCAAGCGCGTCACCAGGGCGTCGATCGAGGGAGCTGCGGTGCACGCGTGAAACCCGTCGACCCGAGACTGCTGAAGTACGCGGGTGCCGCGCGAGGCTTCTTCGCCCTCGCCGCGGTCATCGGAGTGCTTCAGACCGGCGTCGTCATCGCGTTCGCATGGTTTCTGACGGATGCGATCACCGGGGCGCTCGCGGGTCGCTCGGTTGTCGCGTCCTCGGTCTGGTTGCTGGCGCTCGCGCTGGCGAGGGGTCTGCTGATCGCAGCATCCGACGCCGCAGGCACGACGGCGGCCGCCCGCACCGGTGCACAGCTGCGGACGGCTCTGATCCGCGCCGTGAGTGTGCTCGGTCCCGGATGGCTCGCCGGGCGCAATCAGACCTCGCTCGCGGTGACCGTCGGACACGGACTGGAGTCGCTCGATGCGTACTTCGCCCGTTATCTGCCGCAGCTCGTGCTGACGGTGACAGCGACGCCCGTGCTGGTGGCGGTCATGTGGTGGCGGGATTGGCCGAGCGGTCTGATCGCGACGATCACGTTGCCGTTGATCCCGCTGTTCCTGATTCTGATCGGTATGGCGACGCGGACGGTGCAGCGGCGGCAGTGGCAGACCCTGCAGCATCTGGCGGCGCGCTTCGCCGACACGGTGCAGGGGCTTTCCACGCTGCGCCTGTTCGGACGCGACAGGCGAGCAGCCGCGCAGATCGAGGTCACCGCTGAACTCTATAGACGCGAGACGATGAAGGTGCTGCGGTTCTCGTTTCTTTCGGGCTTCGCGATGGAGTTGCTCGCTTCGCTCGCCGTCGCGCTCATCGCGGTGACGGTGGGGTTCCGACTGCTTGCGGGGGAGATGTCGCTGGAGTTGGGCCTTTTCGTACTGCTTCTCGCGCCGGATGCGTTCTTGCCGATCCGCCAGGTCGGCGTGCAATTCCACGCGGCGTCGGAAGGCGTGGCGGCCACGGAAGATGTGTTCGAGGTGCTCGATGCCGCTGCCGCTGCCGCCCAAGACTCGTCAGCGGCGCCACTGAACCGGGCCGATCCGGCCGCGTCAGACGCTGCCGAGCTGATCGTCTCCGAGGTGCGCGTTCGCGATCTCCCACCCGTGTCGTTCACGGCAGGGCCCGGCGCGATCACGCTCATCGAGGGCCCGAGCGGATCAGGAAAGTCGAGCCTGATCGCAGCACTCCGCGGTGCATCGGCGTTCACGGGTGACGTGTCGTTCGCCGGTAATGATGTCCGCGCCCTCGCCCCCTCCGCCTGGCTCGCATGGGCGGGGCAGGCGCCAGGACTCATGCAGGGCACGATCGCGTTCAATGTGGCGCTGGGCGATGAGAATCCGGATGCCGTCAGCATCCGCCGCGCGCTCGACGCCGCCTGCGCAGAAGACCTCGACCCGCAACAGGAGCTCGGCGTGCAGGGCAGTGGGCTCTCGGGCGGGCAGGCCCAGCGCGTCGCCGTCGCGCGGGCGCTGTATCGGTATGCCGCAGACCCTGACCGCGTACTCGTGCTGGATGAGCCCTCGAGCGCATTGGACGCCGAGACTGAGTCGAGGCTCTGGCGCTCGCTGCGAGAGCGAGCGGATGCGGGCGCAACAGTGGTTCTCGTCTCGCACCGCCGCACGGCGCGGGTGATCGCCGATCAGATCGTCGAGTTCGGTGAGCTGGTGCGAACATGACACGTGTGCGCGGACTCCTTCGTCTCGCCCAGCCGCCAGCGGGGCGCTTCCTCCCCGGTCTCATCTGGGGTGTGTTATCGGCCGTGGCTGCGGTCTCGCTGCTCGCCGTCAGCGGATGGTTGATCGTCAGCGCCTCGATCGTCGATTCGCTCGTCCCGCTGTCGGTCGCGGTGGTGGGCGTGCGGTTTTTCGCCGTCTCGCGGGCCGTCTTCCGATACCTCGAGCGTCTGGCCGGACACGATGCGGCACTGCGCCGACTCGCGAGCACGCGATCTGACATGGTGCACAGCCTGATCCCCCTTTCGCCCGCCGGACTCGGTCGCACCGACCGTGGCCAGATGCTCTCGGCACTCGTCGACGACGTCGAGAACCTGCAGAATCTGCCACTGAGGGTGGTACAGCCGCTGGCGGTCTCGGCGGTCGTGGCGCTCGGCGCCGTCGGAGTCATCGCGTTCATCTCGCCGCCGGCTGCCCTCACGCTCGCAGCGTGCCTGATCGTGACCGCATGCGCGGCGATCGGCCTCGGCTGGGTCTTCGGCTCGCGGGCTGAAGAACGCATCTCGCTCGCACGCGCAGAGGTCTCGGCGGCGCTCGTCGACTACTTCGGCAGTCTCGACGTGCTGCTCGCCTACGGGGCCGAGCCGCAGGCGCGGGAGCGCATCGAACGTGCGGATGCCGTGCTGCGCCGCACACTGACCCGCGCATCGTTCGCGCAGGCGGTCGCCGCAGGAGTCGTCTCGGCTCTTGCGGGTGTGGCGTCGGTATGGGCGCTGGCCGCGGCGTCGCCTGCTCTGGGCGCCGGCATCGACGGGCCCTGGCTCGCCGTCGTCGTGCTCGTGCCGATGGTCGTGTTCGAAGTCTTCGGCGCCGTGCCGGTAGCTGCGTCGTCGTGGCGAAGCGTGCGTGCCAGCGCCCGTCGCATCATCGACGCGCTTCCTGCCGAGATCCCGGATGAGCTTCGATCGGATGCCGGATCCACTGACGTTCCCGCATCCGTTGCGCTTCGGCTGCGCGGCGTGCGCGCCGCGTGGCCTGGCGGTGCACCGGCGTTACGCGGAGTTGACCTCGACGTCGCGCAGGGAGAGCGCGTGCTTGTATCCGGACCCAGCGGAGCGGGTAAGAGCTCGCTGGCATCAGTGTTGGTGGGCTTCTTGCGGGCCGACGGTGAGTATACGGTCGGCGGGGTCGACGCCAGCGCCCTGAGCGGGCAGGCGCTACGTGAAGTGATCGGAGTATGCGAACAGCAGCCGCAGCTGTTCGATGAAGACGTCCGCCAGAATCTGCTGTTCGCGCGTGACACGGCGACCGACGACGAGCTTCTCGCTGTTCTTGACCGGGTGGGGCTCAACGACTGGGTGCGAGAGCGCGGCGGCCTCGGCGCGCGCGTCGGCGACCGCGGCGCATTGGTATCAGGCGGGCAGGCCCAGCGGATCGCGTTGGCCAGGGCGCTGCTGCACGGATTTCCCGTGCTCGTGCTCGACGAACCCACAGCAGGTGTCGACCCGGAGGCTTCGGATGCCCTGCTGCGTGACCTGCTGTCGGCAGCGGGGGAGCAAACGGTGCTGCTCATCTCGCACGTCGATCCGCCCCCAGGAACGGTCGATCGCACCGTGCGGATCGAGGCCGGTCGGATCGTCTGATCCCCGCCCTGGTGTTTTTCCCCCGTGACGATCTAGCGTGGAGGCATGGGCCGAACCGACGAAGTACGTCGTGTCATTGACGCACCACCCCTGCGGGTGTTTGCTGCGTTGAGCACAGCCGGCAGCGTTGCGAGGTGGCTTCCGCCGGCGGGGATGAGCGCGCGCGTCGACCATTTCGACGCGCGGACGCGAGGTACATACCGCCTGATTCTCACCTATCTGGATGCGGCAGGGGCTCCGGGCAAGAGCAGCGCTGACGAGGATCTCGTTGAGGGACGCTTCGTCGAGGTGGTTCCCGGCGTGCGTCTCATTCAGGAGGTCGAATTCGAATCCGACGACGTTCGGTATGCGGGTGTGATGCGCATGACGTGGGAGGTGGAGCCGCGCGGTGCGGGCGCTGAGGTCACCTTCCGTGCAGAGGACGTTCCTGAGGGGATCTCTGCCGAGGATCACATCGAGGGACTCACATCCTCGCTGGAGAACCTTGCTGCCTTCGTCGAGCGATGAGGGTCAGTTGTACAGCTCCGCCGGAGGCTCCATCACGATGCCCTGAGCTTCGAACACGCGGCGGCGCTCTTCTATGCGTCGGTGCAGTTCGAGTTGCGCATCAGCGACGAGCTGCGCGTCGAGCTCGACGCTTTGCGGATGCTGCTCGCCATTGTTCGCGGATATGTAGGCGTCAAGCTCAGGGCCAGACGTCCACGACGTGATGAGCGAGTATCGCGGCTCGGAGCCCTGGTGCCACACCGCATGCCAGAAGCGCTGAGTATCGACGATGATGCGTGAGCCTGCCGGGAGGGGGAGCCTGATCTCGGTGGCCGGATCGAAACGGTCCTCTCGCAGGATCAGCAACGACTCGCGGTCGTCGGTGAGATTGAACCACCCGCGCACCACCCAGCCGGAACCTTCTTCATTGAGGCGGTTGTTGTCGTCCTGGTGCAGGTTGTAGATCGCGTCGGCGTACTCGT
>JBEBSN010000096.1:0-10762 GCA_040394295.1 Microbacterium sp.
CACCGACCTCGACCCGCTCGAGCACGGACTCATCTTCGAGCGCTTCCTCAACCCTGATCGCGTTTCCATGCCTGACTTCGACGTCGATTTCGATGATCGCCGCCGCGGCGAAGTGATCGATTACGTCACCGAGAAATATGGTGACGAGCGCGTCGCTCAGATCGTGACATACGGCACCATCAAATCGAAGCAGGCGTTGAAAGACGCGGGACGCGTGCTCGGGTTCCCCTTCAGCATGGGTGAGCGCCTCACCAAGGCGATGCCGCCGCCGGTGATGGGCAAGGACATGCCGCTGGACGGCATGTTCGACCCGAAGCATCCTCGCTACAAAGAAGCCAGCGAGTTCCGCGCGCTGATCGAGACCGATCCAGAGGCGAAGACGGTATTCGATCGCGCCATCGGTCTCGAAGGGCTGAAGCGCCAATGGGGCGTGCACGCAGCAGGCGTGATCATGTCGAGTGAGCCGCTTCTCGACATCATTCCCATCATGCGCCGCGAGCAGGACGGCCAGATCGTCACACAGTTCGACTACCCGTCTTGCGAAAGCCTCGGCTTGATCAAGATGGACTTCCTCGGACTGCGCAACCTCACCATCATCTCGGACGCTCTCGACAACATCCGTACGAACAGGGGAGAGGAGGTCGATCTCGAGCACCTCGAACTGGAGGATCGGCCGGCCTATGAGCTTCTCTCGCGCGGCGATTCGCTCGGAGTCTTCCAGCTCGACGGCGGGCCCATGCGATCGCTCATGCGTCTGATGAAGCCGGATAACTTCGGCGACATCTCGGCTTTGATCGCGCTTTATCGTCCAGGTCCGATGGGTGCCAACTCGCACACCAACTATGCGCTGCGCAAGAACGGGCTGCAGCCGATCACTCCGATTCATCCCGAGCTCGAAGACGCTCTGAAAGATGTTCTCGACGAGTCCTATGGACTGATCATCTACCAAGAGCAGGTCATGGCCATCGCTCAGAAGGTCGCCGGCTTCAGTCTCGGTCAGGCGGACATCCTTCGTCGCGCGATGGGTAAGAAGAAGAAGTCCGAGCTCGACAAGCAGTACGCAGGCTTCCAAGCGGGTATGCACGCGAACGGTTTCGGCGATGGCGCGGTCAAAGCGCTGTGGGACATTCTTCTGCCCTTCTCCGATTACGCCTTCAACAAGGCGCACTCGGCCGCTTACGGGCTCGTGTCGTATTGGACCGCGTACCTCAAGGCGCACTATCCCGCTGAGTACATGGCTGCGCTTCTGACGAGCGTCGGCGACTCGAAGGACAAGATGGCGATCTACCTCAACGAGTGCCGCCGCATGGGCATCAGGGTGCTGCCGCCAGATGTGCGTGAGTCGATCAACTACTTCGCCGCAGTGGGAGACGACATCCGCTTCGGCCTCGGCGCCGTGCGCAACGTCGGCAGCAACGTCGTGGACGGCATCATCGCCGCTCGTGAGAAAGAGGGTTTCGACTCCTTCCACGACTTCCTGAAGAAGGTGCCGCTGCACGTCTCGAACAAGCGCACCATCGAGTCTTTGATCAAGGCAGGAGCGTTCGACGAGATGGGCAACACCCGTCGCGCGCTCATGGAAATCCACGAAGACGCGACCGAGGCGGCCGTCGATCAGAAGCGCAATGAGGCCCAGGGCGCCATCGGCTTCGACTTCGACAGTCTGTACGACTCCGTCGAAGAAGCGGTTCCCGCCAAGGTTCCTGATCGGCCGGAATGGATCAAGAAGGACAAGCTGGCGTTCGAGCGGGAGATGCTCGGACTCTACGTATCCGATCATCCCCTCGCCGGTCTTGAGGTTCCTCTTGCGAAGCACGCGTCCATCTCGATTCATAATCTGCTCTCCTCCGAAGACCTGCAGGACGGAGATCAGGTGACAGTCGCCGGACTCGTCACAAGCGTGCAGCATCGCGTCGCTAAGGCCAGTGGAAATCCCTACGGCATGATCACGGTCGAGGACTTCAACGGTGAGGTCACCGTGATGTTCATGGGAAAGACCTACACCGAGTACCAGCACACGCTGCAGCAAGACGCGATCCTCGCCGTGCGCGGGCGCGTGTCGCGTCGAGACGACGGCCTCAACTTGCACGCGCAATCGGCGTTCGTCCCTGACATCGGCTCGTTCGACACAGCCGGGCCGCTCGCGCTGGTGCTCGCCGAGCAGCGCGCCACGGAAACAGTCATGAACGATCTGGCTGAAGTGCTGCGTCGGCACAACGGCGAGACAGAGGTGATGCTCAAAGTGCACCGCGGTCAGACAGCGAAGGTGTTTGAGGTGCCGATGCCGGTGAAGGTGTCAGCCGACCTCTTCGGTGACCTCAAGTCGCTGTTGGGTCCGACCTGCCTCGGGTAGGATCAGGACGCGTTGGACGCACGGGCGTCGACCGCGCGCACCATGTCGAAAGGATTCTCGTTCTATGAGCACCGATACACCCTCTGAGTCGTTCACAGAAGAGGACGGCGTGCTCTACGACGAAGAGATCGTGCCACAGCACGGTGTGTTGGGGTTCACCCTTCGCGAACTTCTCATCGTCGGTGTGTGGCTGGTCATCTTCGTGACTTCTTTCTTCCCCGTCGGCTGGTCACCGGCACTCTGGGCCACCGGCATCTCATGGATCCTGCCGCTGGGTCTACCCACGGTGGCCGTATTCCTCATCGTGCTGCGGCGGTTCTCCCCCGAGGGCATTCGCCGGGTCGGTTCGCTGGGAATCGATCAGTTCGCCTCCGTAGCCTTCTCCGTCGCGGTTCTGTGGTGGGCACAGGGCATCTGGGAATATGTCGCCGCTGTGGTGCAGACCGGTACGGCAGCGACGCTCTGGGTTCCGTGGGTGCAGTTCGTCGGATTGCTCGCGCTCACCGTGCTCACCGTTTTCGCTCCGCTGATCCCCGGTCTTCGTGACGACTTCCGGGGCCGGCTGGTGACGCTCGCGCACCGCAACGCCAACCCGGTGCGACCGGTCATCGCCCGTCCGCGGCCCGAGCGCGACGAGATCCCTTCCGCTCCTGCTCCCGAGTTCGCGACGACTGATGGAGACTCGGCCGTCGACTCCGCCGACCGGGTCGATGAGATCGACCAGCTCGGGCTGGGGGCGAGCATCTCAACGACGTCACATGTCTCTGGCGGACAGCTCGGAACGGTCACGGGCGTCGACGACAGTGATTATGTCCCGGCTTATGCACGCACGCCGAACGACCAGTTCGACGACAGCGACAACGCGGTGATAGCCGATGCGGACGTCGACGTCGTCGACGTCGATCAGACGTCCCCGCGAGCAACTGCTGTCGTCGGCTCGGTTACGTCGCAGCCGTTCTGGGCCCTCGCCCCGACAGAGCGAGATGTGCTCGACGAGCGCGGCGAACCGCTCTTCCGCATCGGCCCCACCGCGTGGGCGCTGGTCATCGAGGACCGAGGTGGCGCATATGTCGTTCGCCACGATGACGGACGAGTCGGCTACCTGCACGACATCTCAGACATCACGAAGGGCTGAAGTGCGAACGATCGATCTCAGAGGGCAGCAGCTCTCAGCCACTGACATGCTGGCTGCCGTGCCACGGGCAGTGCAGGCGCGCGCCGAAGCACTGGAAGCGGCGGCTCGCATCGTCGACGAGGTCCGTACCGACGGCGAGAACGCGCTCCGAGACCAAGCGCGTCGATTCGACTATGTCTCCGATCACGCCATCCGCGTTCCTGCCGAGCATCTCGCGGAGGCGGTGGCCACGGTCGACGCCGATGTGCGCGCCGCGCTGGAGCTGGCCATCGACCGAGTACGCCAAGGGTCTGCCGCTCAGGTGCCTGCCTCCCAGACCACGGATATCGGCCCTGGTGCTCGCATCTCACAGCGCTGGCAGCCGGTCGCGCGCGCAGGCGTGTACATCCCTGGGGGCAAGGCCGCGCTCTCGTCGAGCGTCGTGATGAATGTCGTTCCCGCGCAGGTCGCCGGCGTCGCATCGATCGCCCTCGCATCACCGCCGCAGGCGGATCACGGCGGGCGTGTGCACCCGACGATTCTCGCGGCGGCCGCGCTTCTCGGCATTGACGAGGTCTACGCGATGGGCGGTGCTGGCGCGATCGGCGCTCTCGCGTACGGAGTCGAGAGTCTGGGGCTTGACCCCGTCGACGTCGTCTCAGGACCCGGCAACAACTACGTGGCGTCGGCCAAGCGCGCTGTTGTGGGCGTTGTCGGCACCGATTCAGAGGCCGGAGCGACCGAGATACTGATCGTCGCCGACGATTCGGCCGATCCCGAACTCATCGCGGCCGATCTGATCAGTCAAGCAGAGCACGATGAGCAGGCCTCCGCCGTTCTCGTCACTGATTCCGTGACACTGGCAGGGCATGCTGCAGCAGCTGTGGAACGACTCGCGGCATCGACCACCCATAGAGACCGTGTGGCCGCAGCGCTGAGTGGTCCGCAGTCGGCGATCGTGCTGGTAGACGACGCGGCGATGGCGGAGGCCTTCAGCAATGCCTACGGCCCAGAGCACCTCGAACTGCACATTGCGAACGCTTCGGCTGCGGCAGCGCGCTTCACCAGCGCCGGAGCGATATTCGTGGGCGACCAGACCCCGGTCAGCCTCGGTGACTACATGGCGGGCAGCAACCACGTGCTGCCGACGGGCGGACAGGCGCGGTATGCATCCGGCCTGGGGGCTTACACCTTCCTCCGCCCGCAGCAGATCATCGAGTACGACCACGAGGCGCTCGCGCAGGCTCGCGCAGGTGTGGTCGCCCTCGCCAACGCGGAGGCACTGCCCGCCCACGGCGCTGCGGTCGAAGCGCGTTTCCCGAGCAACCAGGATTGAGCGACTACGCTGAGACACCATGCACTGCCCCTTCTGCCGTCACCCTGATTCTCGTGTGATCGACTCCCGTACCAGTGACGATGGGCTCTCGATCCGTCGTCGTCGGCAGTGTCCGGAGTGCGGAGGCCGCTTCAGCACGACGGAGACGGCCAGCCTCAACGTGATCAAACGCTCGGGCGTGATGGAGCCCTTCAGCCGCGAAAAGGTCATCTCCGGGGTTCGCAAGGCATGTCAGGGTCGGCCGGTGACCGAAGCCGACCTTGCCGTCCTCGCACAACAGGTGGAAGAAGCGGTGCGTCAGACCGGCGTATCTCAACTCGACACCAACGAGATCGGTCTCGCCATCCTCGGACCGCTTCGGGAACTCGATGAGGTGGCGTTCCTGAGATTTGCGAGCGTTTACCAGGCATTCGATTCGCTCGACGATTTCGAGAGCGCGATCACGGATCTGCGGGCCGACCACGCCGAGGCGAAGCAGGAGCCCGCTGACCGGTAATCTGGCAGGGATGTATCCGCTGCTCTTTCGCGCCGTCCTCTCGCGCTTCGATCCCGAGTTCGCCCACCATGCCGCCATGGCGGTGATCCGCGTGCTTGGCGTACCGCCGTTCTCGTGGCTCACACGGGCGCTCACCGCGCCGTCCGCTCCGCAGAGGGTCGAAACGCTCGGTCTCACCTTCGACTCGCCTTTCGGTGTCGCCGCGGGCTTCGACAAGAACGCGGTGGGTGTGCGCGGTCTCGCAGCGCTTGGCTTCGGCCACGTCGAGATCGGCACCATCACGGCCATCCCGCAGGATGGAAACCCGAAGCCGCGTCTGTTCCGGCTGGTTCCGGATCGCGCCGTCATCAACCGCATGGGCTTCAACAATGACGGAGCAGATGCGGCGGCGCGGCGACTCGCCAGGCTGCGCACACGGCGGCCTCACACCATCGTCGGCGTGAACATCGGCAAGAGCCGAGTGGTCGAGGTCGAGAATGCGACGGCCGACTATGTCTCCAGCGCCACCAAACTCGCTCCGCTTGCCGACTATCTCGCCGTGAACGTGTCGTCGCCGAATACGCCAGGCCTTCGCGGGTTGCAAGCGATCGATACACTGGCCCCGCTGCTTCGCGCGGTGAAGGCAGCGGCCGGTTCGACGCCCCTCCTGGTGAAGATCGCGCCTGACCTTCCCGACGACGAGATCGAAGCGATCGCACGCCTCGCGGTCGACGAGGGCCTCGACGGGATCATTGCGCACAACACGACGATCGCAAGATCAGGCCTCACGACTGATGCCGCCGTCGTCGAGGCTGCGGGCGCAGGCGGACTCTCCGGAGCGCCCCTGCGCGAACGGTCGATGGAGGTGCTGCGCGTCGTTCGCGCAGCGGTGCCGAGTGAATTCTGTGTGATCTCTGTCGGCGGGGTCGAGACCGCAGATGACGTGCGGGCACGGTTGGATGCCGGCGCCACCCTTGTGCAGGGCTACACGGCGTTCCTCTACCGCGGCCCGATGTGGGCTCGTCAGATCAACCGCGGGCTGCGCACGTCTCGATAAGGCACGCCTGGGCGGGGCCACGCGCACCGAGGCTCCGCGCATCACAGAGCGATCGTCGGAGTGGGGTATCCGGAGTCATTCCGGGTACTGGCCGCGCTTGACCTGCGGCTTGGGCAGACGCATGAAACGCATCTGAAGCGCACGCATCGCGGCGTACCAGCCGAGGCCCTTCTCCATCCGCTCCTTGCCGAACTTCGCTGCGACCTTCTTCTTGACGCGCATCGAAAGCAGCACCATGTCGATCACGGCCACGATGATGAAGGCCCAGAGCCCGATGAAGGCGAAGAACGAGAAGGTCGGATCCGGTACGAGCGAGACCAGGATCACGACCACCATGAGGGCCATGACCCATTCAGAGAGGTGCCAGCCGGCATCCACGTAGTCGCGTACCCAGCGGCGCTGCGGTCCTTTGTCGCGGGGCGGAAGATACCTGTCCTCACCTGCGGCCATACCCGCCTGCGCACGCTCGCGCCGCTCGCGCAACTGTGCCTTCGCTGCAGCACGCGCTTCCTTGGTGTCAGCCACCAATGGTCGTCGGCGCGCGGCCTCCTGCTGGGCGCGGCTCGGCGTCGCACGACCCTTGCCGACGACCGGCGTCTCGGGGGAGTCGTCGTTCGTCGATGGAGTGGAAGTGGCCACGGGGCTCCTCGGATAGAAATCAGGGTTCAGCCTTAAGATTACTCGCATGACTTCACTGCCGCCCAATGCAGACCCCGCCGTTGAATCCGCTATTGCCGAAGCAGTGGCGACAGGCTTCCCCTCAGCGCTCTCCGATCTCGGCGCTCTCGTGCGCATCCCCGGTATCGCGTGGCCATCGTTCGATCAGACGCAGCTCGAGCGCAGCGCTGAACAGGTGGCGTCGTTGGCAAAGGACACCGGGCTGTTCGACGAGGTCCGTGTGCTCAAAGCGGCGATCCCCGGCACCGACGAGCACGGTCAACCTGCTGTGCTCGCGACGCGCGCGGCGCGGGGTGGCAAGCCGACGATCCTGCTCTACGCGCACCACGATGTCCAGCCTCCAGGGGACGACGGGCTGTGGGAGACGCCGCCGTTCGAACCGACCGTTCGCGATGGACGTCTCTACGGCCGCGGCGCGGCTGACGACAAGGCCGGGATCATGGCGCACATCGCGTCGCTCCGCGCGGTCGCAGAAGTTCTCGGCGATGACCTCGAGCTGGGCGTGGCGATGTTCATCGAGGGCGAAGAGGAGTACGGCTCTCGATCGTTCGCGCAGTTCCTCAGCGACAACGTGGACGCGCTTCGGGCCGACGCCATCGTCGTCGCCGATTCCGGGAACTGGGACTCGACGACCCCTGGACTCACCGTCTCGTTGCGTGGGAACGCGCGCTTCACGCTGAAGGTGCGAACACTGGATCATGCCTCGCACTCCGGCATGTTCGGGGGAGCGGTTCCCGATGCGATGATGGCGACCGTGCGATTGCTGTCCACGCTCTGGGATGAAGACGGCGCCGTTGCGATCGACGGCCTGACACAGCGCGATGCGCCGACGCCGGAATACTCCGAGGACACCCTGCGCGACGAGACCGGACTGTTGCCCGGCGTGTCGCCGATCGGTCGGGACACCATCCTGAGCCGGATCTGGAACAAACCTGCTGTCACCGTCATCGGCATCGACGCGACGTCAGTGGCCGCGGCATCCAACACGCTTCTGCCTGAGGTGACCGTCGTGATCAGCGCGCGTGTGGCGCCGGGCCAGTCCGGTGAAGACGCGTATGCGGCCATGGAGAAGCATCTGCGAGAGAACGCCCCGTTCGGCGCCGAGCTGACATTCTCCGATGTGGATCTCGGAGACGGTTTCCTCGTCGACACCAGCGGCTGGGCAGTCTCGCTCACCCGACAGGCGATGGCTGACGGCTACGGGGTCGACCCGGTCGATCTCGGCGTGGGCGGCTCGATCCCGTTCATCGCTGACCTCGTCCGCGAGTTCCCGGCTGCGCAGATCCTGGTCACGGGCGTGGAAGACCCGCATTCGCGTGCCCACAGCCCCAACGAATCCCTGCATCTGGACACATTCCGCCACGCCGTCGCAACAGAGGCACTGCTGTTGACCCGCATGAACACGATGACCCTGTGATTTTCAGAACAGACCCGTGATCGGCGCCCCTCTCAGCGTCCGAAGGTAGAATCAGATCAACCGCCGCGTGCATGCGCGGCCCGTCACGAGGAGCGACATGAGCGACACCACACTGAACACCGAGACCGCGACGGCGCACAGCGTGAAGCTCACCGACGCGGCAGCGACCAAGGTGAAGAATCTTCTTGAACAGGAGGGCCGCGATGACCTGCGTCTGCGCGTCGCCGTCCAGCCCGGCGGATGCTCGGGATTGATCTATCAGCTCTACTTCGACGAGCGTTTCCTCGATGGAGACGAGACCGTCGACTTCGATGGTGTCGAGGTCATCGTCGACAACATGAGCGTGCCATATCTCGACGGTGCCTCCATCGACTTCAAAGACACGATCTCAGAGCAGGGCTTCACGATCGACAACCCGAATGCAGGCGGCAGCTGTGCATGTGGAGACAGCTTCCACTGAGAGCCACCCGTGCCCGACCTGCGTGGTTGGCATGAATCAGGTGTGAGGTTGCCCTAGACTTGGGTATGCCTTGTCCGTCATCTTGAAAGGTGCATCGTGCCCTCGAAACGCCGCCTTCGTTGGGCCGCTATTCCTCTGGGAATCGCGGCAGCCGTGGCTCTGGCGGGATGTAGTCCCACCGAACTCAACGGATTCCTCCCAGGCTTTGTAGAAGACGGCACTGCCGCAACGAACCAGACGGAACGCGTCAGCAGCCTCTGGGTGAACTCCTGGATCGTCCTGCTCATCGTCGGACTGATCACGTGGGGCCTCATGGGCTGGGCCGCGGTCGCGTACCGCCGTCGCAAGGGCCAGACCGGTCTGCCCGTGCAGATGCGCTACAACATGCCGATCGAGATCTTCTACACGGTGATCCCGCTCGTCCTCGTGATGGCGATGTTCTTCTTCACCGCCCGCGACCAGGCAGCGATCGAGACCCAGTGGGATGACCCCGACGTCGAGATCACTGCGATCGGCAAGCAGTGGGCCTTCGACTTCATGTACGGCGGCGAAGAGGAAGACCTTTCTGACGCCGTATGGACCATGGGTATCCAGGCGCAGCCGGATGCAGACGGCAATGTCGACGTCGAGGAACTGCCCACGCTGGTGCTCCCGGTCGACCAGAAGGTGCACATCAGCCTTCAGTCACGTGACGTCATCCACTCTTTCTGGATCATCGACTTCCTTTACAAGAAGGACATGTACATCGGGAAGGACAACTCCTGGTCCTTCATTCCGACGCGTGTCGGCGAATACGCCGGCAAGTGCGCCGAGCTCTGCGGCGAATACCACTCGATGATGCTGTTCAACGTCAAGGTCGTCGAGCAGGACGAATATGACGCATACGTCGAATCGCTTCGTGACGAGGGCAACATCGGCGACATCAACGACGCTTACAACCGTCTCGGCAACTTCCCTGGAACCGGTGCTCAAACCGGTACCGACTCCGAGGACGAGGGAGAATAATCCTCATGTCGACTAATTCCGCAACAGGCGACGCGCACGGCTCTCGCCCGACTTCCACACCGGCGCGCCAGGCCGCTCTCATGAGCTCCTCGCGTACCGAGCAGAAGGGCAACATCATCGTCAAGTGGATCACCTCCACTGACCACAAGACCATCGGGTACATGTACCTGATCGCCTCGGTGCTGTTCTTCCTCCTCGGCGGCGTGATGGCTCTGATCATCCGTGCCGAGCTGTTCGCGCCCGGCATGCAGATCGTGCCGACCAAGGAGCAGTACAACCAGCTGTTCACGATGCACGGCACGATCATGCTCCTCATGTTCGCGACGCCGCTGTTCGCCGGCTTCGCCAACGCGATCCTGCCGCTTCAGCTCGGAGCACCGGATGTCGCGTTCCCGCGTCTGAACGCTTTCGCCTTCTGGCTTTTCACCTTCGGATCGGTCATGGCGATCGCTGGCTTCCTGACACCTCAGGGTGCCGCCTCGTTCGGCTGGTTCGCCTATCAGCCGCTGGCCAACGCGACGTTCTCGCCCGGAGCGGGCGGAAACCTCTGGATGCTGGGACTCGGCATGTCCGGTTTCGGAACGATCCTCGGCGCGGTGAACTTCATCACAACCGTGATCACCATGCGCGCTCCAGGTATGACGATGTGGCGTATGTCGATCTTCTCCTGGAACACGCTGATCACGAGCCTTCTGATCCTGATGGCGTTCCCCGTGCTCGCCGCCGCGATCTTCGCCGCTGCCGCCGACCGTATCCTCGGTGCACACATCTACGACCCGGCCAATGGCGGCGTGCTCCTCTGGCAGCACCTGTTCTGGTTCTTCGGACACCCCGAGGTGTACATCATCGCGCTGCCGTTCTTCGGCA
>JBEBSN010000097.1:0-10603 GCA_040394295.1 Microbacterium sp.
CTGCCGGGCAGTGCGACGTCGGGGCATCCGCCATGACGATCACCGACGAGCGCAAAGCGAACCTCGACTTCTCCGACCCGTACTACGACTCGCTGCAGTCGCTCCTGGTGCGCGCGGACTCCGGCATCGAATCGATCGATGACCTCGCGGGCAAGACCGTGGGCGTGCAGCAGGGCACGACGGGTGAGACCTACACGACCGAGAACGCGCCCGATGACACCGAGGTCATCCGCTACCCGTCCGACGGTGAGCTGTGGCCGGCGATTCAGGCCGGCAACATCGACGCCATCCTGCAGGACCAGCCCGTGAACATCGAACACGAGCGCGCCGATGCCACCTACACGATCGTCGAAGAGTACAACACCGACGAGTCATACGGCTTCGCGTTCGCCAAGGGTGAGAAGGACGAACTGATCGAAGCCGTCAACGCCGCTCTGCAGGAGCTGAGGGATGACGGCACGTACCAGGAGATCTACGACACCTACTTCGCCGTCAACTGACCACGCTGACAGGCATCGACGAAGATGGCGATGAAGCGCAGAACCCGGCAGAAGTTGTACCGGGTGGTGATGTACGCGATATTCATCGCTGTCGCAGCCTGGGCCATCCTCAGCACTGACTGGGCCCGGTTCGGCAAGCAGTTCTTCGACCCCACGGTCGCGGCGAAGCTGTTTCCCGACATCATCGTGACCGCACTGGTCAACACGCTGTGGTTCACGCTGGTGGGGTTCGTGGGCGGAGCCGTGCTCGGCATCCTGCTGGCGATGATGAAGCTGTCCAGCATCCTGCCGTATCGCTGGTTCGCAACCGCGTGGATCGAGCTCTTCCGTGGTCTTCCCGCGATCCTGACGATCTTTGCCGTCGCGTATATGTTGCCGATCGGCCTGGGAATCAAAATTCCGGGCGGGCCTGCGGCGTCAGGACTCGTCGGGTTGATCCTGGTGTCGTCGGCGTACATGGCCGAGGTGATCCGCGCGGGTATTCAGGCAGTTCCGAAGGGGCAGCTGGAGGCATCCCGTTCGCTGGGTATGTCGCCGATGAAGACGATGTTCTGGGTGGTCCTGCCGCAGGGATTCCGCATCATCATCCCGCCGCTGACGAATGAGTTCGTGCTGTTGCTGAAAGACACCTCGCTGGTGTTCATCGCCGGAACGACGCTGATGACACGCGAGCTGACCACCTTCGCGCGCGACCTCGCGAATCAGAACGCGAACGGCACACCGCTGGTGATGGCAGCACTGCTGTACCTCGTTGTGACGATTCCGCTCACGCGTCTGGCCGCGTGGCTCGAACGACGAATGGCAAGGGAACGATGAGTACCGACCTGATCGACATCCACGCCCCGGCGATCGAGGTGCGGGGGCTCCGCAAGAGCTTCGGCGACAACGAGGTGCTCAAGGGCATCGACCTGACCGTCACCGGGGGAGAAGTCGTCTGCGTGATCGGGCCGTCGGGCTCAGGAAAATCAACGCTGCTGCGGTCTGTGAACCTGCTGGAAGAGCCCACCGGCGGAAAGATCTTCATCGAGGGCATCGACATCACCGATCCCGACGTCGATATCGACCGGGTGCGCACGCGCATCGGCATGGTGTTTCAGAGCTTCAACCTTTTCCCGCACATGAACGTGCTCGACAACCTCACCATGGCGCAGCGCCGCGTGCTCAGGCGCTCGAAGGCTGATGCCGAGAAGATCGCGCATGAGATGCTCGGCCGCGTCGGCCTCTCTGAGAAGGCAGACGCCTACCCGGGGCACCTCTCCGGCGGTCAGCAGCAGCGTGTGGCGATCGCGCGTGCACTGTGCATGAATCCCGACATGATGCTGTTCGACGAGCCGACGTCGGCCCTTGATCCCGAACTCGTCGGTGAGGTGCTGCAGGTCATGCGCAGCCTCGCAGACGAGGGGATGACGATGCTCGTCGTGACGCACGAGATGGGCTTCGCACGCGAGGTCGCATCGAGGGCGATTTTCATGGACGGCGGAGTCATCGTCGAAGAGGGAGACCCGGCGGACGTGCTCACCAATCCGCAGAATCCGCGCACCCAGGACTTCCTCGCGCGCGTGCTCTAGCCAGCCCTTCGCGGGCGTGCTCACCGTGTCGGTGGGCGGCGCCGATCGCTCCGTTTCCGGGAGATACTTGACTGGTGGATATCGGTGCGCTGATGGGGCTCGAACAGCTCACCTGGGGAATGCTGATCTTCGTCGTCGTGGCGGCTTTCGCCGCCGGCTGGATCGATGCTGTCGTCGGCGGTGGCGGTCTCCTGCAGCTGCCTGCCCTGCTGCTCATCCCGGGGATCGCACCGGTTCAGGCGCTGGCGACCAACAAGCTTGCCTCGGTCTTCGGAACAGCGACCAGCAGCGTCACCTACTACCGACGCGCGAAACCGGATATCCGCACGGCCCTGCCGATGGCGGGCATCGCCCTGGCAGGCTCATTCGGCGGAGCTGCCGTGGCCACGGTGCTGCCCCCAGCGGCCTTCAAGCCGATCATCGTCGTCGCGCTTCTGATCGTCGCGGTGATCACGGTGTTCAAGCCCGAGCTCGGCGCCGCGACCAGGCTGCGGTTCTCGGGGCGGCGCCACCACATCATGGCGGGCGCGGCCGGCGCGGTCATCGGTTTCTACGACGGCATGATCGGACCGGGTACGGGCACCTTCCTCGTCATCACGCTCGTCGCGCTGATGGGGTACGACTTCCTGCAATCCAGCGCTAAGGCGAAGATCGTCAACCTCGCCACGAACCTGGGCGCACTGCTGCTGTTCATCCCGCACGGGTCGGTGCTGTGGCTGCTGGGCGGCGTCCTCGCCGTGGCGAACGTGGCCGGCAGTTATCTCGGGTCTCGCATGGCGATCTCGCGCGGCACCCGATTCATCCGCGTCGTGTTCCTCGTCGTCGTCATGGCGCTGATCGTCAAGCTCGGGGCGGACGTGTGGAACGAGAACATCTCGGTCGCACTGGCCTCGCTGTGGGGGTGACGCGGCGGCGTCAACTCCGAGCGGGGCGGTACTTGAAGCCGACGTGCGACCCGGTGAACCCCAGCCGTTCATAGAAGCGGTGTGCGTCGGTACGGGCCGCGTCGGACGTGAGTTGGATGAGGTCGGCGTGCAGCGCATCGGCGGCGCTGGTCATCACCCACCGCATCATCGCTGTCCCGATCCCCGTCGATCGGAGGTCGCCGCGCACGCGCACGGCCTCCACGAGCAGTCGTCGTGCCCCGCGCCGCGCCATCCCTGGAATCGACGTCAACTGCAACGTGGCGACCACGGCACCGCCTGACTCGACGACGAGAAGATCGTTCGAGGGCTCGGCGAGTACGTCGGCGAGCGCCGACAGGTACGCCGGTCGATCGGATGCCGACGCCTGGTCGCCCCGCGCGGCACTGATCGCGTCGTCTGCCAGCAGCGCGATCAGTGCGTCGGCGTCGTCCGTGCGTGCTCGCCGCAGCACGGCGTCGACGGTCGCCGTCTCGAACGTGTGGGGCAGATCCAGGGCAGAGAGCATGTTCTCACTCTCGCTCGATCGGCTCTCATGTTCGTGCAGACATCCCGAACGCATGAGGACCCCGCACCGATACGGCACGGGGTCCTCGTGGACGCGCAGGTCAGGCCTCTGCGTCCTCCGGCTCGAAGTCGACGCCGGCCTCGGCGCGCTGCGCCGGCGTGATCGGTGCGGGAGCAGATGTCAGAGGGTCGAAGCCGTTGCCGGTCTTCGGGAACGCGATGACCTCGCGGATCGAGTCGGTCTTGGTGAGGTGCTGCAGCACGCGGTCCATGCCGAGCGCGATCCCACCGTGCGGCGGGGCGCCGAACTTGAATGCGTCCAGCAGGAAGCCGAACTGCTCGTCGGCGACCTCATCGCTGATGCCCATGACCTCGAACACGCGCTTCTGAATGTCTTCGCGGTGGATGCGGATCGAGCCACCACCGAGTTCGGAGCCGTTGCAGACGATGTCGTACGCGTAGGCGAGCGCAGACGCGGGATCTGTGTCGAAGGTGTCGGCGAACTCCGGCTTCGGGCCGGTGAACGCGTGATGCACGGCCGTCCACGCGCCAGCGCCTACAGCCACGTCTCCTGACGCCACGGCATCCGCCGCAGGCTCGAACATCGGTGCATCCACAACCCACGTGAACGCGAACGTGTCGGGGTCGAGCATGTCGAGCCGGCGAGCGATCTCGACGCGGGCAGCGCCGAGCAGCGCGCGGCTTTCCTTCGCTGAACCGGCGGCGAAGAACACGCAGTCGCCGGCCTGCGCGCCGACGAGTTCGGCGAGCCCGGCCTGCTCGGCCTCGGAGAGGTTCTTTGCGACGGGCCCGCCGAGCGTGCCGTCGTCGTTGAACAGGACGTAGGCGAGGCCGCGCGCGCCGCGCTGCTTGGCCCAGTCCTGCCAGGCATCGAGCTTCTTCCGTGGCTGGCTCGCACCACCGGGCATGAGCACGGCGCCGACGTAGTCGGACTGGAAGACGCGGAACGTCGTGTCCTTGAAGTACTCGGTCGCCTCGACCAGTTCGAGGCCGAACCGCAGATCGGGCTTGTCCGAGCCGTACTTCGCCATCGCGTCGGCGTAGGTGATGCGAGGCAGCGGCGTCTGCACGTCGACACCGATCGTCTTCCACATCGCCGTGATGACGTCTTCCATCATCTCGATGACGTCTTCCTGGTCGACGAAGCTCATCTCGATGTCGAGCTGAGTGAACTCCGGCTGGCGGTCGGCGCGGAAGTCCTCATCGCGGTACGAGCGCGCCATCTGGTAGTACTTCTCGATGCCGCCGACCATGAGCAGCTGCTTGAAAAGCTGGGGGCTCTGCGGCAACGCGTACCAGCTGCCGGGGTGCAACCGCGCGGGCACCACGAAATCGCGGGCGCCCTCAGGCGTCGACCGGGTAAGGGTCGGGGTCTCGACCTCGACGAACTCGCGTGCGTCGAGAACGTCGCGGACGGCCTTGTAGACCTGCGAGCGCAGACGAAGAGCGGATGCCGCGGCGGGACGGCGCAGGTCGAGGTAGCGGTACTTGAATCGCACATCCTCACCCACGGTCTCGGAGTCGCCGAGGCCGGTGGACACCTGGAACGGAAGCGGGGCGGACTCGTTGAGCACCTCCACGACGTCGGCGATGACTTCGATCTCGCCGGTGGGCAGGTTCGGGTTCTCGTTGCCGTCTGGGCGGCGAGAGACCGTGCCGGTGACCTTGAGGACGAACTCGCTGCGAAGCGGATGAGCCGTCTCTTCGTCGCGGATGACCACCTGGGCGATGCCCGAGGCATCGCGGAGGTCGATGAACGCGACGCCTCCGTGATCACGACGACGATCGACCCAGCCCGAGAGGGTGACGGTCTGACCGATGTGCTCGGCTCGCAATGAGCCGGTCGTGTGTGTGCGAAGCATTCCGCCATTCTACGGGGAGTGGCGCGCACCCTGAGCCGTACCCGGCGCACCTCTAGACTCGGTGGCATGGACGTGAATGACTACACCGCAGAAGTGTTCTCCGGTACCGGGAGCATCTTCGCGCTCGCGCTGTACATCCTCTACGCGGTGGCGCTGTGGAAGGTATTCACGAAGGCCGGGTACCCCGGCATCCTCGCCCTCATTCCGATCGTCAACGTGATCTTCCTCGTGAAGATCGCCGGGATGTCGGGCTGGTTCGTGCTGCTCTATCTGATCCCGATCGTGAACATCGTCTTCGCGATCATCGTCGCCTTCAAAGAGGGCGCGAACTTTGGCAAGGGTGGCGTCTTCTCGTTCTTCCTGCTCTGGATGTTCCCGTTCATCGGCCACTTCATCATCGGCTTCGATTCGTCGCGCTATCGGCAGGTGTGAGGTGCCTGCCGAACGCCTTCATCTCGTCCGCCACGGCGAAGTGCACAACCCGGAACGGGTGCTCTATGGACGGCTTCCGCATTACCGCCTGAGTGACGACGGTAGACGGATGGCGCGAGCCGCCGCCGAATACATCGCAGAAACCGGTCGCCAGGTAACCTCGCTGCGCAGCTCGCCGCTGCAGCGCGCTCAAGAATCGGCCGAGCCCTTCACCGAACTCTTCGGGCTCGAGCCGGTCATCGACGAGCGCGTGATCGAGCCGACGAACGTGTTCGAGGGGCGGCGGATGAGCAGGGCGCTGCGCGACCCCCGCAGTTGGTGGCATCTGCGAAGGCCATCGCAGCCCAGCTGGGGTGAGCCATATGTGGCGATAGCCGGACGCGTCGAGTCAGCGATGAACAGCGCCTGGCACGAAACCGACACCGGCGACATCGTGATCGTCTCGCACCAGGCACCGATCTGGATCACGCATCTGCACATCGCGGGGCTCCGGTTGCAGCACGATCCGCGCACACGCCGCTGCGCCCTCTCGAGTGTGACCTCGTTCGAGCGCGTCGGCGGTGACATCTGGCGAGAAGTCGACTATGCCGAGCCCGCAGCCGCAGGTATTGATCTGGGCGCGGTGTAGCCGCGGCATCCGCTGGTCTGCGCCGAGCGCGCGATCGCTGATCCGGGCGCCGACCGAGTGAAAGGGCAATTCAGCACGGTGCGGCGGCTGTAAACCGTGCTGAACTGCCCTTTCGGCGCGCGTCACGCCCCTCAGCGTGCGGCGAACCGTGGCGTACACCTTCCAGATCCCCCATAGAATCCCCTGCGTAAACTGAGAATGTGTTTCGTTCTCGCTTGCTGCCTACTGCCGCGCTCGCCGCGGTGTTCGCCGTCGCTCTGACTGCGTGTGCGCCTGACCCGGTCGCGCAGCAGTATCTCGAAGGCAACGACAAAGGCTACATCTCGGCAAGTGGTGCCGTGGTGGAGATCGCGCCTGAGGATCGAGGCGATCCCATCGTGTTCGGCGGAGTCACAGAGCACGGTGACGAGTTCACCAGCGCTGACATCGCCGGCGATGTCGCGGTCGTCAACTTCTGGTACGCCGCCTGTGCGCCGTGCCGTGTGGAGGCGAAGGACCTCGAAGACGTCTGGCAGGAGTACTCCGACGACGGCGTGTCCTTCGTCGGCATCAACATCTACGACCAGCCAGATACTGCGAAGGCCTTCGCCGAGGCATACGGAGTGACCTACCCGAGCCTCATCGACGTCGACAGCGGCGAGGCCAAGCTCGCTTTCGCGAACGACGCACCCCTCCAGGGCACACCCTCAACACTCGTGCTCGACAAGCAGGGTCGAGTCGCCGCCCGTATCATCGGTCCGCTCGATGGGCCATCGATTCTCTCCACGCTCGTCAAGGACGCTCTCGCGGAGAGCGCGTGAACACCCCTGAATTGATCAACTCGGGCGCGCTCTGGCTCGCGGTCCCGGTCGCGATGCTCGCCGGATTGGTGTCGTTCCTGTCGCCATGCGTGCTGCCGCTCGTTCCTGGATACCTCGGGTTCCTCGGTGGTGCGGTGACCCCGCGCGGCGCATCGGACGCGGGCGCAGATGCTGGCCTGCCCGGTCGCGGACGTCTGGTGCTGGGTGTGCTGCTGTTCATCCTCGGATTCGCGATCGTGTTCGTCGCCACCACCGCGCTCAGCGGCACCGTCGGCATCTTCCTGCTGCAGTGGGGCGACATCATCACCCGGATTCTCGGCGTGGTGATCATCTTGATGGGGCTCGTCTTCCTCGGTCTCTTCGGCTTCGCACAGCGCGAGATTCGTTTCCAGGTCGACTCGAAGACCGGGATGATCGGCGCGCCGCTCCTCGGCATCGCGCTCGGCATCGGCTGGGCGCCGTGCCTGGGCCCGACTCTGGCGGCGATCATGGCGCTGTCGATCAACGTCGGCGACCCTGTGCGTGCCGGCTTTCTCGGCCTCGCCTACAGCCTCGGACTCGGGCTCCCGTTCCTGCTCGTGGCTCTCGGATTCGGCTGGGCCACCAAGACGGTCGGGTTCCTGCGCCGCCACATCCGCGTCGTCAACATCACTGGCGGCATCCTGCTCATCGTGCTCGGGATCCTGATGCTCACCGGGCTGTGGACCGACATCATGTCTCGACTCGGGGCGGTGATGGGCAGTGTCTTCCTCCCACTCTGATCCCGCCTCGGACGGTTCTGTTTCGACTGATAAGGATGCTGTGAACAACGACGCCTCCGACCCGCTTCGCCCCGCAGACCACGTCGACGGCGACGAATCCGCGATCACACAGCCGCGCCTCGGGTTCGTGGGGTGGCTGAGGTGGGGGTGGCGCCAGCTCACCTCGATGCGCACGGCCATCATCCTGTTGCTGATCCTCGCGATCGCGGCGATTCCCGGTTCGATCTTCCCGCAGCGCATGGCCGACCCGAACGGCGTCACGCAGTGGCAGCAGAACAACCCTGATCTGTTTCCCGTGCTCGACGCCATGGCGCTGTTCGACGTCTATCTGTCGCCGTGGTTCTCGGCGATCTATCTGCTCCTGTTCACGTCGCTCGTCGGATGCGTGATCCCTCGCATCAAGCATCACCTCAAGGCGCTGCGCGCGCGTCCGCCGCGCACTCCTGCACGGCTGAGCCGTCTCGAAGATCACCGCGAGGTCGCTCGTCCGCTCCCTGAGCCCATCGAAGGGTCGGATGCTGACGCCGAAGCCGCCCGCTCGATCGACGTCGCGCAGAAACAGCTCAAGGCCCTCGGCTATCGAGTGCAGCGCTACGACAAGGGCCAGACGTTCTCCGTGTCGGCCGAGCGCGGCTACTGGCGCGAGACCGGCAATCTGCTGTTCCACCTCGCGCTCGTCGGCGTGCTCATCACCGTCGGCGTCGGCGGCAGCTTCGCTTACACGGGGCAGCGCGTCGTCGTCGAAGGGCAGACGTTCGTCAACACGCTGCTCGATTACGAGTCCATGAACCGGGGGCGCTTCGTCAGCGACGACGCTCTGAGTCCTTACGCCATGACCTTGGACTCGTTCGACGTCACCTATCAGGAGTACGGCTCAGCGGCATCCGGTCAGGCGGGAGACTTCTCCGCCAACGTGTCGGTGCGCGAAGGCGGCGAGACCCGCGAGAGCGCTGTCCGCGTGAACCATCCGCTGAGCATCGCCGGCGACAAGATCTATCTGCTGGGCAACGGCTACGCGCCCACGATCACGGTGCGAAACGCTGACGGCGACGTCGTGTACAACAACTCGGTGCCGTTCCTGCCGCAGGACAACAACATGACCTCGCTCGGCGTGCTCAAGGTGACTGACGGAATGCCTGAGCAGCTCGGCATCGCCGCGTTCTTCTATCCCACCGTGGCCAAGCTCGAATCCGGTGCGTTCGCCTCCGCGTACGGCGACCTGGCGCTGCCGCTACTCACCCTCGACGTCTACGAGGGCGACCTCGGAATCAACGAGGGCACCCCCCGATCGGTGTATGTGCTCGACACCGAAGAGCTCACCAAGCTCACCGGCCGCACGACCGACGTCGACTCGATCGAACTGCAGCCCGGGGAAACGGCAGAATTGCCGGGAGGCCGGGGGACGATCACCTTCGAAGACGAGTCACCGGCCGGAGCGACCGACTACTCGCAATCGGTGAAGCGGTTCGTCTCGCTGCAGATCCACCACGATGACTCCGCCGTGTGGGTACTGGTGTTCGCGCTTCTCGCGCTCGGCGGTCTCATGCTCGCGCTTTTCGTGCCGCGCCGTCGTATGTGGGTGAAGGCTTCTGCCTCCACCGGGCAGATCCGACTCGAATACGCGGGACTCGCCCGCGGCGAAGATCCGACCCTTGCCGCCGCCGTCGACGATCTCGTCGCCGGCCACGCGCGCCTCCTCGACGCACCTTCCGCCTCACACCCCCGAAAGTAGAATGGGACCATGCCCGACCTTGACTCTCTCTCGATCCTGTCGATCTGGACGGCGATCGCGATCTACGCCGCAGCTTTCATCGCATACGCGTTCGATCTGGCGCGCAGGTCGGAGATCACCGTTGATGCGCGGTTCGAGCGCGAGAAAGAACTTGTCGGCGCGGGTGCGCCTGCGCTGCGCAGCACCTATGAAGCCGGAGCAGAGGCTCCGGCATCCGAAAAAGGTGCGAAGCCGCGCTATGTGATGGCCCGCATAGGCATGACGTTGACGGTTCTCGGCTTCCTTTTCCACCTCGCTGCGACCATTCTGCGCGGAATCGCCGCAGAGCGGGTGCCGTGGGCGAACCTCTACGAGTTCGCGATGACGGGCACGCTGCTGATCGTGTTCGTCTATCTGGTGGTCAACCTCCGCATCGATCTGCGGTTCCTTGGCACCTTCATCACCGGCCTGGTCATCGTGCTGATGGGCGCGGCAGCCGTGAGCTTCTACGTCGACGTGGTGCCGCTGATGGATCCGCTCAAGAGCGTCTGGCTCGTCATCCACGTGTTCGTCGCATCGCTCAGCACGGCATTCTTCGCTCTTGCCGGGGCACTGTCCGTGTTGCAGCTGATGCAGAGCCGGCGCGAGCGCCGGATCGCTGAAGGATCGCAGAAGCCAGGGCCGCGCTTCCTCGGCACTCTGTCCACGGCCGACCGTCTCGAGGGCACCGCGTTCCGTTTCGCGATCGTCGGGTTCATCTTCTGGACCTTCACCCTCATCGCCGGGTCGATCTGGGCGCAGGACGCCTGGGGTCGTTACTGGGGCTTCGACGTCAAGGAGACCTGGACGTTCATCGTCTGGGTGCTCTACGCCGGCTACATCCACGCCCG
>JBEBSN010000098.1:0-10596 GCA_040394295.1 Microbacterium sp.
CACCCAGGCCTCGACGCGGCCGCCGACGTTCGTGCTGTTCACGACGGGCTTCCTCGACCCCGGGTACCGTCGCTTCATCCAGCGCCGCCTGCGCGAGCTGTACGAGTTCGCGGGTACGCCGATCGTCATCAACATGCGGGTGCGGGAGAAGCGCCAGCGATAGTTGCTCTTTGACGGGCCGGGTGGTGCAATAGAGGGTGGATGCCGTGACACCGCGGCACCCGCAGTCGCGCCCACAAGGCCTGTCGAATGAGGATGCAATGTCGCACAACCTGCCCCTGCCCGATTTCACCCACGAACGCGTGGAGGTGATCACCGGTCGGCGCAGTGGACTTCTCCTCGTCGTGGCACTGCACTCTTCTGTGCTCGGCCCCGCGCTCGGCGGTGCCCGCTTGTGGACGTACCCGCACTGGAGCGACGCACTCGGCGATGCACTGCGGCTCTCAGCGGCGATGACCTTGAAGAACGCCACCGCAGGTCTGAACGCCGGGGGCGGTAAGGCGGTCATCGGCCTGGAGCCAGGAACCGAGCTCGACGCAGAGCGTCGTCGGGCTGCTTTCCTCGACCTCGGTGACGCCGTCGAGTCGTTCGGCGGGCTGTACCGCACGGCTGAAGATGTCGGATCAACGATGGAGGACATGGCGGTCGTGAGTGAGCGCACCGAGCATGTCGTCGGACTTCCGGATGCGGCGGGCGGCTCTGGGGAGCCGGCAGGACCGACGAGCCTCGGGGTCTACGAATCCCTGCGCGCCGTGCTGGAGCGCACCACGGGGTCTCCGGATGTCGCAGGCCGCAGGATCACCATCTCGGGACTCGGACAGGTCGGCGGACGGCTCGCCGTGCGGTTGTCGACCGAGGGCGCCGTCCTGACCGTGACTGACGTGAACCCGGCCCGCAAGCACCTCGCCGCCGAGCTCGGTGCGACGTGGGTCGAGCCGGGCACAGAGCATCTCATCGCCTCGGATGTGTTCGTGCCTGCCGGCATCGGCGGACTGCTGACGGATTCCGTCATCGATGCGCTCGACACCGCTGCCGTATGCGGACCTGCGAACAACCCGCTCGCGTCGCACAGCGGTGCAGACCGGCTCGCTGCGCGCGGCATCGTGTACGCGCCCGACTTCGTCGTCAATGCCGGTGGCGTGATCTACCTCGACCATGAGGCCAAGAAGCTCGGCACGCGTCAGGAGATCATGAGCCGCGTCGCGCAGATCGGCGACACCGTGCGCACGATCCTCGCTGATTCCGCGGAGCGCGGCATCACGCCGCTCGCCGCCGCCGAGGAGTTGGCGGCGCAGCGGCTGCGCGCAGGAGTGGCAGAGCCGGTGCTGAGCTAAACGCTGAATTCGTCGCGGAGGCGGTCGCGCAGCTGATGGCTGCACGCGGTGACCGCCTCCGTCCAGGTGGTGTTCGCGTCGTCCTGCGCACGGTCGGAGACGGCTTTCCAGATGCGGATCGGCACGCCGAACTGTTCAGCGACCCAGGCGTAGACGTAGGATTCCATGTCGACGAGGCGTCCACCCAGCGAGCGGATCATCGCCGCCGTGTCGGCGTCATCGATGAAGCTGTCACCGGTGGCGATGGCCATGTCGCCCTCGCCGAGCACCATGCGCTGAGGCATCGACACGTGCTCGCCTTTGACGCCGTACTCATTGATCACGTCATGCTGGAAGGCGAAATCGATCTCGTGGACGCCCGCTTCGACGAATGGGTCGAGTGCGCCGGCAGTACCGACGACGACGATTCCGTCGTAGTCACCGGCATCCAGTGCCCGAGTGAGCGCATACGCCGCCTTGACCTTTCCTGGTCCAGTGACCAGGCGATCGAACCCGGGGATGTCAGCGGGGAACGCGATGAGTTCGGACTCAAGGGCGGCGACGAGAAGTTTCACGGTTCCATTCTCACAGAGCGGCGTTGCATCTTGTGTCTGTCGGCGCCCCGGATGGTCGGATGCTGTGAAAAGCTGGACGGGTGACAATTGTTCCTCCTAACCCCGGCGAACCGCGACGCCCCGACGGGCCCCGCGACCCGGGCGATGCCTGGGTCATCGCCGACACAGGAGAGCGCTACTGGGGGCGATTCGGCGCGGCTGGGCTGCTCGCCGTGGATGCCGAGCGCGGGATCCTGCTGCAGCATCGAGTCAGCTGGAGTCACTTCGGCGGCACCTGGGGCCTGCCTGGCGGTGCGCTGCACGAAGGGGAGGCAGCGATCGACGGAGCGCTGCGGGAAGCGACAGAGGAAGCGGGTATTCCGCCCGGAGCGGTGCAGACGCGCTTCACCAGCGTGCTGGATCTGAAGATCTGGTCTTACACGACCGTCGTCGCTGACGTGGTCGCCCCGTTCGAGCCGGTGATCAGTGACCCCGAGAGCGTGGCGTTGGAGTGGGTTCCGATCGACGAGGTGACCGAGCGCCCACTGCACCCGGGATTCGCCGATGCGTGGCCCCGCCTGCGAGCCCGACTCTGAGCTTCAGCCGCGTCCGCGGAGCTTGTCGATGTCGCGACGTTCGCGCTTGGTCGGGCGTCCGGCCCCGCGATCGCGGAGTCCGAGCGCAGCCTGCGGCTCGCGCGGGGGAGTGCGATCGTCGTACGCGAGTGCGGCGACGGGCGCGCCGACGCGCTTGGTGAGTGTCTGGCGCACAACGAGGATGCGGTCGAAACCACTGATGCGGATGCGGATTTCGTCGCCGGGTTTGACGGTCTGAGCGGCTTTAACCTTCGCGCCCCCCACACGAACATGCCCCGCGCGGCATGCGGTCGTCGCCGCCGATCGGGTCTTATACACGCGAACCGCCCATAGCCAGCTGTCCACCCGGACCGGAGCATCCATCAGCTGTCCTTCCTGGCGCGCAGGCTCACCAGGGCGCCGGCGACGATGAGACCCTGGCCGAGCGTATAGGTGAGCATGACGAGCGGGCTCGTCCAAGAGGGCATCGCGTCTGGCATGAACAGCCGAAACGCGAGGACGGTGTCGCTGGTGAGGAAGAACACCGCGCCCCAGACCACGAGGGGATGGCACCCGGCAGCGAAGACGGCCGTGCCTCCGAGCACGAGGCCGTAGCCTGCGACAGCGATGAGCAGGGGGCCGGTGTGTGGGCCGAGGATGCTGATCATCGCGATCCACCAGGCCGCATACACGAGCGCCCACAGGGGAATCGTTCGCAATCGCAGCGTGCGAGCGAAAAGCGCGATATAGGCGATGTGTGCGAGCCCGAAGAACAGCAGCATCAAGGGCAGCTCAGGACCGGAGGGGAAGAACGCCCCGGCGCCGTCTCCCAACCATGACAGTGTGATCGCGGCCAGTAGCAGCACTATCGCGACGACGGGGCGCAGCCGTGACGACACGATCACCGGCACCGCGAGCAGAGGCATCAACCACAGCTTCGTGGGCGCCGCGATATCGCTCTGCACTGCCAGAGCCGAAACATGCACGATCGACATCACGATGTAGGGGGCGAAGCTCCAAGGCAGAAGCGTTCTGAACGGGGTGCTGCGTGGCATGCCCCTATCGTAGGACGAGGCTCACCAGAGGTCGGCCGGGTTTGGCGCTCGGGATCTCGCTGAACCCCGCCGCGATGAAAGTCGAGAGCGCACCGTGGAAAAGATCGTTCACCCGCACGGTGCTCTTCGACGTATCGATGGGGTACCCCTCGATGACTCGGGCGCCCGACACGCGCGCATATTCGATGCCTGCCTCAAGCAGCGCGGTGTTCAGGCCCTTGCCGCGGTGCTCTTTGCGAACGACGAAGCAACTCACCGCCCACACACCCTCGTCGTCGAGCGGTTCGCGCGTAGTCGAGACGATGTTACGTGTGCGAGCCAGACGGCGCTGCGCGAGGCGCTGGCCGATGCGCACCCACCCCGCAGCCTCGCCGTCGACATACGCAACGAGGCCCGGGGGAGGACCAGTGGCGACTTCACGCTGGAACATAGCGGTACGTGACTCGAGCGAAGTCGCCGCCCATTCCTTGTTCGAAAGGACAGGCCAGACGCACTGGCAGCTGCGCCCGTCGCCGCCGCCGCTCAGCGCCCGCTGGATATCGTCCCAAATCTCAGAACTCGCCAAAGCCGTCGTGATCGTAGACATATCGGCACGCTACGCCTCGGCTCCGACACGGACAAGAGTCTGGTTCGCGAACGCATCGTCGGGAGGCTAAGATAGTGGAGTTGCCTGCGCGTGAGCGCGGAACAACGGGCTGTGGCGCAGCTTGGTAGCGCACTTGACTGGGGGTCAGGTGAGTTAGGGCGGCGGAGCAGCACGAAAACTAAACAACGGGATGTGGCGCAGCTTGGTAGCGCACTTGACTGGGGGTCAAGGGGTCGCAGGTTCAAATCCTGTCATCCCGACAAAAAAGCCCAGGTGAGAGCATGTTTCTCACCTGGGCTTCGTCGTTTTCCTGGGTGGTCACTTGCTGGTCCACTCGCTAGATCTGCTCGATCCGGGCACCGTCGAAGTGGACCAGTCCCGTTAGGCGTCGTAGCCCGCGGAGTGCACCAGAAGGTGCCCGTGAAGTTCAGTCCGGAGTTGCGATACCGCACCGTGCGCATGGTTCACGACAGTCAAGCCCGAGAGGGTGGCCCCGCTCGCAGTCGATTCGTGAGCTCACCCCGCGGTTCGGGGTCGGCGATGATGAGACGCTGCGGATCTGGTGCACTCCCTGCGGGCACCACCGAGCCTGCGGGTTGCCACGGATCAGCCGCTTAACCTCTGCGAGATCGGTCATCAGTTAGCGCGGAGTGTGTTTCGTACGCCTGCCTGCTTCCCTCGGTTGCGGGCGCGAACTGCGAGCAGTGCGCAGCCGATCACGGCGATGCCGCCGGTCACGGTCTGCCAGCCGATGTGCTCGCCCAACAGCATGGCCGCCCAGAGGATGTTCATCACGGGTTGAGTGAGCTGCACCTGGCTGACCTGCGACATCGGGCCGATGGCGAGGCCGCGATACCAGGCGAAGAACCCGAGGAACATGCTCACCGCCGCGAGGTACGCGAACGCGCCCCACTCCACGACGGTGCCCATGGGAGGCTGCCGCACCACGGCGATGCCGGTCAGCAGAATCATCAGCGGCGAGGCGAGCACGAGCGCCCACGAGATCGTCTGCCACGACCCCATGCTGCGGGAGAGCAATCCGCCTTCTGCGTAGCCGACCGCGCAGACGACGACGGCGGCGAACAGCAGCAGGTCGGAGACGTGCAGCCCGCCGAAACCACCCCCCTGGATCACGGCGAATACCACCGCAGCGACCGCGCCGAACGCGGCGGCGACCCAGAACGAGCGTGCGGGTCGTTCCCCCGTGCGCAGGACGGCGATCACCGCGGTCGTTGCGGGCAGCAGCGCGATCACTACGGCCCCGTGGCTCGCGGACGCGGTCGTGAGGGCGAACGAGGTCAGCAGCGGGAACCCGACCACCGTGCCGCCAGCGACCACCGCGACCTGTATCCATTGCCTCCCGCGCGGGAGTCTCTGCCGCGTCAACCCGAGGGCGAGCGCGGCGAGCGCGGCCGCGATCACCGCGCGGCCCGACCCGACGAACAGAGCCGACATGTGCCCGTTCTCTACCGCGACCCTGGTAAAGGGCACGGTGAAAGAGAACGCGGTCACGCCGAGCAGCCCCCACCACAGGCCGGCATGAGATACCGGTAGCAGTTTCGCAGAAGATAGAGTAGCGGTATCCTTGTTTCTCATGACCTATAGTAGCAGTGACCGCATTGTGTCCGCTCTCGGTGAGTGGATTGCGGCCGCTCCTGCGGGTGCACAGCTTCCGTCGACGCGGCAGCTCGTCGCACGGTTCGAGGCCAGCCCGGTCACGGTGCAGAAGGCACTACGCACCCTCGTCGGCCAGGGTGTAATCGAGTCGCGCCCGGGCATCGGCACGTTCGTGCGCGGGATCCGGGCGGTCCGTCCGAACGACTACGGCTGGCAGACGGCAGCGCTCGGCTCCCCGCAGCATCGCGTTCCGGCCTCGTCGGCGGCGCTGCGTACCACGCCGAACGATGTGATCGCCCTGCACTCTGGCTACCCCGACAGGGAGCTGCTGCCCGAACGTCTGGTGCGGGCCGCGTTCGCTCGCGCTGCACGGAGCGAGGCGGCGGTGAGTCGCTCGCCCGCTGCAGGCCTGCCCGAGCTGCAATCCTGGTTCGCCGCTGAACTCGGCGCGATCACTCCCACGGGCCTGACCGCCCCGGCCGCAAGGGATGTGGTGATCCTGCCGGGTAGTCAGAGTGGCCTCGGCACTCTCTTCCGCGCTCTTGTCGGGGCGGGGCGACCTCTGCTGATCGAGTCACCGAGCTATTGGGGGGCGATGCTCGCCGCCGCGCAGGTCGGCGTGCAACTCGTCCCTATCCCGTCCGGGCCGCGCGGCCCGAATCCCGACGACCTCGACCGCGCCTTCGCGCAGACCGGGGCACGCGCGTTCTACGCGCAACCGAACTTCGCCAACCCCACCGGCGGCCAGTGGTCGGCGGAACTGGGGGACGCCGTACTCGGGATCGTGCGCGAGCACGGCGCGTTCCTCATCGAGGACGACTGGGCGCACGACTTCGGCATCACCTCCGATTCCGTCCCCGTCGCCGCCCGTGACGACAGCGGCCATGTCGTCTACATCCGCTCACTCACCAAGAGCGTCTCCCCGTCCGTCCGGGTCGCGGGCGTGATCGCGCGCGGCCCTGCCCGTGATCGTATCCTCGCGGACACGCAGGCTCAGGAGATGTACGTCAGCTCCGCGCTACAAGCCGTCGCGGTCGATGTGGTCACGCAACCGGCCTGGCGCACGCACCTGCGCTCGCTCAGACAACAGCTCACGAGCCGCCGCGATCTCCTCGTCGACGCGCTCCGCGAGCACGCTCCGACGGCGCGCCTGGATGCTGTGCCGTGCGGCGGTCTGAACCTCTGGCTGCGGCTGCCCGACGACACGAACCTGCTCCAGCTCGCCCGAGAATGCGAAGCTCGCGGGGTCATCATCGCAGCAGGTGACGATTGGTTCCCCGCCGAGCCAACCGGCCGCTATCTCCGTCTGAACTACTCCGGCCCCAACCCCAGCGCGTTCTCCGAAGCTGCGCGGATCATCGGACAAGCTCTCACGAACAGACAGTGAACGGCTTCGGTGTCGATAGCGCTCCTGACCATGCCGATCGCGCCGAATGCAGCGGCTCTCATGATCGGACATGGTCTTTGTTTCTCGGTGGCGGGAGTTGACCGGCGACCATCGCGATGAGTGCTGCGGCGAAGCCGAGAAGTTGGAGTGGGGCCAGGGCTTCACCTGCGATCGCGGCGCCGAGCACCGCCGCCACGAGCGGAGAGAGCAGGCCGAGCAGGGCGGTTGCCGTCACAGGCAGACGCCGAATGCCGGCGAACCAGATGGTGTAGGTCAGCAATGCCCCGATCAGCCCCAGCCAGGCGTACCCCAGCACGGCCTTGCCGTCGATACCGGGCGGAATGCCGTCGATGAGCAGAGCCGGCAGCAGCAGGACAAGACCGGCCGCGGTGAGTTGCCACCCGGCCAGACCGACTGCTGATACCCCTTCGGGGCGCCCCCACTTCTTCGTCAGCACCACGCCGATGCCCATCGACACGGCACCGCCCAAGCCCGCGAGGATACCAAGAGGCGACATCGCAGCGTTCGGGCCGAGGACGACGAGCGCAACGCCGATCATGCCGAGCACGCCCCAGGTGACTCGCCAGAGCGAGAGCTTCTCGTACAGGATCGCCACGGCGAGGAACGCGATAACGATGGGCTGTGCCGCACCCAGCGTGGCTGCTACTCCGCCTGGCAGCTGCTGGGCTGCGAGGAAGAGCAACGGGAAGAATGCGGCCATGTTCAAGGTGCCGAGCACGAGGCTCTTCCACCACCACGAACCGTGCGGCAACTGCCTCGCGATCAGGAGCGCGATCAGACCTGCGGGAAGCGAGCGCATCATCGCTGCGAAGAGAGGATGCCCCTCGGGCAGCAGGTGCGTTGTCACGATGTAGGTGGTGCCCCAGGCCATCGGGGTCAGCGCAGTCAGTATCGTCCAACCCACTCGGCGCGTGGATCTTGCGTGCACGCTTGGAGGCGTGCGCGGTGAGGTCGTGATGCTCATGGTTACATCGTCGGGTCCGACATGCTGATGAGTCCAGAACATTGTTGTCATATCAGTAATGAATAGGAATCATTGAAGTGTGGAGTTTCAGCAGATGCGGTATGTGGTCGCGGTGGCCGAGGAACGCAGTTTCACTCGCGCGGCGGAGCGGTGTCTCGTGGTGCAGTCCGCTCTGAGCCACCAGATCAAGGCGCTCGAACGCGAACTCGGGGTGAGGTTATTCGCGCGCACCAGCCGTAGGGTTGAGATCACCGCCGCCGGAGAGGCATTCCTGGCACGAGCACGAGAGAGTCTCGATGCGGCTGAACGGGCGGTCTCCGAGGCGGCGGAGGCGGACGGGCAGATTCGAGGCAGTCTCATCATTGGTGTGATTCCGACGGTGACCGCCATCGATATACCCGCTGCGCTCGGGCACTTCCATCGCGCCCACCCTGCGGTGCGGATCAAGCTCCGAGGCGGCGGTAGCGATGAGTTCGTCACCGCGATCAGCGAGGGCCGTATGGACGTGGCAGTGCTCGGGCTGCCCGACAGTGCACCCCCGAAAGGCGTGAACGCGCGCGTTCTTGCCAGGGAACGGCTCATCGTCGTCGTCTCCGCCGAGCATTCACTGGCTCGGCGTCGCAGACTGCGGTTGCAAGACTTGGCCGATGAAGTGTTCGTGGACTTTCCCGAAGGAACACCCGGACGGCTTCCCTCCGACCTCGCGTTCCAGGCCGCCGGCATCCATCGTGAGGTCGCCTTCGAAGCGATGAGCGCCGACCTCATCCTCGACCTGGTCAGGCAGGGCCTCGTGATCGCCCTGCTCTCACCAGCTGTCATTCCCGCCGGCAGCAACGGTCTTCGAATGATCCCGGTGACCGCTGGCCCCACCCGTATCGAGTACCTCGCGTGGAGCAGCTTCAATCCCGCCCCCGCGGCAAGAGCATTCCTCGAAAGCGTGCCGATTCCTCAATCGGGCGACGACAAGTAGGTGCACGGGCAGGGGACCGGATGTCAGTCCGTCGGGCCTCGCTTCAAGAACGCTTGACGAGTTCGACTGTTCCTTCGGGGTTCTCGGTGTGCTGGACGAATCCTTCGCTCGTGTACAGATGGATGTTCTTCGTGCTCCGCGATCCGGTGCTGAGCTCTATCCGGTCGCAGGAGCTGGCGAGAGCATCCGTCGCGTGCCGGAGGAGCCAGCGCCCGATTCCCCGCCCGTAGAGATCGGGAACGACGGCGAGTCTGCCGATGTGCCCTGTTCGCGATGCGCGTCGAGCGCGAACCATTCCGATGAGACGACCGTGGAGCCAGAGTCCGACGCTCTCCCAGTCGGTGAGCCAGGCCTGCACGTCTTCGAGGGTCTCGGTGAACGGAGCGAGGTCCAGCGTTTCGTTGCTCAACGCCTCGTCGACCCAGCAGCATCGCTGCAGAACCAGTACATGCGGGGCGTCGTTGGGAGTCAATGGGCGTGTATAGCTACCGGGCAACGGCCCGACTTCGATACCGGGTCGTGCAGCCTCCCGCATGGGCTTGAGTGCGTGAGCTAGTCTGACCAGCTCCTCCAGCAAGCCGTTCGCCGACGCGGTCAGCTGTACGCTCGGACGCACCCCGGTCGAATCGATCGTGTCTTTCAGGCGCAGGGCGACGGTCGAGCCGAGGGGGACGAGACGAAGCGTCGTGATCACCTGCTTCGCGTGCTGCACGGATCGGGTGCCCGCCGACGTGTTGCCGTAGCTCACGAACCCCATGGGCTTCCATGCCCATTCATGGCTCAGGTAGTCGAGGGCGTTCTTGAGCGTTGCGGGCATGCCGTAGTTGTATTCAGGCGTGACCGCGATGAAGCCATCCGCCTCGTCGACGATCTTGCTCCACGCTTTGGTGTGCGGGTTTCGATAGGCGCCGAGCGCCGGATGTTCCTCCTCGTCGAAGAACGGGAGATCGAGATCGCGCAACGACACATGCTGAAGTTCGACGTCGAGTGCGTCAGCGTGGAGGGTGAGAGTGTGCAGGAGCCAGTCTGCAACCGCCGGGCCTATCGCTCCGGGTCTGGTGCTGCACGTGAGGATCACGACTCTAGGAGATTTCGTTGACATGTAAACGAGCATAGATCGTAGAATGATTACATGTCAACGAAAAGGGTGGGGTCGGCGGCGCCTTGGTTGAGCGAGGATGAGGAAGTCGCCTGGCGCGCGTTCCGTCGCATGATGATCGCCGTGCAGGCCGGTGTGGTGCACGACCTTGCAGCATCGGGCCTCTCGGAGCCCGACTACGAAGTGCTCAGCACCCTTGTTGAAGCGCCGGAGATGATGAGCACACTGCATGCCCAGGCGCAGAAGATGGGGTGGTCGCGGAGCAGGCTGTCGCGTCACGCCGGCAGGATGGAAGCGCGAGAGCTGATTCGCCGTGACCCCGACCCGGCAGATGGCCGCGGCTGTCTGCTCGTGCTCGCCCCCCTCGGGCTCGACGCCCTTCGCGAAGCGACTGCCGTGCACCTGGAATCCGTGCGCCGTCGCTTCGCCGATCGGCTCGACGCGCGCGACCTCCT
>JBEBSN010000099.1:0-10481 GCA_040394295.1 Microbacterium sp.
CCCTCAGCGGCATCCAACAGGTCATAGAAGCGCAATCCCCGCTCGACCTCGTGATTCTCCTACTCGGCACGAACGACTTCCAATCCATGCACCAGCACAAACCCTGGCACTCCGCGATGGGCATCGCCGCGCTCATCAACGCGATCAGGACAGCGCCGATCGAGCCCGGGATGCCTACCCCGCCGATTCTCGTCATCGCGCCCCCGCAGCTTGACAACCCTCGAGGAGCGATCGGCCCGAAGTTCGCGGGCGGGGATATCGCCGCACAGGGTCTCGCGCAGGCGATTCGACAGATCAGCGAAGACACCGGCTGCGTCTTTTTCGACTCGAACACGATCACCACCAGCAGCAAGCACGACGGCGTGCATCTCGACGCCGACCAGCACCACGCCCTGGGTGTCGCACTCGCACCGGTCGTCGCGCACCTGATGGCAGACCGCGATGCTGGCTGAAGCTCCACTGTCCAGCAACGAGGGTCTTCCGGCCCCTTCTGGGACGGTCAGAGCGTGGTTCCATTCGTGGTCACAGGCTGGGTCCGTTGCTGATGCCCTTCCTCGTGGGGGTCTTGGCGAGGAACTGGTTGGCCTGCCTCGCGGCTTCTACGAGATCCACTTCTGGACCGATGAGGACGTACGAACCCCTGTGACCTTCGTCTGCGACGAGGCACACCTCTACCTCCCCGCGTCGGTCGCAGACCCGGCGGAACAGAGGGCGCTCGAATCCTTCGAACGAATCGCGAAAGAAGGACGCAAGTACGGAATCTCCCTCCTCGTCGTGAGCCAACGCCCATCTGGCGTCAGCCGGACAGTTCTGTCGCAGTGCAACAACTTTGTTGTGCTTCGTCTTACTAACGATCAAGATCAAGCTGTAGTGAAACGCCTGATGCCAGACAGCATGGAGGGAATCGCCGCTGCGTTGCCGCTTCTCGATGTTGGTGAAGCCTTGCTTCTGGGAGACGCGATCATTCTCCCGACCAGAATCCGCCTTGACCCACCCAAGGTGAAGCCGGCCAGTGCAACTCGCAACTTCTGGACGGAGTGGAACGAGACGAGCGTCGAGGACTCAGATCTTGTTGCCGCCGTCGAGGCGATGAGGGCACAAACGCGAACCAAGGCATAGCGCGTGCGATGAAGTGGACCAATTAGGTGACCAACAGCCTGCAAACCCTGCAAAACGTGACGCGCTTAGAGCAGGCTCCTGAAACACAAAACCCCTGGTCAGGTGGGTTATGAGGCTTGTTCCTGCCACCTGGGGGTCAAGGGGTCGCAGGTTCAAATCCTGTCAGCCCGACCAGATGGGCTGTTGGCAATACTGATTGCAGAACATCTAGAGAAAAGGGAAGGGCACCTGCTTTGAGCAGGTGCCCTTTCCTTTTTCATGTCTGCGGCGCTGGATTCCGGTTCAGATAGTTTGATCCGACCGATTCTGGGGCCGAGAAAACGAACGCGCCCGGTTTTCGGGCGCGTTCGATTGTCCTGGTGTTGCTGGGAGCGTGCCGGGCATGCCGCCGGCGGGAGTTGTCAGTGAGGGGAGGAGCTCAGGTGCGCATCGGTGTCAGCGCGAGCACGTCATGCGCAGATGAGCCCGGCGATGTCGAAGATGATGTTCGACCGCCCCTCGGGATGGTGAGGTCACCGCTACCCGTGGTCTTCGTGTACCGGTTCGCCCAGACACGGTCGCGGCGGCGGATAGTGCGCACGGCATCCCAGACCTCGCTGACTCGTGCGCGAGATGCTGCGGACGCTTCGAGTGCACTATCGGGGAAGCCGTGAGGGTTCGTGCGCAGGATCTCTCGGACAGGGCGGACGGGTGTGTTCGCCGGGGACTCGTGGGTGAGCATCAGGTCGGCATGGCCGCCCGCGATTGCAGCAGACACGTGGGCGTCGCTGATGGCCTCGTCGGGCCACCAGGTCAACCGTTCGATCCTCGACTTGCGGTCGACGGACGCGGCACCGCCGAGAGATAGTCCAGTGCGGCCGGCGATGGTCATGCGGGCCGGCCGCGGGAGTATCCAGGTGAGCTTCGAGACGCGCACGGCGCAGCCGGGACGCTCATCGAGAAGCGGACTGATCTCGTCGAATTGTTCGTGGTTGCCGACGGTCACGTAGATGCGGTCGATGTCGGTCTCGGCGAAGATCTCATCGACCTCTGCGGGAGGCATCCACCAGTCGCCGAGGTGGAGGATGGTCGCCACGTCGGGCGCGAGGCGGGGGAGTGCCCGGGCGATCATGCGAGCCCAGCCGAGGCCGCCATGCCAGTCGCCGCAAATCGCCACGCGCTGGTCAACCAACGTGATGTCAGTAGCGTGTTCTAATGCCCGCATCCTCTGGCTCCCCTCAAGCTAGGGTGCCGCTCTCGTACAAGATTGCCTAGCAATAGCCAGCCTCACAGGTGGATAGCGTCGAACATACGATTTCTCGCCAGATGTCGCTGACTCGGCGAACCTGATGAGATATGAACCAGCTACGGACAAACCGATTCGCTCGGGGCGAGGAGTGCGATTCCTGGTCTGGCCGCACGCCGAGAACTTGTTCAGACCCGGCTTGGCGATAACGATTCGACTCCGGCTGGGTCCGCGGGACCTTGGCCGCCCTTGTCAACGCACCCGAGGGTAGGGACCAGCGGGGACAGCCGCCCGAGTGGCGGCGAGAAGCGGGGCAAACCGCGGGAATGAGCTATGACATGATTCCTTCATGAAGCGTGGTCTTGGCAACTGGCCGCTGCTCTCGGGGCCGAACAAGGACGGATCGCGGCACATCGGCATCCGCGTTCTTCCGGATGCCGCACGGCAGATCCACGCACGGGGCCACATCGTCGCGAACAAGATGTACGAGCGCTCCGTCGACCGGGGGGCGATCTCGAACGCACGCATCGGCGATGTCTTCGATGTCCGGTTCGATGGAGACAAAGGCTGGTGGGTCTGGCGAGACGACGTCCGGCTTGGACGCCTGACTTGGTCGTTGAGCAACTTCGAGGCCAGGGAGTGGCGCGAGGGAATGCCACGCATCGACGAGGGGACTTTGCAGGTCATCCGCCTCGTCGTCGACGCGGCTGGGCTCGTGGTGAATGCTGGCGGAATCGTTCGACCGCTCGGCGACTCGATCCCGCCGGTCAAGACGGCGGTGCCCGATGCTCAGGAGTACGTGCCGACCCTGCGCGCTGTCGTCGGTATTGAAGGCGACGTCCGTGTCACGAAGGAGAACGTCGACGGTTCTCCGCGAGTGGGGCGGCAGCCAGCTCCGCTGCCGCGATCACGCAAGAGCATCTGGGATCGCTTGACTGGGCACTGACGACGTGTCCTCATCGGCGCCGCGCACCGCGTAGTCCGGACCGAACCTCGATGTCAGCGCACGCGCTGGGTCGCCTTCTCTGGTTGACTACGGCGCGACCGATGCGAGCATCTTGTCGAGGTCGGGGTACGCCGCATCCTCCGCGAGTACGCGCTCGAAATCCTTTCGCGCCATCGCCTTTTTGCCCTCAAGAAGGTACGTCTGGCCTCGAGAGACCCAAGCTAGGTGGCGGAGTTCTGCGGGGCGCGACCGTACGCGGAGTGCTTCCTTGAGCGACTCGCGGGCGGCTTCGAAGTAGCCCTGTTCGCGGAAGGCAGTGCCGCGTTGAATGAGGAGGAAGGTCGCAGCGACGTCGTCATTGGTGAGGCCGTTGGTCAAGTCGATGACATCGGACCATCGCTCGGCCTCGGCGTAGAGCTCAGCAAGGGACACGGCGGCCACCGTCGTGGGTTCGAGCGCTTCGACGACCGCGGTGGCGCGGGGATGGTTGCCGGAGGCTTGCTCGAGTTCGGCGACCATCAGACCAAGGGCCTGGCGGTCCCATGTCATGACCGCGGTGATGCCGGTGGCGACCGGAATGTTGATCTCTGATGCCTCCAGGTACTTCGTGATGAAGGGATCCGCAGCGGGGTCGTAGCCGGAATCGAACAGCCAACCGAGAAGCACACGGGCGCGTTCGCTGTCGCGGTTCGGGCCGGCCACACGGAGGACTTCGACCATCGCGGCGGTCGGCGCGACCGAAGGGGTCTGCTGGCCGATGGCGTGGATGGCGGCGGCGTCCGGTTGCCCATCGATCTGCTTGAACAGTTGCTTCTCCCACGCAGGGGCGGTGAGGCCAGGCTTAACCTTCTTTTGACGCGGCGCACGCACCGGCTGAGCTGTCTGCTGGCGGCGCGGAGCTGGGCGTCGGTTGCCCGTCGAGGCTGAGCTTGTGTGAGAGATTCCGGTGCCCGGGATGCCGACTGTTCTTGTCGTGCGGCCGTTCGTGTTGACGCTGACGCGCGCGCCGCGAACACCGGCCGATAGGCCGATGTTCTTACTCGAGACGTTGAGTCGCACGCCTGGCGCGATCTTGATGGACTTGCGGACCTTGAACCCCATGAATGTTGCCTCCTGTAACCAGTTGAAAGCAGTCTATGGAGATGCAGCGAGTGCGATGAAGGTCGGGCGCTGAGCCAGAATCGATAGATGAGCCTCAACGAGCCGTGCGAGCGTCATCAGTCGACCACGCGCGACGGCGTGAATGTCGACCCGTACGGGGTGCCTCTCGATCTGTTTGGTGAGAGCGTCCCAGAGGAGTTCTTCGCGATCCTCGGCCGGCTGGTAGCCACTAACGGACAGATCGAGTATCTATACGACCGCCTCAATCACCTGCCGGAGCACGAGCGAGTGGGCATTCGAAAGGTCGAGCAGTTCTTCGGACGATTCGTCGCGGGCCGTGACGAGCGCAACTCCGCTATCCACTCTCGGTGGGTGTTCGGGGCACATGAGGATCCAGACGTCATCGTTGGAATCCGCTACAAGGTCAACAAAAAGTCATCGGGTCTAGTTGCAGTTCTCTCCATCACGGACGTTGCGGATAGTGAACGCGAACATGTGCTGGTAGAGCACACTGTTGAATCTCTCCGGCGGCTGCTCCGTCGAGACCTAGCCACCGTGCGTATCGGTACACACGCGTTGGCAGAAACGATGCTCAGCGGCGAACGGCGAGAGAGTACGTAGCGCCGTATCGCTGACCAGCGACTCGCCGGCGATGAAGCACGGTCGATGGCAGAGGCCTCGTCAGCACCCACCGAACGGTCCCATGCGGCGCGCTCGCCAAGACCGGGGCTACTCGCCGGCACCGCGGACCGGGTTGCCCGCCCCAACAGCGGCAAGTCTGGTCGCCCGCATGGAAGATGATCCCGGCGAGTAAAGCCTTTCGATCTTGAGTTTCCACTCAACAATCGCTCGTCTGAACCGAAAGGCGCCAAGGTCCCCACTTCATGCCACGATGTCTCCATGGTCAGCATTCGCGGCGAGCTCGCTCACGAGCGGGTAGAGCCTGTGACTTGTGTGTGATGAGTTTCGACATGATGTAGTTGACTTGTTGCTCGGTCGAGCGCCCTCACTGGAGTGGGGTCAGTATCGGGTGCTGTGCTCAGGAGAGGTGCTGCCATCGCGTCATGCGGTCTCGCAGATCGTGTATGGCGCCGTTTTCGGTGAATGTGCCGTTCCCGCGGTGGTGGAACTCCGGCGCGTTGTTCTCGGGATGATGCCAGGCTGCTTTTGCGCGCAGAACCCAGAGGCCGCAGGCATCGACGAGGGAGTCGTCTTCGACGACGCACTCGATGTTCGCTACGCACTCCCCGACGAGGGGCGCATCGATGATCGACGCCGGGAGCGGAGTGAGCCCGAATCGCTCCCATTTGTTCACGTCAACGCTCGAGCTGTTGCCCACGTCGACGGCCGTCTCGATGAGGTCTATGCCGGGAACAGCGACGACGCATTCGCGCGTGCGGCGCAGTGACTCGTAGGTCGCGTCCCAGGGGCCGATTATGACGGCGAGGAGGCCGTCATGACGAACGGGCATGTTGAACCCGTTCGTCATGATCGTGGGCCAATTCTCACCGACAGTGGTGATCATCACCGTCGGGCCTGGCTCAATCAGTCGATGCACGAGCCCGACTGGGTATGGTTCGAAGATGCCCGACATGCTGTCACTCGCTATCATCGTGCGCGGTCGCTGCCGACGCTTCGCGCAGTGACGCGATCTCGCGGTCGATACGTTCGCTCATCACGATTCGCCGATCCAGTGAATCCTGGCCGACAGGCAGGTGCAGCGGAAGCTTCTCGCCTGCGGCAACCTCGTAGATGAACGCTGCACCCTTGACGGGGTCTCCGAGTTGGGTGTGATTGGCCTCGCCTGCCCAGTCGAGGGTGACGTGCGCTGGAGTGCCGTCGTAGGCGGCGAGGCGGCCGTCAGGGAGCTGGACGGACGAGGGGTCGAGGAAGTCTGTTCGGAACACACCGGGTTCGACGACCATGCTCTGGATACCGAACGGCTCCAGCTCGGCCGCGAGAGCCTCGCTTATCCCTGCGACGGCGAACTTGGACGCGGAGTACATGCTCACCCCTGGCTCGCCCTCGAAGCCGGACCGGGAACCAATGTGGACGAGCTTGCCGTGTCCGGCGGCACGCATGATCGGAAGCACCGCGCGAGTGGTGTTGATCAAGCCGAACACGTTCACGTCGAATAGCGAACGTGCCTCCGCATCGGTGATCTCCTCCAACGCGCCGAGCAGACCACGGCCCGCGTTGTTTACAAGCACGTCGATCGCGCCGAAGCGCTCAACGACCTCCGCCACGGCAGAAGCGGCCTGCGCCTCATCCGTCACGTCGAGCCGAACTGGAAGTACGTTCGCGTTGTCGAGGACATCCTTCGGCAGGCTTTCCAGGCGACGCGCGGCGAGAGCGACCTGCTCGCCGGACGCCAGGGCGGCGCGAGCGATCTCAAGTCCGAGCCCGCGTGCGGCACCGGTGATCATCCAAACAGACATAAGTAACATTCCGTTTCGTAGGGTTTCAGGATTGTGTCGCGAAGTGCGACTCATTCATCGTCCGTGAGATCGAGTGGGCGGAGAATGCCCATATTTTCCTGGGACAAATTGGGCACCCCTAACTCTCGCGGCCCGAGCTGGCGCCTGGGAGACTAAGTGCATGCCCGACCAACCCGAGCCTCACCTAGCCGACTTCCTGCGCGCAGCACGGGCTCGGCTCACTCCCGAGCAGGCAGGCATCGCTGATTTCGGTCGACGTCGCGTGGAAGGCCTCCGTCGTGAAGAGTTGGCCATGCTGGCCGGTGTCAGCGTCGATTACTACACCCGTCTTGAGCAGGGGCGTAGCCGGAGTGCGTCTGCGGAGGTCCTCGACGCCATCGCCGACGCGCTACGACTTGACGACGTCGAGCGCGCACACCTGCGTGCCATCGCCAGGCCGGCTCCCGGCGTTCGGCGACGGCCTCCTGCAAAACCACAGCGAGTCGCCCCTGCGACGACGGCCCTGCTCGACACATTCGAGGTCGCGCTCCGGCCCGCATTCGTGCTCGGACGCAGGCTGGACATCCTCGGTCAGAACCGGCTCGCTGCACTGCTCATTGCGGACTTCGACAGCATGCCGGTTGCCGAGCGCAACCAGGCGCGATTCGTGTTCCTCGATTCCCATGCCCGCGAGCTTTACGCCGATTGGGATCAAGTCGCCGCGGACACGGCCGCGATGCTCCGAAGAGACGCGGGACGACACCCTTATGATCCCGCGCTGGCTCAACTCGTCGGTGACCTGTCGATTCGGAGTCCCGAGTTTCGACGTCTTTGGGCTCGCAACCGCGTGCACCAGCGCAGCATCGGAACCAAGCGATACCACCACCCGCTCGTCGGCGACCTCACGATCACTTACCAGGCACTCACACCTGGCGACGACGCCGATCAGACGGTCATGGTCTACGACACCGAACCGGGAAGTAGCTCCGTCCACGCCCTCCAGCTACTCGCGGCGAAAATCCCCGAACACGCGCCTACCCGTCGAAACCAACTAGGAATAACCGAGTGACGTCTGCTCGTACTCGGCGGGCGGGATGTCGCCGAGGTAACCGTGGAGGCGCTGGGTGTGTTGTACCAGTGCACCCAGCCGAGAGTCGCGAGTTCGAGGTCCTCGACGGTTCTCCAGGGGCCCGATCGTGAGGGTCCGCGGACGAGTTCGGTCTTGTAGTAGCCGTTCACCGTAGCGAACCGACGTGAATTGAGACCCTGCGCCACTCCACTTCAGTCACTTCGTGTCTCTGGAGCCCGAAGCCGCTCTTAACTCTCTTCGCGTCACGCGGTTCTGTTGCACTCCTTTGTGCGCGCGGAGTGCTCTGAGTGCCGACACGATGGCGACGAGATCAACGATCTCCTGCAGAAGGGCACCCACCACTGCGGGCAGGTACCCGAATGCTGCAACGAGCATCAAGACCACAGAGATGATGATGCCCATCCAGATCGACTGCAAAGCGATCCGCACGGTTCGCCGCGAGACATACGCAACATCTGCCACGCGCGAAATGTCATTTGAAGTGATCACCGCCGCCGCCGACTCACTCGCTACGGTGGCACCTCGACCAGCCATCGCGATGCCCACGTCGGCAGCCGCAAGCACGGGAGCATCGTTGATCCCATCACCGACCATGAGCACTGGTCCCGGCCGCATGTCCTGGACAATCTCGACCTTTGTCTGAGGTGTGGTCTCAGCGTGAACTGTTTCAATACCAACCGCGCGCGCGACAGACTCAGCGGTTGGCGCAACATCACCGGTCACCATCGCGATCTCCGTCACCCCAGCTTCGCGAAGGCGGGCCATGGTGTCTGCCGCAGCCGGACGAATCGGGTCGGACAGAATGATGATGCCAGCTAGTTCGTCACCGACTGACACATAGACGGCAGCCTCTCCCTGGAGCGTGGGGCGAACAATCGGCCCCGTCACCTCCTCGATGAACGCGGGTTTACCGACTCGCACCACGAGGCCATCGGCTAGGGAAGCGAGCACTCCGTTTGTCGCCACCTCGTCCGCGTTCGATACTTCCGGCAATGCGAGCTGCTGTTTTCTTGCCGCAGCCACGATCGGTTCTGCGAATACATGGACGGAGAACTGCTCAGCGGCAGCAGCGAGCCGAAGCGTCTCGCTCGCTGTGCGGGAAACCGGGCGAATATCCACCACATCGGCTTTTCCCTCCGTCAGGGTGCCCGTCTTATCAAACGCGGCCGAACGGACCCGGGCGAGTACCTCCAAGACGCCACCGTCCTTAATGATGACGTTCAACTTTGCGGCTGAACTCATGCCTCCCATGAACGCGACAGGGGTGGCGATGAGCAACGGGCATGGAGTCGCCACAACGAGCACCTCGGCGAATCGCACCGGATCCCCACTGAAGAACCAGGCAAAGCCAGCGATGAGTAACGAAACAATAGTGAATGGCACCGCATAGCGGTCGGCGAGCCGAACCATCGGTGCCCGAGATTCCACGGCTTCTTCAACCAGCCGCACAATTGACGCATAGTTCGAATCGCTCGCAACCTTCTGCGCACGCATAGTGAAACTCGCTGTGCTGTTCACCGTGCCAGAGAGCACGGCTTCGCCAGCACGATAGCTCGCCGGTATTGGCTCACCGGTCACCGATGATTCATCAATCGTCGCGTGATCCGAGATGAGCACCCCGTCGACCGGTAAAATCTCCGAGGACCGCACCAACAACTCATCGCCAATCCTGACCTCTTCGATCGCGATACGCTCGACCTCACCGGTGACCGAGTGGATCCGCATCGCAAATACCGGGGCTCGATTCAACAGCTGGTCAAGTTCACGGCCCGCGCGGCGCGCAGCTAAGTCTTCGAGCGCTTCACCACCGATGAGCATCAACGCGATAATGAGCCCCGCGACATATTCCTGCACCGCAAGAGTTGCCACCATGGCGATGACCGCGAGAACGTCCAGCCCCCAGTGCCCGCTCATGAGGTCACGAGCCATGTCGATCACTGTGACCACGATCACGAGGCCGAGCACCAGGTACGCAGTGACAGCGAGGGCTGTCTCCAGACCGGTTGCCCACAGTGTTATCCCCGTTGCTAGACCGATCACCACGAAGATCATGAGCATGCGACTGCGCAGAAACTCCACGACCTTTGGAGTAATGTGTGCCGAATCCTGAGCTTCAGATGTGACGGTTTTTGCTGGCACTGCCACGCCTCAATCCTTCTTCATAAAAGTGGAGAGCGCGCTGAGCGCAGTCACATCAGTAATCGTGATCCGGTCTGGGTCTTGTTGCGAGATAACCCCAGAGTCAGTGAGATTCCGAAGTTGCAACGAGACTTCGACGGTTCCTCGCGGGCCTGGCTTGGCTGGTAACGAAATCAGGTAATCCGCAAGGCGTGAACTCACGTTTCCAGAGATGACGGATGCCAGCCGAGCTTCAGTGTCATCGTGATCAGGCCTGACTCCGGTCAGAAACGCGGATTCTCCGATGAAGGTGAAGGCGGTCTTCATTGCAGGTCCAATCGGTGCATCGGAGCGGGTAGCGGACATTAATATCCATCATATGATGGATTCATCAATTGGGAGGGGTTGTTGTGGCAGACACGTGGGATGCGCAGCGTCCGTTGTATGAGGTGAAGGCGAACCTGT
>JBEBSN010000100.1:0-10467 GCA_040394295.1 Microbacterium sp.
GCTCTCTGTCGCCCAGGTGGCGAAGGACGCCGGTATCACCGTGACGGACTTCGCTCGCTTCAAGGTCGGAGCGTAGTTTCGAGAAGGGGTTCGGATCCACCCGGATCCGAACCCCTTCGTCATGCCTGGGTGCATTCTGCCCGGGAAGCACTATCTTGAATCGGGACGAGAGGACACCACACCAATGACCGAACGCACCGGACGCCGCCGCGTCCTACTCAAACTCTCCGGCGAAGCTTTCGGAGGCGGACAGGTCGGCGTGAACCCCGACATCGTCAGTCAGATCGCGCGTGAGATCGCCGAAGCAGTAGATCGCGTTGAGGTGGCGATCGTCGTCGGCGGCGGCAATTTCTTCCGCGGCGCCGAGCTTAGCCAGCGCGGCATGGTTCGCGGACGTGCCGACTACATGGGCATGCTCGGAACGGTGATGAATGCTCTCGCACTCCAGGACTTCCTCGAGCAGGCCGGTGCCCCGACGCGCGTGCAGTCTGCGATCTCAATGACCCAGGTCGCCGAGCCCTACATCCCGCTGCGCGCAGAGCGTCACATGGAGAAGGGACGCGTCGTCATATTCGGTGCGGGCGCAGGACTGCCGTACTTTTCCACCGATACCGTTGCTGCGCAGCGGGCATTGGAGATCGGTGCCCAGGAGGTGCTCGTCGCCAAGAACGGCGTGGATGGCATCTACACCGCCGATCCGAACAAGGACTCCTCAGCGACGCGCATCGAGAAGGTGACCTACCTCGACGCATTGCAGCGGGGGCTCAAGGTCGTCGATTCCACAGCTTTCAGCCTGTGTATGGACAACAACATGGACATGCGGGTGTTCGGCATGGAGCCGGCCGGTAACGTGACACGTGCGCTGCTTGGAGAAGAGATCGGCACGCTCGTCACCGCGTGAGCGCGCGGTGGCCGAGGTGCCGGCATGCACTCGGATAGAATTGCAAGACCACCCCGACGATAGGAGTCGCCCGTGATCGCGGATGTCCTCGCTGAAACCACCACCCGCATGACGCGCGCTGTCGAATCTGCCAAGGAAGACTTCGCGACAGTTCGTACGGGGCGCGCGAATCCACAGCTTTTCCAGAAGGTGATGGTCGACTACTACGGCTCTCCCACGCCGCTTGCGCAGCTCGCCTCTCTGGCTAACCCTGAAGCGCGCTCACTCATCGTGACTCCTTATGACAAGTCAGCGCTCAAGGCCATCGAGCAGGCCATTCGTGACATGCCGAACCTGGGCGCGAACCCGACTAACGACGGCAACATCGTGCGCGTGACCATGCCGGAGCTCACACAAGAGCGCCGCAAGGAGTACGTCAAGCTCGTGCGCACCAAAGCAGAAGACGCCAAGGTGCACGTGCGAGGCATCCGTCGTAAGTCGAAGGATGAGTTGGACGCGCTGAAGAACGACGTGGGCGAGGACGAGATCGCTCGAGGCGAGAAAGAGCTCGACGCGCTCACGCGGCAGCATGTCGACCTCATCGATGAAGCACTCAAGCGTAAGGAATCTGAGCTACTCGAGGTGTGAGCAGGAATGAGCCATGCAACCGGAGACGCTGAAGAGCAACGCCCGCTGACGCGGCGCGAAGCTCGTGATGGAGCGACCCCGGAGATGGCCGTCTCTGCGGCCGACCCGAGCCCGCTCGTCGATGAGGCGATGATTCCGCCCCGACCCCCGATGCCCGTCACACGTGACATCCCCGGTGAACCGGCAACGCATATGCGCGAGCAGCTGCGTCAAGCCAGGGGAGAGTTCGAAACGCACGTGACACAGGCGCGCGAGCAATTGGACCAGGCGAACGAACGCATCAAGGCGCGCACCGGCCGAGACCTGATTCTGGCGATTCTGGTCGGTCTGGGCTTCGGCGCCGTGGTGTTGGGATCGCTGCTGATCGTCAAGGAAGTGTTCGTCCTCATCGCTTTGGCGATCGCGGTGCTGGGGATCCTCGAGTTGACGCGTGCCCTGCGGATGGCGGGCCGGCGTGTCGACATCGTCCCGCAGGTCATCGTCGGCGTCCTGCTGGTGGTCGCGGGGTATTTTGCGCCGGTGTGGTTGAGCTGGGTGACATTGCTTTCAGCCGTCGCGCTCGTGGTTGTCTGGCGCCTGGTGGCGCAGATGTTGGCGAAGGACGGTCGCACCTACGGCGCCGTTCTCACGGATGCCCTTGTCAGCGGCTTCGTACCGGTCTATGTTCCGTTCCTCGCCAGCGTCGCACTCATGCTGCTCGTCCAGGACGGTGGGCAGTGGTGGGTGCTTGCTTTGGTGGCCATCGCCGTCGCGGCGGACACCGGAGCATATGCTGCTGGACTCGCCTTTGGCAAGCATCCGATGGCGCCGCGCATCAGCCCGAAGAAGACGTGGGAGGGCTTTGCAGGCGCGGTCGTCGCCGCGATCCTCGCCGGAGTGCTGCTCGCGATCTTCATGCTCGGCCTGCCGTGGTGGGCCGGCGTCATCTTCGGCGCTGCCATCCTGCTCACAGCCACTCTCGGCGATCTGAGTGAGTCCATGATCAAACGCGACATCGGCATCAAAGACATGAGCTCGTGGCTCCCCGGTCATGGAGGGCTCCTTGATCGCATCGACAGTATTCTTCCCTCCACGATCGTCGCGTTGACCCTCTACTTCCTGTTTTCGCCTTTGGTGGTTCGGTGATGAGTTCAGATACGGTGATCGATGTGACTGACAACGAACCAGATCAGCATCGTTCGGCCTTCAGCCTCACAGAGGGACGAGAGCGTGGCTATCACCCGGCTGCCGTCGATACTTTTCTGGCTGCCGCCCGCGAAAGCTTCGAGAAGCAGCTGGATGAGTTGACCGCAGCAGATATCCGTATGGCGTCGTTCCCGCTGGTGAAGAACGGATACGACATCGGTGAGGTCGACGCGGCTCTCGGCCGCATCGAAGACGCCTTCGCGGCACGACGTCGCGAACGTGTCGTTCGTGAAGAGGGTGTGGAGAACTGGATCGGGCAGGCACGGTCCGAGGCGCAGATCATTCTGGACCACCTCGCGCGCCGCCGTCGACACAAGTTCGCGCGCACGGGCTTGCTCACCTTTGGCTACCGTGTGGATGAAGTCGACCATGTCGCTGCACGCATCGTACGATACCTGCGCGACGGCGATGCGCTCTCGGTCGAACAGCTGCGTTCTGCGGCCTTCCGCATGCAGCGCGGTGGCTACCGCGAGGAGCAGGTCGACGCGCTGCTGGACGCCACGATCGACGTCATTCTCGCAGTGCGCTGAGGCCTCTCATGGTCAATTCAGGTATGCCTGGATACACTGGATATATTGTGACTTCCGGTAAAGAGCTCGATTCCGCTGGCTTCAGCGGTGCTTCTGCGGTCGTTGCCCCCCCATCGGTGAAGCGCCCGCGCCGCCGCACAGCTCGTAAGAACCTGACCGGCACCTTTGCTGCTTTGGCTGTTGTCGCCTTCGCCGGCGCGATCGTCGCGCCCACGGGCGTCGCATTGGCCGAGCCGGCCACGACAGAGTCAGAGACATCTTTTTCTCTCGCGCTGATGGACACGCAGGACCTCACGGTGACCGCCGAGGGAGCGACCATCGCACCGATGGAGCGCAGCGCGTATGACGTCTACGTGACGCCTCCGCCCGAGCCCGAACCGGAGCCCGAGCCCGAACCGGCCTCGAGTTCGTCGAATGGCGGCGGAGGTCCGCTCTATTACACCGGCGGGGGCGCCCCAGCAGAATGGATGGCGGCGGCAGGTATTCCCTCAGGTGACTGGGGTTACGTCGACTACGTCGTGTCTCGCGAGAGTGGCTGGAACCCGAACGCGACGAACAGTTCGTCCGGCGCCTGCGGGCTCGTCCAGGCGTACCCGTGCAGCAAGGTGCCGGGCAACGGCTACGACCCGATCGACAACCTGCGCTGGGCCAACGGGTATGCCACCGGCCGTTACGGCAGCTGGGAAGGCGCGGTCAACTTCTGGAAGAACAACCACTGGTGGTAATGCTTCGATATGCCACGTTCACACAGGCGGCGTCCGGAGCGTTCCTCCGCTGACGAATCGTTCGACCGTCTCCTGGCGGGATGGAAGCGCACCGAGATCCGGCATGGCCGCGAATGGACAGTGCAACCGATCTCGGCTGTGCAGGCGCAGAAAGCGTACGTGTGCCCGGGCTGCGGCCGCGCGGTAAGCGCAGGAACCGCGCATCTTGTGATCTGGCGCGCTGACGGCGTGCTGGGCGATGCCGCAGACTTGGCGGCGCGCCGGCATTGGCACACGCATTGCTGGCGGCTGGCCTGAGCATGAGAGCCTGACCTGACCGGTGAACGCCCGGTCAGCGCTCGTTCATACGTGGGATGAGCACCTGCCGATAAATGATCAGGATGCTCGCGGCCACCGGGATCGCGATGAGTGCGCCGAGCAGGCCAAGCAGGGAGCCTCCCGCAAGCGCAGCGACGACGACGACGGCGCCGGGCACCGAGACCGCACGACTCATGATGCGCGGTGAGATCACATAAGCCTCGATCTGCATGTAGACCAGGTAGTAGATGCCGGCCGCGAGAGCCGTCGCGGGTGATCCGAGGCCGGGGAGTAGGCACACCAGCACGATGATCGTGGAGCCTGTGAGAGTGCCCACCAGGGGGATAAGCGAGAAGAAAAACGCCACGACGGCGAGCACCGCAGCAAACGGTGCATCGATGATGCTGAGGTAGATCGCGCTCAGAATGCCGTTGATCACGCCGAGCGTGACCTGACCCATCACGTAGTAGCCGACGGAGTCAGTGATCTGCTCTGCGAGATCGATGAACCGCGGCCGCCTGGAGGCGGGCACCAGCTGGTAGACCGACCGCTTGAGCGACGGCGTGGAGGCGGTGAGATAGATCGTGAGGATCAAGACGATGAACGCGCCGAAGAGCCCGGTGACGAGACCGAGGCTGGCCGTGATGACGCCGCCAGTGATGTCGCCCATGTTCGCGAGCAACCAGCCCTGTGCTTCGTTCAGTATGCGATCGATGTCGAGCGCGGGGAAGACATCGCCCAGCCACGCGCGCAGATCGCCCCAGATGTCATTGCTGCTCTGGACCAGGTCCGTGATCTGTCGAACCAGCTGACCGACCTGCTCGACGATTATCGGCAGCACGATGAGCACGATCCCCGCGAATATGCCCAGCACGCCAAGGATCGTCACAAGCACCGCGAGCCACCGTGGAAGTCTGCGACGTTCGAAGAACGAGATGACGGGGTCAAGCCCGAGGCTGATGAACAGGGCCGTACCGATGTAGAGCAGCACAGTGGACACCGATTCCAGGCTCCCTATGAGGAGGATGCCCAGCCCCACGCCGAGCGTCGCCACGAGTGCGGTGCGGAACGGATTGTGAACCTTCATGGATACTCCTCGGCAGGACTGATATCAGGGTAGTCGGCGAGGGGCATCGACAGCTCACGACGTGCCGGACGCATCCAGCGAAAACCCCTCGTAGTCAATACTCAGGTGATTTCGATAGTCTGAAACGTCGAGCGGAGATCCGGGCGAGGCGTCCGGATCACGTAAGGAGACTTTTCGTGCGTTTCGTATGGGCCGTCGTGGCCTTCGTCCTGGCCACGCTTCTCATCGGAGCAGGCATCGCTCAGCGAACCATCTTCATGGGGCCGTCCGCGGTGCAGACGGAGGTGAGCGTCGATGGCCCGGCGCCGTACCTGCTCATAGACGGTGCGGTGCTGCGTCAGCATCCGGGTAAGCAAACCATGCTGATCCGGGGCGACGGAGAGATCTTCGCGGCGTACGGGCGCACGGCAGATCTCGAGGCCTGGTTGTCGGATGCGACGTACAACTCGATAGACGCGGGCGGGAGCGGAGACATCGCCTCCACCCTCGTCGAGCCGAAGGCCGACGACGAGGATGCCGCCGCAGAGGACCCTGCCACAGACGAAGACGCAGCGGCCGATGACGAAGCGGCTGAGGAGGCGGACCGGAATCCAGCCGGCTCCGATCTCTGGCTCGATTCGTTCAGCGAACCGGATCAGCTGATCACCGACATGCAGCTTCCTGAGGGAATGAGCGTTCTGATTGCGAAGGACGGCACAGCCGACGCCCCGGACGACATCGTGATCTCGTGGCCGCTGGATAACTCCACTCCGCTGGTGGGGCCTCTGATCTCTGCGGGTGCGGCCATGCTGCTGCTCGGTGTCGTGATGTACGTTCTCGCCATTCGTTTTCAGCGTCGGGGACGCGGACCGCGACGCAAGGGCATCGGACCTCTGCCTCCCACAGAGGCGATCGACATCGCCGTCGAACCTGTGCCGGAGCGCAAGAGCATCGAGGTATCGGCGCCAGAAGCGGAATCCGACGCCACTGACGCCGGAGCGGACAAGGACGCCGACAGTTCTCGAACAGAACGACGTGCGTTGTCTGGACGGCGCCGTATGCTCGCCCTGCCTGCGCTCGGCGTGGCGGCGCTGATGTTCGCTGGCTGCTCCAGTGATTCCTGGCCTCAGTTCGGCGCGGCGACGCCGACACCATCGCCGACTCCGACCGTCATCGCGCCAGAGAATCAGAAGCCACCGGCGGTCACAGAGGCTCAGGCATCGCGCATTCTGCTCGACATCGCAGCGACCTTGGAAGAAGCCGACGAGACAAGAGACCTCGATCTCGCCAGCACGCGACTGAGCGGTGCAGCGCTGGAAGCGCGTGAGACGGACTATAAGCTTCGCGCGAAACTCACCGACCGAGCGCTGCCGGCGAGCATCCCGACGGACGCGATCGAGGTTCTGCTGCCGCAAGCTACGGATTCGTGGCCGAGGACCGTGCTGGTTCTGAGCAAGAGCAAGAGCGACGAGACCGTTCCCCCGGTCATCCTGACGATGACGCAGTCGGACCCCTGGACGAACTACAAAGTGGCCAACGTCGCGGAGATGCAGGCGTCGGCGGAAGTTCCCACGCTTGCTCCGGCCTGGTTGGGAACGAGCCTGATCACAGAGAACGCCGCAGCCTTCCTGGCGCTCTCCCCGGATGACGTCGCCACTGCGTTCGCTGACGTCGTGGATGCGGGGGAGAAGAGCGAGCACTATGGGCTGTTCGATCCTGTGGCCATAACGCTTGCAGAATCGATCAAAGCGAGCCGGGAGGCTGTGAAGCAAGGCCTCGTGGACAAGGGCGCGGCTGAGACCTCGAAGATCTCCTTCGACATCGTGCCGAGTTCGGCTGATCCCGTCGCGCTCGCTACACTCGACAGCGGTGCGATCGTTGCCGTATCCATGGTCGACAGCGAAACCATCAAACCGACATCCGGCGATGCCGTGATTCGGTTCGGCGAGAATCCCGAGGCAAAGGCCCTCACTGGTGCAGAAGAGGCGTCGAAGGGCGTGGAGACCTCGTATGGTCTGCAATTGTTCTTCTCCGTGCCGGCGCAGGGATCGACTGCCCAGATCCGACTTCTCGCAGTACACCAGGACATTCTCAACGTGAAGGTGATCAAGTGAGCGATATCTCCGCAGCGGCCCTCCGGGGCGCCGTCGACCTCTCCTCTCTCCGCAACCGACCCGCGGCCTCTACGCAACAGGCAACGACAGCTGAGGCGGGCGCTGAGTCATCCGCTGGCTTCATCGTCGACGTCACCGATGCGACGTTCGGACAGATTCTCGAGCTGTCGCGCACCGTTCCCGTGGTGGTGGATCTGTGGGCGGAGTGGTGTGGACCGTGTAAGCAGTTGAGCCCCATCCTTGAGAAGGTCGTCACCGAACTCGCAGGACGCGTTGTGCTCGCCAAGGTCGATGTTGACGCGAATCCACAGCTCGCACAGAGCTTCAAAGCACAGTCGATCCCGATGGTGGTCGCGCTCATCGCCGGGCAGCCTGTGCCGATGTTCACCGGTGCCGTTCCCGAGGAGCAGGTGCGTCAGGTCTTCGACCAGTTGCTGCAGGTCGCTGCGCAGAACGGTGTGACCGATTCCGTCGGCGCGGCGGGCGAGCCTGCGGAGGCGGACGAGGCTGAGCGGCCGTTGCCACCGCTGCATGCCGAGGCCTTCGCCGCTATCGAACGAGGTGACTTCACGTCCGCGATCACCGCGTATGAGAAGGCGCTGGCGGAGAACCCTCGCGATGAGGATGCCCGTGCGGGGCTAGGACAGGTTCGGCTGCTGGACCGCGTGCAGGGGCTGGACCTTCAGCAAGCGCGAGCCGCGGCAGCTGAAGGCCCGCTTGACGTGACGGCGCAGTTCGCCGTCGCTGATCTCGACATCTCGGGCGGACACATCGAAGATGCTTTCTCGCGCCTGCTCGATCTCTTCACGGCCGTGCCTGCGGACGAGCGCGCACAGGTCAGGGAGCGACTCGTAGAGCTTTTCGGTCTCGTGGGTTCGGCGGATCCGCGCGTCATCGCGGCCCGTAACCGTTTGTCCTCGCTGCTCTTCTGAGCTCAGCCCTGGTGGCGCAGCCAGATCGTCGACAGTGCAGGGATGGTGATCTTCGTCATCGGCGCGCCCCCGTCGTCGGGGAGCGGTGCAGCCACCCGGCCGTAGTTGCCGATTCCGCCGCCGCCGTAGTCGAAGGCATCCGTATTGAGGATCTCCGTCCACACCCCGGCGAGGGGAAGTTCCAAGCGCAGCCGGGCGCGCTCCACCCCGGCGAAGTTGCTGATCACGATGACGCGTCCGCCGTGGCTGTCGCGTCGCTCGAACGCGATGATGTTCGGATCCCACTCCGGCGCGCCGAGGCGGTGGAAGCAGGAACTGTCGCTGTCTCGTTCCCACAGCGGAGCATTCTCACGGTAGACGGTGTTCATGGCGCCGACAAAGCGTTGGAGTTGTGCATGCGACGGCTGATCGAGCAGCCACCAGTCCAAGGCGCGTGATTCGGACCACTCTGCGATCTGTCCGAACTCCTGTCCCATGAACAGCAGGTTCTTACCAGGGTGGCCCCACATGTATGCGAGGTACGCGCGCACGTTCGCAAGCTTGTGGGCATGATCACCCGGCATCTTGGAGAGCAGACTTCCTTTGCCATGGACGACCTCGTCGTGACTGATCGGCAGGAGATAGTTCTCGCCGAAGGCATACACGAAGGAGAACGTCATCTCGCCTTCGTGATGCGCGCGATACATCGGATCGCGTCCCATGTACTGAAGGGAGTCGTTCATCCACCCCATGTTCCATTTGAAGCCGAAGCCCAGCCCTGCATGATCGGTACGGCCGGTTACGCCGGGGAAACTCGTAGATTCTTCCGCGATCATCACGATTCCGGGGTGAACGCGGTATGCCGTGGCGTTGACCTCCTGAAGGAAACGGATCGCTTCGAGGTTCTCTCGACCACCGTGGATGTTGGGCTCCCACTCGCCGTCCTGACGTGAGTAGTCGAGATAGAGCATCGATGCGACGGCGTCGACACGCAGTCCGTCGATGTGGAACTGACTGAGCCAGTAAAGGGCGTTGGCCACGAGGAAACCGCGAACCTCAGGCCGTCCATAGTCGAAGATCAACGTGCCCCAGTCCTGATGCTCTCCGCGACGAGGATCGGGATGTTCGTACAAAGACTGTCCGTCGAAGCGGGCCAGCGCGAAATCGTCCTTCGGGAAGTGACCGGGAACCCAGTCCAGCAGCACTCCGATGCCGGCTTGGTGCAGACTGTCGATGAGGTATCGCAGGTCATCGGGAGTGCCGAATCGCGCGGTCGGGGCATAATATCCGCTCACCTGGTAACCCCAGGAGCCCCCGAATGGATGCTCAGCAAGCGGCATGAATTCCACATGTGTGAAGCCGGTTCTGGTGACGTGTTCGATGAGGGGATCCGCGATCTCACGGTATCCGAGGCCCTCCCGCCAGGAGCCCAGGTGCACTTCGTAGATCGACATCGGCTTCGCGACTGCCCGAGTGGCAGCGCGCTTGGTCATCCACGCGCCATCCTTCCAGGAATACGCTGAGAACGGTACGACTGATGCGGTCTCCGGTGGAATCTGCGTACGCTGGGCCATCGGATCGGCCTTCAGGATCCACACCCCTTCGCGCGTCAGAATCTGATACTTGTACAGCGTGCCCGGCGCGATGTCGGGCACGAAGAGTTCCCAGACGCCGCTGACGCCCATCGAACGCATACTGTGGCCTTCGCCGTTCCAATCGTTGTGCGTTCCGACGACGCGAACGGCCTGAGCGTTCGGTGCCCAGACGGCGAACGAGATGCCGATCTCGCCGTCGAGCAGATGGGCGTTAGCACCCAGCACTTCCCACAGCCGTTCGTGGCGCCCCTCGGCGATCAGATGCAGATCGAGGTCGCCGAGTGTGGACTTATGCCGGTACGGGTCACCCGACACCTGCTCTTCGCCGCCGTCGTAGACCGCACTGATGCGATAGGGAACAGGCGAGCCGTCGTGCTGGACCTCCCATATGCCGCGTGAGGCATGTTCGAGTGCGAGTCGCGTTCCATCAGTGAAGATCGCCGTCACGCGGTCGGCGAGCGGACGCCGCACCCGAATGGTCGTGCGGGTGCGGCCAGCAGCATCAGTCATCGTGTG
>JBEBSN010000101.1:0-10335 GCA_040394295.1 Microbacterium sp.
GGTCGCCGTGCGCGGCCTGGTTGAGGTTCATGAAGTCGAAGTCGATGTCGGCCCAAGGCAGTTCGATGTTCGCCTGGGTGTGCAGGTGAGCCAACGGCTTCTGCAGTGCGTCGAGGCCGGCGATCCACATCTTCGCGGGGCTGAAGGTGTGCATCCACGCGACGAGTCCGATGACGCGGTCGTCGGCGTTGGCCTCGAGAGCGATGCGCTTGATCGCGGCGGAATCTGTCAGCACCGGCTTCCACACGATCTTCACCGGCACGTCTGCCGCGCCGTCCAGCGCCTCGGCGATCTCCTGCGACTGCTCCGCGACCTGCGCGAGTGTCTCAGGACCGTAGAGGTGCTGGCTGCCGGTGAGGAACCAGATCTCGTAAGCATCGAGCGAGGTGGAAAGCGGAGTGCGGGTCATGAAGTTTCCTTGCAGGTTCAGATGGCGTCAACGGCGGCGGACTCGATGGCGAGACCGGCGCTGTAGCGGGTGAGGTAGGTGGCGAATCCGGCGACATCCGCCGGATCGGGGTCGATGACGGTGAGGGATGCCTCGGCGAAGACCTGCTCTTCGAGATAGGTGCCGAGGTCCTTCTCGTTCGCGTGGGCGAGGTAGGAGGCCAGCACGGCGATGCCCCACGCGCCGCCTTCGGAAGCGAGCTCGCCCACAGCCACCGGAGCTTCGAGAGCCCCGGCGAGGAAACGCTGGGCGACGCCGGCGGTACGGAACATGCCCCCGTGCGCGAACATCCGGTCCAATGCCACGTTCTCACCCTCGAGCACCTTCAGGCCGAGAGCGAGTGTGCCGAAGACCCCGTAGAGCTGCGCGCGCATGAAGTTCGCGAGCGAGAAATCACTGTCCGGTGTACGCACGAACAGCGGACGCCCCTCGGCGAGCGCTGCGATCGGTTCGCCGGAGAGGTGGTTGTAGGCCAATAGTCCACCAGCGTCCGCTTCGCCATCGAGCGCCTCGCGGAACAGCACGTCGAACACCGCATCGTCATCCAGCGGATGCCCGGCGGCAGCGGCGAATCGAGTGAACATCGCCGCCCAGGCAGCGAGCTCGCTGGCGCCGTTGTTGCAGTGCACCATCGCGACCGGGTGGCCTGCCGGCGTGGTCACGAGGTCGAGCTCGTGGTGAATGTTCGCGAGCGGATGCTCCAGTACAACCATCGCGAAGATGCTCGTGCCGGCGCTGACGTTTCCGGTGCGCGGAGCGACGGAATTCGTTGCGACCATGCCGGTGCCGGCATCGCCCTCAGGAGCGCACAGCGGGATGCCGGGGCGCAGCGCCCCGCTCGGATCCAGCAGTGCCGCTCCCTCTATTGTGAGGGCGCCTGCCGGCTTCCCCGCAGGAATCACCGCCGGGAGCAGGCTCTTCACCGGAGCCGCGAGGCGCTCACCGGCATGCGCGTCATAGGCGTGCAGCATCCGCTCGTCGTAGTCGCACGTTGCCGAATCGATCGGGAACATTCCTGAGGCATCGCCGACGCCCAGTGCCTTCTCGCCCGTGAGCCTCCAGTGCACGTAGCCGGCGAGCGTCGTGACGAAGTCGAGCTGCGGAACATGTGATTCGGCGTCGATGACAGCCTGGTGCAGGTGGGCGATCGACCAGCGCAGCGGGATGTTGACGCCGAACAGGTCCGTGAGCTCGGCCGCCGCAGGGCCCGTGTTGGTGTTGCGCCAGGTGCGGAACGGAACGAGCAGGTCGCCGGCGGCATCCAGGGCGAGATAGCCGTGCATCATCGCCGAGATGCCGATCGCACCGAAGGCCTCCGGTCGTATGCCGTGGCGCTTCTCGGCGTCGGACGCGAGATCGGCGAATGCGGCCTGGAGGCCTTGCCACACGTCGTCCAGCGCATACGTCCAGAGTCCGTCTTCGAGCCGGTTCTCCCAGGCGAAAGACCCGGTGGCGAGGACCTCGGTGGGGTCCGAGCCGATCAGACAGGCCTTGATGCGCGTGGAACCGAGCTCAATACCGAGACTGGTGCGACCGTTCGCGATGTCGTCACGGACACTCATCGACGGACGTCCGTGCTCTGGCCGTACACATTCTGGTAGCGGTCGTAGAGGCTGTCGATCGCCTCCTGCGGAATTGGGATGAGCTCCCCTGCCTCTCGCGCATAGTGCACGGTGCGGGCGACGTCTTCGACCATGACCGCTGCTTTCACGGCGTCCTTCGCATCTTTCCCGATCGTGAACGGGCCGTGATTCTGCATGAGCACCGCACGCGAGCGGTGGCCGGTGAGGGTGTCGACGACACCACGACCGATGGAGTCGTCACCGATGATGGCGAACGGCCCGATCGGGATAGGCCCGCCGAACTCATCGGCCATCGCCGTGATGACGCAGGGGATCTCCTCGCCGCGCGCAGCCCACGCGACGGCGAAGGTCGAGTGCGTGTGCACGACGCCGCCGACATCGGGCATGTTCCGGTAGACGTAGGCGTGGGCGGCGGTGTCGCTGGAGGGGCTGCGGTCGCTGCCCGGCGTACCCGGGATGACATTGCCGTCGAGGTCGCACAGGATCATGTTCTCAGGTGTCAGATCGTCGTAACTCACCCCCGATGGCTTGATCACGAACAGATCTGCGCCGCCGTCCTCGGAAAGGCGAACGCGACCGGAGATGTTGCCGCCGGTCCAGATCACGAGGCCGTAGCGGACGAGCTCTCCGTGCAGGCGGGCGACGTCGGCGCGGACCTCGGCGATGGATGCTTCAACCTCGGGGGTGAATGCGGGCTCAGTCATCGACTATTCCTTCTTCCGGGTGACTGCACGCTGCAGCAGCACGAAGATCAGCAGGATTCCGCCGGTGATGATCGTGGTCATCTCGGGCGGGATCTTGCCGTCACGAGTGATGAGCACGTTCATCAGGCCGAGCACGAGAGCGCCGACAACCGAGCCGAGCACGTAGCCGTAGGCGCCCGTGAGCACCGTGCCGCCGATCACTGCAGCGGCGATGGCGTCGAGTTCCCAGCCGACGCCGGTGATGTTCTGCGCCGTACCGAGCCTCGAGGTGTAGAGCACCGCTGCGATTCCTGCCAGCGTGCCGCTGATGACGTACACGAGAACCTTGGTGCGCTGCACCGACAGTCCCATCAGCGCGGCGGAGTTCTCGGAGCCTCCGATCGCGTACACCGTGCGCCCGGTACGAGTGCGGTGCAGGATGAAGAAGGCAGCGACCACGACGAGAAGCGCGACGACCACCGCAGGGGTGATCACCAGGTCGTTGACCTTCGGACCATCGATGATCTTGACCTTGTCTCCGAGCCAGCGCAGCGGCGAGTCATCACCGAGACGCTCGGGAACCGTGCTCAGCAGCGACGCCAGACCGCGTCCGAGGAACATCATCGCCAGGGTGGCGATGAAGGGCTGCACGTTGAAATATCGGATCAGGATGCCGGAGACGAGGCCGAACAGTGCCCCTGAGCCGATCATGACGACGAGGACTGCGATCGGGTGCCACCCGGCGTTGGACAGGATCACCCCGGCCACCGACGAGAAGGCGATGATCGATCCGACCGAAAGATCGATGCCTCCGGTGATGATGACGAAGGTCAGCGCAACGGCCAGCACGATGAGGTGCGTGTTGTTGATCAGCAGGTTCGACAGGGTGCTGGCCTGCACGATGCGGCCGTAGGCGACTTCGCCGTAGACGATCATGGCGACGAGGATGACCACGGCCGCCACGGTGGGCAGTGATGACGGATTCGTCGAGACGAGCCGCCGCACCCGGGTGACGATGGTCGCACCCGCACCCGTACGGGTGGGCGCATCGGTGAGCGCGGTCATGCCGGCACCTCCTCTTTCGGCGCTTCAGCTTTCGGAATGATCGGTGTCTGCGACTTTCTTCGCCTCACGAACCAGCCGCGCATCCGCTCGGACTGCAGCAGGCACAGGATGACGATCACAATGGCTTTGAAAGCAGGTGTAGCCGACGACGAGATACCGAGGAACACCACGGTCTTGTCGAGCGTCGCGATCAGCAGGGCGCCGACGAAGGCACCACTGAGCGAGAACTTGCCACCAGCCAGCGATGCTCCGCCGATGACGACCGCAAGGATCGCGTCGAGTTCGAGCTGGTAACCGGTGCGCGAGATGTCGACCGTCATCACTGTGCCGACCGAGAGGATGCCGGCGACGCCGGCCAGTACACCGCTGAGGACATAGGCGGTCAACAGAAGGCTCCGCGGCTTGATCCCGGCCATACGACTGGCCTTCGGGTTGATGCCGATCGCTTCGATCATGAGCCCCAGTGCGCTGCGACGCACCACCGCCGCGACGATGAGGACGATGAGGACGGCGAGGAGGAAGACGACGGGGATTCCGATGACATAGCCGTTCGCGATCCAGCGGAAGGGCTCGTTGGAGGACGAAGTGTTCTGTCCTCCCGTGATCACCTTCGCGATGCCACGGCCGGCGAGCATGAGCACCAGCGTGGCGATGAACGGCTGCAGGCCCACATAGGCGACGAGCACACCGTTGACCGCTCCGAGGATTCCTGTGACCAGCAGGGTGAGTCCCACCGCTGCCAGGGCGACGCCGACCGAGGTCGAATCGCCCATCGCTCTGATGAACTCCATCGACACCGCGCCACCGACGACCATCAGGGAACCGACCGACAGATCGATTCCGGCGGTCGCGATCACGAGCGACATGCCCAGGGCGATCATCATGACGGGCGCTGCGGCCTTCAGGATGTCGATGAGATTGCCGACGAGGTTGCCGTTGTTCGGGTTGACGGAAAGACCGAGATAGGTCGGGTCCTTGAGCACGTTCAAGGCGAGAAGGGCGACGAGTGCGACGATTCCCCAGAACCAGGGTTTGTGAATCAGGTCCCGCAACCAACTGGTGCGGGAGACGGCAGCGGCGTTCATCGCTTCTCCTCTTCGGCCGGTTCGGGTTCAGACGCTCCACCCGGCGCCTCGTCGAGGCTCTCCGCGGCGGGCTCCACGCCGTGTGCGGCGATGATGTCGACGACCGACTGCGCGGTGACGCCGGGGCCGTTCTGGATCTCACCGATCTTCTGATGGTCTTTGAGTACGACGATGCGCTCGGACAGGCGCACGACCTCTTCGAGTTCGGAGGAGATGAACACCACCGACATGCCGTCTTCTGCCAGCTGCGCGACGGTCTCCTGAATGTCCGCCTTCGCGCCCACGTCGATTCCTCGAGTCGGCTCATCAAGGATCAGCAGTTCGGGGTTGGTGGCGAGCCACCTGCCCAGCAGCACCTTCTGCTGGTTGCCGCCGGAGAGGTTCTTGATCGGACGATCCGGATCGGGCGGTCGCACGTTCAGCTCGGTGATGTACTTGTCGACGATCGCGTCCTGCTCTTTCCGCGGGATCGGATGCGCCCATCCGCGCTCGGCCTGCAGCGCGAGGATGATGTTCTCACGCACGGAGAGATCGGCGATGATGCCCTCATCGCGGCGATTCTCCGTCGAGAAGGCGATGCGCTTGGCGAGCGCGTCCGAGGGAGATTTCATGTCGCTTCTGCGTCCGTGGAGTTCGATCGTGCCTGCGTCAGCGCGATCGGCGCCGTAGAGCAGGCGGCCGAGCTCTGTGCGGCCCGAGCCGAGAAGCCCGGCGAAGCCGACGACCTCACCGCGGTGGATATCGAGGTCAGTGGGCTGCACGGAGCCGTGGCGGGCGAGACCCCGCGCGGAGATGACGAGCTCCTCATCAGCGCCGCGTGCGTCGACACGGCGGTTTCCGCCGAGAGCCGAGAGAGCATCGAGATCCTTGCCGATCATCTTCGAGATGAGAGCATGACGGTCGAGGTCGCGGGTGAGATACTCGCCGACGTACTGGCCATTGCGCAGCACTGTGAGCCGGTCGCTGATCGCGTAGATCTGGTCTAGGAAGTGGGAGACGAAGAGGATCGCGACGCCCTGGTCGCGCAGCGTGCGGATCACGCGGAACAGGCCCTCGACTTCTGCGGCGTCGAGGCTCGATGTGGGCTCGTCGAGGATGAGCACCTTCGCCTTGATCGCCATGGCGCGACTGATGGCGACGAGCTGCTGCATCGCGATCGACAGGCTCGATAGCGGACGGTGCGTGTCGAGGTGGTCAAGACCGAGCTGGGCAAGCGCCTCGGTGGCCGCCTTGTGCGTCGCCCGCCAATTGATACCGAAAACACCGCGTTTCTCGTGACCGAGCATGACGTTCTCGCCGATGGAGAGGTTCGTGACGAGGTTGACCTCCTGGTAGACCGTGGAAATCCCCGAGGCCTGTGCATCACCGGTGCCCTTGAAGCTGCGTTCCTGCCCGGCGACGACGATCGATCCGGAATCGATGCTGTAGACGCCCGTGAGCGCCTTGATCAGGGTCGACTTGCCGGCGCCGTTCTCGCCCATCAGCGCATGGACCTCTCCCTGGAAGAGGCGGAAGTCCACGCCATCGAGCGCCTTCACTCCGGGGAATGCGATCGATATCCCCCGCATCTGGACGATGGGCAGTTCTTCATTCATGGCACTGGCTTTCAGTCTCTGGAAAGAGGATGCCCGGGTGACGCAGCGCTGGCCGCGCCACCCGGGCCGTTTTCGAAGCAGAAGCTCCTAGGGGATCAGTACTGGCGGTCGGCCAGTACTGCCTGTGCGGCCTCGGCCGAGTCGAATGCCTCGCTCGGAACGATGATGTACGACTCGACCGATTCACCGGCGAGCGTCTTCTCGACGACGTCGAGCGCGGTCTCGCCGAACAGCGGGTTGTACTCGTGCACGTAGCTGAGCTGGCCGTCTGCGAGCGCCTGGATGGCGTTCTTCGTACCGTCGATCGTGGCGATCTTCACGTCTTCGCCGACGACGAGACCGGCTTCCTCGACTGCCTGTGCGGCACCGAGGCCCATCTCGTCGTTCTGAGCGAAGATGAACTGGATGTCGTTGTTGTTCGACTTGAGCAGCGTTTCGGTGACACTCTTGCCCTCTTCGGTCGACCAGTTCGCCGTCTGTGAGGCGACGTTGACCAGTGAGGAGTCCGCGAGTCCCTCTTCGAAACCCGTATTGCGCTCGTTGACCACGCCGACACCGGCAGGCCCCTCGAGAACGATGTAGTTGCCGCCGTCGGGGAACTCGGCAGCAGCCCATGCGCCGACTTCCTTCGCGACCTCGACGTTGTCGGGGGCGATACGGGTGACGTAGAGGCTGGTGTCTTCGGGCTCGATGCCGCGGTCGAGGAGGATGACGGGGATCTCCGCCTCCTGCGCACGCTTGAGCGAGTCCTCCCAGCCGGTGGCCTCGGTGGCCGACAGCAGGATGACGTCGACACCTTCGTCGACGAACGACGTGAAGTTATCGATCTGCGACTTCTGGTCGAGGTTCGCAGCCGGTGCGTACTTCAGGTCGTAACCGGCATCTTCGGTGAACGTGTCCTGGATGTTCTGCTCGTTAGCCTGACGCCAGCCGCCCTCGGGGCCGACTGCGACGAAGCCGACTGTGATGATCTCGTCGCCGCCAGCGTCGCCGCCGCCGTTGTCGCTGCTGCAACCCGTCAGGCCGAGGGCGAGCGCACCGGCGCTGGCCAGACCGATGATGCTGAGCAGTCGCTTTGATGTAGCCATTGTTGTCTCCTCTTTGAGTGCCTCCGGCGGAATGCCGTCGGGATTCCTCGTCCGCCGTGGACGTGTGTGGTGCTATGTTTCCCTAATTGTGCGCGCTAACAATAAATTACGCAAGTCCGGATCCCGTTCTTGTTACGTCGTTGTGATCCGGACGTCGACCAGCGGTCAGTCGGTCAGTAGAAATCCGGCATCAACGCTGTCGACCGCGGCCCAGCGGGTCGACCGGCACCCCGAAGCTCAGGCTCGCGGCGCCGCTGTGGAAGAGCGCAGCTTCAGCTCGGGAGAGATGAGCTCGCGAGGCCCCGTCTCGACTCCGTCGATCGCAGCCAGCAACTCTCCGATCACCAGACGTCCGAGCCTCACGAAGTCCTGGCGCACAGTCGTGAGCGGCGGTAAGTAGTGCCGGGCATCCGGCAGGTCATCGAATCCGACCACGCTCACATCGTCGGGAACACGGATGCCACGCTCGGCGAAGCCATGCATCAGACCGAGCGCCATCTGATCGTTCGCGACGAAGACCGCCGTCGCATCTCCGATGTCGAGTGTCTGCCCGAACTGGTAACCAGCGTCGGAGGACCAGTCCCCGATAACGGGTTCCGTGATGGGAAGCCCTGCCTCTTCCAAGCAGGCTCGCCACGCTTCGGTACGAGCCTTGGCATCGAACCAGTCCGGTGGGCCGGCGACGTGCAGAATGCTCCGGTGGCCCAGACCGATGAGGTGGCGCACAGCCGCTGTAGCGCCGGCACGCTGGTCGACGGACGCCGTGTGCATCTGGGCGTCAGGTTCTTCCTTGACGACGAGAGTCGGCAGCCCGGTGGAATGCTGACGAAGAATGTCCAGCGAGGATGCCCGCGGTGCGATGACGCACAGACCGTCCACCCCCTGCGTCATGAGTTCCATGACGCCGGCATCGATCTTGCGCTCTTCGCCGTCACCCACCGAAAAGGCACTGACGGCGTACCCGCTCTCACGAGCCGCCGCCTCAACTGCGCGCAATATGCTGTTCGGGCCGAACTGGGCGGGATTGTCGACGATTGCGCCGATACGCATCGTGCGATTCGTCGCGAGAGCGCGCGCGATCGAGCTTCTGGTGTAGCTCATCTCGCTGATCGCCTTCATCACTCGCTCGCGAGTGGAGGCTCTGATGTTCGGATGCCCATTGAGAACGCGCGACACCGTCATATGAGACACGCCTGCGCGATCGGCGACGTCGTAGATGCTGGGTCTACGAGCACCGTTTCCATGCGGCTCAGCCTCGATGCTCAAGATGCCCCCTCAGACGTGTGACCGTGAACAACACAATACTCGCCTGGGCAGTGCAACTGCTTGCTCGCCATCGCGAGCGCTACGGCGGCCCCGAGGTCCAGCCAGTCCGGTCAGTTGCGGCTTCGACGACGGATGAAGCGTGCGGCCACCAGAGCAAGACCCGCAAGAAGAAGGGCGATGCCCACGATGAGGAGGATTTCGGACACCCCACCACCAGTCGTCGGCAGGTCACCGCCACCGCAGGCCTCGAAGCAGGCTCGCGGTGATATCTCGACATGGACGTAGACGCCGCGGACGGCGTCGACCGCGTCGCCGCCCTCGCCGTCACGTTCGAGCACGGCAGCACCGGCATTCATCACAGCAGTCACTATGCTCATGCTTGTTCCTCCGACCCGAGCGATGCGCTCCGGCCCTCTTCACGGCCGCGTCGGACCGCGTCCTCGATCATGGCTTCGACACGCTTACGCGTGCGGCCTCGGTTCCAGAAAAGTGCCGTGACGATCAGCACGACACCGATCACGAGCAGCAGGTGCGGCCACGGGATCGTCCACGCGAATACAGATACGGTCGCAGGCGCGACGGCGACAGCCTCCCCGGAGAGAGTGATCGCCTGGGGGGCGATCCGTGCCTCGCCGCTCAGCACGAACACTGGCCAGACGTCATCCACCGCGAACGAGAATGCGCGGCTCTCGCCCGGAAGCAGCTGCTGATGCCGCTCTTGATCGGCGGGGAATGCGATCTGCTGTCCGGCAAGATCGAGGACACCGGCAGCGTCGAGTCTGACATTGCCGGTGTTCTCGATAGTGAAGGACACCGTGGCGTCGCCCGCGCGGAACGGATTCCACGACGTCCGGTAGTCAGTACTCAGATCAGCAACGGAGAAACCAGGGACGATGTCGCCTGTCACCCGCGTCAGCACTTTGATGCCGACACGGCTCTCCACCCCCACGCCGGTCCCGTCACCCTGCACCGACAGTACTGACGCTGCCACCCCGGCCGCGTGATCGCCCGGCTCTGCACCCTCGGGGACGGACAGCGCGAACGGGACGATCTCCTGGCCACCAGCAGGAATCGTGATCTCTTCAGCAATGGAGATCCACGTACCGGCGTCAACCGACTTCCGGTCGGAGGGCAGCATGTCAAAACGTCCGGAAGACGTATAGAAGCCGTCAGCCGCAGACAGACGGAAGACCACCTGGTCCGAGCCGAGGTTGCGCACGACGATGCGATCCTCGACGCTCTCGCCCGGATCCAGTTCGTGCTCGATCGCAACGCGGCCATCGGGACCGGACATGTCAGCCGGTGACACCGACCAGGACACCGCGTCAGATTCATCTGCCGCGACTGCTTCGATCGACGAGCTGAGAATGCCGACCGCCGCGAGCACCACGGCGAGGCCGACGGCTGCGCGTTGAGTGAGGCGAGATCGAATCACTTTTCTCTCCAGAGTGCGGGCGGAACTTGGCGGGGGGGGAGGGGGACGCGGCCGGGCAGGTTGGGAGCATATTTTTTTCAAATAAAA
>JBEBSN010000102.1:0-10170 GCA_040394295.1 Microbacterium sp.
ATGCTCGCCGAGTACGACGAGAACGGCGAGTACAAGTACCCCGAGGGCTTCGACGCCGAGACCGGCGCGTGGAAGGAAGGGTTCGACACTCAGCGCGAGGCATGGGAGCAGGAGTACGCTGCCGCCCAGACCCGTTGGGAAGCACACAAGGTCGCAGTTGCCAAGGCAGCAGAGGCCGAGGCCGCTGCGGGCGACGACTTCGGAGCGGCTGCAGGCCAGACGTTCACGAACGACGTCACCGGCGCCGGCACCCTTGCCGATGACGAGGCTCTCGCGGCTCTGCGCGAGAAGCTCTCGGGCGGCAACGCGTAAGCAACAGCAGTCCGGACGAGCCGTCACCCCGCCTTCACAGGTTGTGGGTGGCGGCTCGTTCCGCATTTACGGTGGATGCCGCGCACGTCCCCGTACGAATGCCGTGGCGCGTGCGTGCCAGGATAGGAATATGCCTCTCATTGCGCTCACCGGCGGCATCGCGTCCGGTAAATCCACGATCGCGCACGGGCTCGAAAAGCACGGCGCCGTCATCATCGACGCTGACCAGATCGTCCGTGACGTGCAATCACCGGGATCGCCGGTTCTGCAAGAGATCGCCAACGCGTTCGGTGAGGATGTCATCGATGCCTCCGGAGCGCTGGATCGTGTCGCGCTGGGAGCCCGCGTGTTCTCCGACCCAGAAGCGCTCGCACGCCTGAACGCCATCGTGCACCCTGCGGTGCGCGTCGAATCCAAGCGGCGAATGGAAGCTGCCATCGCCACCGACCCAGAGGCCGTCGTTGTGTACGACGTGCCGTTGCTGGTCGAGGCGCGCGCCGACGACCCCTGGGACAAGATCGTGGTGGCTCACGCGCCGGCCGAGCTGCGGTTGCAACGCCTCATCGAGTTGCGGGGCATGGAGCCTCAGGCCGCTCAGGACCGTATCGATGCCCAAGTCGCTGATGAGGAACGGCTCGCGATCGCTGACGTCGTGATCGACACGGGAGGCACACTGGAACAGACCCACGCCCAGGTCGAAGTCCTCTGGAAACAACTCGAAGAAAAGTGAACGCAGACGATTTCAACGGTCACGTTCCGAAGACACGATCGTATCGGCGACTCATCGCCGGACTGTTCTTCGCAGGCGTGGCGACATTTGCGCAGCTCTACTCTGTGCAGGCCGTGCTTCCGCAGATCTCGACCGACCTCGACGTGTCACCGTCCACAGCAGCTCTGTCGATATCAGCAGCCACCCTCGGCGTCGCACTCGCAGTGATTCCGTGGTCGCTTGTCGCTGACCGCATCGGTCGCGTACAGGCCATGGGAATCGGCATCATCGCCGCGACCGCGCTCGGACTGGCAGCACCGCTGAGCAACGACATCGTGGTGCTCCTCGCACTGCGGCTGGGCGAGGGCATCGCCCTCGGTGCGGTGCCTGCCGTGGCGCTGGCGTTCCTCAGCGAAGAGGTGCACGATCGATACGTGGCCGCTGCAGCGGGTAGCTACACCGCCGGTTCCACGGTGGGTGGGCTGTCGGGGCGTCTGGTCGCGGGACCGATGGGCGAGCTGTTCGACTGGCGCGTGGGCGTGTGGAGCGTCATCGTGTTCTGCGCGGTCGCGGCAGTGCTTTTTCTTCGGCTTGTGCCGAAGGCGCGGCGATTCGTCCCGGGGCGAATGCGAGCGGATGCCGGACCCAGCATGCTCTCGCGGCTCGTGAGCCCTCTGCGCTCAGCGCGCCTGCTGGCGTTGTACGCACAGGGATTCCTCCTTATGGGCGCGTTCGTCGCCGTCTACAATTACCTCGGTTTTCACCTCATCGCACCACCTTTCATGATGCCGGTCTGGCTGGTGACGCTGCTCTTCCTCGCGTACCTGGCCGGAACATTCTCGTCGCCGTGGGCCGGTTCTCTCGCTGCCCGGCTCGGACGCAAGGTGGTGCTGCTCGGGTCCATCGGCGTGTTCATCGTCGGTGCGGTGCTCATGTTCGTCCCGATTCCGGGGCTGATCATCGTCGGACTCGTGATCTTCACCGGTGGGTACTTCGGCGCCCACGCGATCGCTGCGAGTTGGGCGCCGGTGATAGCCGACCCCGCGAGCCGTGCGCAGGCGCCTTCGCTCTACTACTTCGCGTTCTACGTCGGATCGAGCCTCTTCGGATGGGCCCTCGGCATCGTCTTCGGTCAGGCCGGGTGGGCGTGGTTTCTGGCGATCATCATCGTCATGGCGATGCTTTCCGCGACTATCGCGGCGGCTCTGTTGCGCTCGGAGAATCCGTCGACGTCATCGCAGTGAGATCACGCTCGCGCTTTCGGCGGCTCCTTCGACGGAATATCGCCACGGCGCTCACGATCAGTGCGAGCAAGAACACGCCGGCGAGCACGGGAACGATGATCGCGAGAGCGGCAAGCATGAAGGATGCTCCGTCTTCAGCTGTGCTGAGGATCGGAGCTGCGACGCCGCCGGTGACGGTATTCGCTGCTACGCGCGCGCTGGCCTTGGCGATGTGAACGACGAGTGCGATCACGATCCCCGTCACAATTGGCACCCAGGTGTTGTCGGAGAAGAAGGCTGCGGGGTCTTCGACGGCGACCGTCTGCGCGCTTGACCCGGCACCGAAGACGATGCCGCCCGACGCCGGACGCAGCACGCTCTGCACGACATCGTTGATTGAGTCAAGGGCAGGGATCTTGTCCGCGATGATCTCGAGCAGCAGCAGACCGCCGAGAATCCAAAGAGCGATGTCACTGGAGATCCACGACCAGCCGGCGGGTAGAGAGACCGCCGGAAGTAGTCGATCGGTCAGGCCGAGCAGGAACAGTGGCATCCACGCGTTGAGCCCTGCGGATGCCGCGAGGCTGGAGCCGATCAGAAACTCGATCACGGCCCCACTATAGGCGGCAGTGCCGATGTCGTAGGCTCCGCTTACGCTGGAAGAATGCAAACTACGCGCAGCGTTCGTCCTTTCGAGGTCGTCAGCGAATACTCTCCAGCAGGCGACCAGCCGCAGGCGATCGCCGAACTGGCCGCGCGTATAAACGCTGGCGAGACGGACGTCGTTCTGCTCGGCGCCACCGGTACCGGTAAATCTGCGACAACGGCCTGGCTCGTCGAACAGGTGCAGCGTCCTACGCTCGTGCTCGCGCACAACAAGACGCTCGCGGCGCAGCTGGCCAATGAGTTCCGCGAGCTGATGCCGAACAATGCGGTGGAGTATTTCGTCTCGTACTACGACTATTACCAGCCCGAAGCATACGTGCCGCAGACGGATACCTTCATCGAGAAGGATTCATCGGTGAACGCCGAAGTCGAAAGGCTGCGGCATTCGACGACGAACTCGTTGCTGAGCAGACGCGACGTCGTCGTCGTCTCGACCGTGTCCTGCATCTACGGACTCGGCGCTCCGGAAGAGTATCTCCGTGCGATGGTGGCGCTGCAGGTGGGGGAGCGCTACGACCGCGATGCCCTCATCCGTCAGTTCATCGCGATGCAGTACAACCGCAACGACGTCGACTTCTCGCGTGGTAATTTTCGCGTTCGCGGCGACACGATCGAGATCATCCCTGTCTATGAAGAGCATGCCATTCGCATCGAACTGTTCGGCGACGAGATCGAAGGTCTGTATTCACTGCACCCTCTCACGGGCGAGGTCATCGAGAAGCTCGATTCCGTGCCGATCTTTCCGGCGTCTCACTACGTCGCAGGCACAGACGTCGTGCAGCGAGCGATCGGCACGATCGAAGAAGAGCTCGCTGCACGCCTGGAAGAACTCGAACGACAGGGCAAGCTGCTCGAGGCGCAGCGTCTGCGCATGCGCACCACATTTGATCTGGAGATGCTGCAGCAGCTCGGGTTCTGCTCCGGCATTGAGAACTACTCGCGCCACATGGATGGTCGTCAACCCGGTGAGCCCCCGCACACACTTCTCGACTTCTTCCCCGATGACTTCTTGATGGTGATCGATGAGTCGCATGTGACGGTGCCGCAGATCGGCGCCATGTACGAGGGCGATGCCTCCCGCAAGCGCACGCTGGTCGATCACGGCTTCCGTCTGCCCAGCGCGATGGATAACAGGCCGCTGCGGTTCGACGAGTTCAAGAACCGCATCGGGCAAACCGTCTATCTCTCGGCGACGCCGGGCAAATACGAGATGGGAATCGCCGACGGTGTCGTCGAACAGATCATCCGGCCTACGGGGCTCGTCGATCCTGAGATCATCGTCAAACCCTCGAAGGGGCAGATCGATGACCTGCTGGAAGAGATCCGCCTGCGGGCAGGGCGCGATGAGCGTGTGCTCGTCACGACCCTGACGAAGAAGATGGCCGAGGAGCTCACCGACTTCCTCGGCGAGCACGGTGTGCGGGTGCGATACCTGCATTCGGACGTCGACACGCTTCGCCGTGTTGAGCTGCTCAGCGAGCTGCGTTCGGGCGTGTACGACGTGCTCGTCGGAATCAACCTGCTGCGAGAGGGGCTTGACCTTCCTGAAGTGTCGTTGGTTGCGATCCTCGATGCGGACAAGGAAGGGTTCCTGCGATCGGGCACCTCGCTCATCCAGACGATCGGCCGTGCCGCCCGAAACGTGTCCGGACAGGTGCACATGTACGCCGACAAGATGACTGATTCCATGGCGAAGGCGATAGAAGAGACCGATCGACGTAGGGAGAAGCAGGTCGCCTACAACAAGGAACGTGGCATCGACCCGCAGCCGCTGCGCAAACGTATCGCTGATATCACCGACGTCCTGGCGCGCGAAGCGTCTGACACGCAGGATCTGCTTAGAGGCAGAGGAAACGCGAAGACAGGGAAGGGGAAGAGCCCGACCCCCCGACTACGACGCGAGGGCATCGCCGCTGAGGGAGCCGAGCAACTGGAAGCGACGATCCAAGACCTGTCCGATCAGATGCTGGCGGCAGCCGCTGAGCTGAAGTTCGAACTCGCCGGTCGGCTGCGCGATGAAGTGCAAGATCTGAAGAAAGAACTGCGCGCCATGGAGCGCGCAGGACACGCTTGAGCGCGAGGAAATCGATTATGGACGCGGCAGCGACTGAATTGGCAGATCGCGTGCGTGCACTTCTGATGTCCGAGCCTGGGCTCGAAGAAAAGCGCATGTTCGGCACCCGGGCTTTCCTCCTCGATGGCCGAATTCTCGTAGGCACGCGCAAGGACGGCGTGCTCCTCGTGCGCGTCACTGCCGAGAAGGGGGCAGAGCTTCTCACCGAGGTGGGAGTTTCGGTGGCAGTGATGGGAACTAAGTCGATGGGCCCGAGCTGGCTCGATGTCGCCCCGACTGCCATCGAAGACGACGAGTCTCTGATGTTCTGGGTCGACGCAGCCCGTGAGAGCGCATCAGGCTGATCACGGGCAGTGCATCAAGGGCTTCGGGCCGGACCTGTCTATCGTGTGTTCGGTCATTGGCTGACCGCATAACGGGCATGCGCGCTCTGAGCGTTGTGCGGCCGTAGGGGGCGGTGTCGACTCGTACGGGCCGACCGACGCCGGACCCGCGATCCTAATCAGGTTCGTGTTCACCCAGCGATATAGCCCGCCAGCCTCCTTGATACGCATGCGAAGCGGAACACGATTCGGATTGCTGGCCATGTTCTTAGTGTACTAATTATTAGGCCGTTATGTATAAGCTGGGGATGATGGATCCCGACGACTCGCTCAGGCTTGAGAATCAGCTCTGCTTCGCACTGGTGACAGCAGCGCGCAACGTCGTGTCGATCTACCGCCCGATTCTCGAGCCGCTCGGGCTCACGCATCCGCAGTATCTCGTCATGCTCGCGCTGTGGGACAGGTCTCCCCGCAGTCTGAATGATCTCGCCGCGGACCTTGCGCTGGACCCGGCAACAGCGTCGCCCCTCGTGAAGCGGTTGGAGAAGGAGGGGCTCATAGCGCGCGAGCGCAGCAGCGAGGACGAGCGTCGGCTCGATATCCGCCTCACCGGTGCCGGCACGGCGCTGCGGAAGCGCGCGATAGAGGTTCCCTCCAAGGTGATGGCGGCGATTCAGCTGGACGCCGCGCAGATCGCTGGCCTCCGTGACGAGTTATCCCCATTTGCAGGCCGCGTTCCGGAGTGACGCCGCCGTGTCGACTTAGGGTGAGAGCATGCAGTTCGTGGCGCCGACTCCCTATCGATACGCATGAAGAGGCTGTTCTCGGTCGGTGCGGTCGTCGGGTTGTTCGTGATCATGATGATCACGGCATCCATGCAGGGCACACCCACGATCATGCCTCCGCATGACCCCCTCGACCTTTCGCCAGCGAAACCGCTTGAAGAGTCATCGTCCCCCATGCCGAGCATGGAACCCTTGCCGCCCGACCCAGCTTCGGACGCCATCACGGCTGTCGTCGGATCGATTCTCCTCGCTCTACTGGCCGCGTTAGTCGCTGTCATCGTGGTGCTGGTCGTGCGTGCGATAGCGCGTGCCTGGCAGGAGCGCCCGATGAAGATGACGGACGGCATCGAGGTCGGCGGGGATCTGGACAGCCAGTCGCACCACGCTGAGCCCGAGTCCGTGGCTCCAGCGATTCGGCGTGGTATCGCTGGTGCTCTGCACGTCATCGACGATCGCGCGGTTGCGAATGACGCGATAGTCGCAGCTTGGCTGGGCCTCGAGGAAAGCGCCGAGGACGCGGGAATGACGCGCGGTGCGAGTGAGACTCCCGCTGAGTTCGCGCTGCGAATCATGTCCCGCCGAGCCGGCATCACGGAAGCAGCACGAGAACTGCTGCGGTTGTACGAGCGAGTGCGCTTCGGCGGATACGAGGCCGTGGAGAGCGATCGCGACTCCGCGAGAGCGTCGTTGCGGCGAATTGAGGAGGGATGGCGATGAGATACGGGCGAGTCCTCTTCGCGCTCATCGTCGCGGCCATCGTCGCGCTCATCCTCCTCTGGATCGTCGGCGTCGAGGTCAGCTTCGCTGTCGCCTGGGGCATCCTCGGCGGCATTCTGGTCGCGAGTTGGCAGCCGATCCTGCCGGATGACCCGCGGGCAGACGCCCCAGTTGTCGAGGTCGGCCCGGCGCGCCGAGGAACCCAGATCGCTCGTATGGCGTGGTCGATCAACTCGCGCACAGGAATGGCCGGAGCGCTCATCACAGGACGTGCGCGAAGACTGCTTGCTCATCGATTGAAGCGAGTCGGAGTGGACGTCGAGGATCCTGAACAACGTGCGCAGGTCGACGCGCTCGTCGGAAACGGTGTGTGGGACAGCCTGACGGGGCGCGACACCACACGAACTGACATCGAACGTGCTCTCGAGGCCGCCTCGCGGCTCTCGCCGACCCAGGAGAAGAAATGACGCAGAACCTGTCGATCGCTGAGACCGGAGCACAGATCCTTGCCGCAGTGCGTACGGCGGTGGTCGGAATGGACGATCCGCTCGAGATCGCCCTCGCTGCGATCCTGGCGGGGGGACACGTCCTGTTCGAAGATGTGCCCGGTCTGGGTAAGACGCTCGCCGCTCGAAGCCTGGCATCCGCTCTCGGCCTCGATTTCCGCCGCCTGCAGTGCACGCCGGACATGCTGCCCGGGGACGTCACGGGCTCGTACGTGTATGCGCCCGACACAGGAGAGTTCGTCTTCCGCGCCGGGCCGATCTTCACCGGTCTTCTCCTGGCGGATGAGATCAACCGCACGACGCCGAAAACCCAGTCGGCCATGCTGGAGGCGATGGCGGAGCGACAGGTCACCGTCGAAGGCAACAGCTTCGCGCTGCCTGAACCCTTCCATGTGATCGCGACGTCGAACCCGATCGAGTACGAGGGAACCTATGCGCTTCCGGAGGCGCAGCTGGACCGGTTCATGGTGCGCCTTTCCGTCGGCTATCCGGGAACGGTCGGAGAGACACAGATACTGCTGAATCGCGTCGCGCGACAACAGGAGGCCGCGAGCGTCGCTCCTGTTATGGATGCGGCGCGATTGGTCGATCTGCAACATGCTGTCGAGAAGATCCACGTCGATGCCGACATCGCCAGGTACTGCGTCGAGATCACCGATGCCACGCGCAGAGCGCCGCAGGTGGAGGTGGGAGCATCGCCTCGAGGATCGCTGAGCCTGCTGCTTCTCGGCCGCGCTCTTGCAGCTCTGGACGGTCGCGAGTTCGTGCGTCCGGACGACATCAAGCGCATCGCTGTACACGTCCTGGCGCATCGGCTGACGCTCACGCCGCAGGCGTGGGCGCAGGGTGTGAGCGCCACGCAGGTCGTGCAGACCGTGATCGGTCAGGTACCGGTGCCCCCGACGGTGGCGGCCAGGAGGTGATGGTGTCAGCACGGCGTCGCCGCTGGAGTCCGTCACTCGCGCTCGGTTTCGCGCTCGCGGGTGGACTCGCCGGTCTCGGTCTGATCTTCTCGCGGCCCGACGTCGTCGCCATGGGCCTGCCGATCGCCCTCTGGGTGGCGGCCGTGCTGTGGCGCGATACCGCTGACCAATCGACCACAGTCACGCTCACGACGGCGAACACAGCACACACAGCCGGGATGCTGGACACAGAAGTGTCGGTCGGCGGAGAAGCAGAGGTCGCAGAGCTGGTCATCGTCCAGTCCGAACGGCGCCTTCACAGGGTGATCGTTCCTGTCGGCGGCAAAGCAGTCGTGGCGCACAGCAGGGCTTTGCATTCTGGTCCGATCGTGGCTGCGAAGGTATCCAGCCGGGGCTTCTCGCACGACGCAGCGGCACTGGGCACGGCCGCGGGCGTGACCTCGCATTCGCGTGATGTGCGGGCGACGCCGAAGATGCTCTCCGACCTTCCGCTGCCATCGCGGCTGACGGGAATGCACGGTGAGCATGAAGGACGTCGGCTGGGGCAGGGCGGTGACTTCCGTGACATCCACCCGTTCGTCCCCGGCGATGAATTGCGCAGAGTCGACTGGCGCGCCACCGCCCGAACGGCTCGCCGTCCTGGCGATCTGCTGGTGCGTCGGACGAACACGATGAGTGACGCGTCCGTCGTCATCGCGATGGACACCGTCGACGACCTCGGCACGGTCGTAGCGGCCTGGGGCAGCGGCGACGCGGAACGCAGCGGTGTCACATCCTTGGACCTGTCCAGGCAGGCGGCAAGCTCGATCGCTGCAGCGGCGATCGACGCGGGCGACAGAGTCGCTCTGCACGTCCTGACGCACGGTGGCCGTTCGATCCGCAGCGGTTCAGGTCGTCGCCACCTCGCTCGCCTCGACGCTGCGATCGCGGCGACAGGACCAGCCGGAGAAGACGCGCGCTTCAAGCGAACGCCTCCGGTGCCGCACGGATCGGTGATCTTCGTCCTGTCGACCTTCTTCGATGGCGCAGCATCCGACGTCGCGCTGATGTGGCGCGCGAGCGGGCATCGCGTCGTCGCCGTTGACGTCCTGCCTGAACTGGACAGTGCGCGGCTGAGCAAAGAGCAGGAGGTCTCACTACGTCTGGTCCTTGCAGAGCGTGAGGACGTGATGCACGAGTTGGTCGGCGTCGGCATCGATACGATCCCCTGGAGTGGCGACGTGGCGGCGCTCATGCACACCGCGGCGCGGAGCAGGCGATGAGCCGGCGTCATAACGATTGGGTCCGCAGCGAGGCATCGGTGCCGTCCTGGGTTCTCCGCGTCACGCTCGTCGGTGTCGTCGCTGTGGCGGCGCTGCTGCTGATACCGGTGATCGGCTGGCAGCTGGCTGCCGTGATCGCCGTGGCGGTCGGGATGGTGGTTCCACACACCTTCGGGCCCTGGATCGCGATGGTCTGCATCGCCGTGGGGATGCTGATGAGCGAACCGGCCGTGTGGCGTGCGATGCTCGCTGTTCTCGTGGTGCACATCTGCCACGCCGCCTCATCATTGCTGCTGGCGATTCCCCTTCGATCCCGAGTGATCCTGACTGCGCTGTGGCCGACGTTTCGGCGCGTTCTCCTTGTGCAACTCATCGCTCAGCCGCTGACTCTCATCGCGACGCTCTTGACGTTCGGGGTCGGCGACGCGGGCGCCGCGCCCGTTGCGGTGCATACTGCTGCTCCGGTCATCGGTGTCGGTGCGCTCGCGACGTTCGTAGTCCTTGTTCTGATGCGCCTCAAGAGAGCGGATCGCGGTTCCTGAACGTTTGTGCGGAGCCAATGTCTGTGGCCCCTCGTAGACTTGTTCGGTGCCCATTGTCCCCGTTGTTGCCCCAGGAAAACTCAGTGTCCGCGGTGCCCGCGTACACAATCTCAAGACCGTCGACATCG
>JBEBSN010000103.1:0-10125 GCA_040394295.1 Microbacterium sp.
CCCCGCCCGCCTCCGGGGGTTTGGCGCCGTCGCTACGCCACAATCGGACGCCCCCGGCGTCATCAACCGGCACTGGGCCCTCGCCCGCCTCCGGCGGGTTGGCGCCGTCGCTACGCGACGGCGCCACGGGCGACCAGCTCCCGCGCCAGTCGCAGATACGCCTGTGCGGCGGCATGCTCCGGCGCGAACTCTGTGATGGGAACACCTGACACCGAAGCATCGGGGAACTTCACGGTGCGTCCGATCACCGTCTCCAGCACATCGTCGCCGAACGTCTCGACGACTCGTTCCAGCACCTCTCGCGAGTGCAGCGTGCGCGAGTCATACATTGTGGCGAGAAGTCCGTCGAGGGTGATTCCAGGGTTGAGGCGGTCGCGCACCTTCTCGATCGTCTCGATCAGCAGCGCCACGCCCCGAAGTGCGAAGAACTCGCACTCCAACGGAATGAGCACGCCGTGGCTCGCGGTGAGCGCGTTGACGGTCAGCAGTCCGAGCGACGGTTGGCAGTCGATGAGGATGACGTCATACTCGCCTGCGACCTGACGCAACACACGGGCAAGGATCGTCTCGCGGGCGACCTCATTGACCAGGTGCACTTCCGCTGCCGACAGGTCGATGTTCGCGGGCAGCACGTCGAGTCCTTCGACTGAAGACTTGACGATCACGTCGTGTGCATCGCGTTTGATGTCCAGCAGCAGATCGTAGATGGTGGGAACGTCATGGGTCGGGATCCCGAGCCCGGCAGACAGCGCACCCTGAGGGTCGAAGTCGACGGCCAGGACCTTTCGCCCGTACTCGGCGAGCGAGGCGGCGAGATTGATCGAGGTGGTCGTCTTGCCCACGCCGCCCTTTTGGTTACAGAGCGCGATGATGCGCGCAGGCCCGTGCGACGTGAGCGGTGCGGGGGTGGCGAAGCCCTGATAGGGGCGCCCGGTGGGTCCCATCGGGATGTCGCCGTCCTTGGACGTCTTTCCCTTGGTCTTCACCACGTTCTGAGCCACCGAATCTCCTGCTTCCCTCTTGCTTGCTCGATTCTAGCGATTCGCTCGCGAATGCGCCCGTTCACACCCGGCGATCCCATGGAATCCCGCCGGAGTTCACCGTGCGCGCGGATGGGATGTCGCGTAGATGTCGCGAAGCGTGTCAACCGACACGTGCGTGTAGATCTGGGTGGTCGCGACAGATGCATGACCGAGCAGTTCCTGCACGACGCGCACGTCAGCACCGCCCTGCAGCAGGTGCGTGGCGAACGAATGGCGCAGGGTGTGCGGCGACACTTCCGATGTGATGTGTGCGGCTTCGGCTGCCGCGCGTATCACGAGCCATGCACTCTGACGCGACAGCGGCGCCCCACGTGCGCCGAGGAACAGCCGGGCCGACGCCTTGCCCTTCGAAGCGAGCGCAGGGCGCACGCGTGTCAGATAGGCCGCGACCGCATCTCGGGCGAACGATCCGATCGGAACGATGCGCTCCTTCGAACCCTTGCCCCGAAGTCGCAGAACGTCACCGTGCGCGAGATCGTCGACGTCGAGCCCGACCGCTTCCGACACTCGTGCACCGGTTGCGTACATCAGCTCCAGCAGCGCGCGATCTCTGATGCCGATGGGCTCTTCGGCCGATGGTGCCGCGAGCAGCCTCTCGACCTGATCGATGGAGAGCGCCTTGGGCAGCTTCTGCGGAGCTTTGGGAGGGCGAAGACGCCCGCTCGGGTCTTCGAGCTCGAGGCCCTCGCGCACCAGGAATCGGTGCAGCCCTCGCACGGAGGACTGCAGCCTGGCGATGCTGGTCGCCGCCGGCGCAGGGACCGTCGACGATCGATCGGCGATGAATCGCCCGATCACTGCTCCTGTGACAGCAGCGGTGTCGCTGATTCCGGCTTCGTTCAGCCATGACAGGTAGACGTCGAGATCTCGACGATACGCTCCGACCGTGTGCTCGGAGAGGCCGCGCTCGATCGTGATATGCCTCAGGTAGGCATCGATGGCACGGTCGATGAGCACGACTACCTCCTGAGCCTCCGCTCGGCCGCGAGCACTCCGACAGCGAGGATGCCGTTGCGCAGCCGTCCGTCCAGCACAGCATCTACGGCATCCGACAGCAGGACCCATTGCGTGCGGATATCCGCTTCTTCGTCGGTTCGGTCGTGCGCGGTCGGGGCGGTTTCGATACCGGTGGCGAGGTAGATGCGGATCAGCTCGCTGTTGCCGCCAGGGGTCGTCCAAGTCGACACCAGCAGCTGCCAGTCACGCGCGACCAGATCGGTCTCCTCTGCCAGCTCCCGCTGGGCGGCGAGCAGGGGATCTTCGCCTTCGATGTCGAGCAGTCCGGCCGGCAGCTCCCAGTCGCGGTGACGGATCGGATGCCGGTACTGCTGGATCAGCATCACCCGGCCGTCGTCGTCGAGTGCGAGCACGGCGACAGCGCCCGTGTGATCGACGTACTCACGGATGAGTTCGCCGTCGCCGTAGCCGATACGGTCCGATCGCACGTCCCACACCCAGCCTTTGTAGACGACGTCGCTGTGGACGACGGTCGGCTCGAACGGCTCGTCTCGCAGGTCGCGCGCGTCGACGAGGTCAGTGAGCGGACTGCGTGCGGACCTGGGGTCAGTCATCGGCCGACACGTCGAAGAGCTCGCTGGCGCGATGACGCTCGATCGCGGCACCGATCAGCCCCCGGAACAGCGGGTGCGGGTCGGTCGGACGCGAACGCAGCTCAGGGTGCGCCTGGGTGGCGATGTAGTACGGGTGCACATCGCGCGGCAGCTCGACATACTCGACGAGATCGAGTTCCGGATTCAGACCGGAGAAGACGAGCCCGGCTTCGGCGAGGCGCTCGCGGTAGGCGTTGTTGACTTCATAGCGGTGACGATGACGCTCCGAGATCGACGTTGCCCCGTAGACCTCCGCCGCGAGTGAGCCCTCGCCGAGTGCCGCCTGGTAGAGGCCGAGGCGCATGGTGCCGCCCAGATCTCCACCGTCGAGGATCTCGACCTGCTCCGCCATCGTGGCGATGACGGGCTCGGCAGTTCCTGGGTCGAATTCTGTCGACGAAGCTCCCGCGATGCCTGCGACGTCGCGAGCGTACTCGATGACCATGCACTGCAAGCCGAGGCAGAGTCCCAGGGTCGGAATCCCCTGCTCGCGGGCGAACTTCAGCGCACCGAGCTTGCCCTCGATACCGCGGATGCCGAAGCCACCGGGTACGCAGATGCCATCGACATCGGAGAGCGCCTTGGCGGCACCTTCCGGCGTTTCGCAGGAATCGGAGGGGACCCAGCGGATGTTCACATGTGCCTCGTGCGCGAAGCCACCGGCGCGCAGGGCCTCTGTCACGGACAGGTAGGCGTCCGGCAGGTCGATGTATTTTCCGACGAGGGCGATCGTGACATCGTGCTTCGGGTTGTGCACGGCCTGAAGCACCTTCTGCCACCGCGACCAGTCGACATCGGGCGCTGCCTTGTCGCCGAGGCCGAGCCGGCCGACGATGTAGGAATCGAGTCCCTGATCGTTCAGAGTCGAGGGAATGTCGTAGATGCTCGGCAGGTCGACCGTGTTGATGACGCCTTCAGCGTCGACGTCGCACATCAGCGCGATCTTGTTGCGGTTCGACTCGCTAACGGGCCGGTCGCTGCGCAGCACGAGAGCGTCTGGCTGGATGCCGACCTGGCGAAGTGCGGCGACGGAGTGCTGTGTCGGCTTCGTCTTCTGCTCGCCGGACGCGCCCATGAACGGCACGAGTGAGACGTGCACGAAGAACACGCTGTCGCGCCCGAGTTCGTGGCGCAGCTGACGGGCGGCCTCGAGGAACGGCTGCGATTCGATGTCGCCGACAGTGCCGCCGACCTCGGTGATGATGACGTCGGGCTTCGGCGTCTCGCCAGCCTGCAGTCGCATACGCCGCTTGATCTCGTCCGTGATGTGCGGGATCACCTGTACGGTGTCACCGAGGTACTCGCCCCGACGCTCGCGTGCGATGACCTGCGAATAGATCTGGCCGGTGGTGACGTTGGCGGCCTCGGACAGATTGATGTCGAGGAAGCGCTCGTAGTGACCGATGTCGAGGTCGGTCTCCGCACCGTCGTCCGTGACGAAGACCTCACCGTGCTGGAACGGGTTCATCGTGCCGGGATCGACGTTCAGATAGGGGTCGAGTTTCTGCATCACGACGCGCAGACCGCGCGCGGTGAGCAGGTTTCCCAGGCTGGCAGCCGTGAGGCCTTTACCCAAAGACGAAACGACACCGCCAGTCACAAAGATGTGTTTGGTGGTGTCGTTCTTGGGCCCCGCATCAGAAGAGTTCATCACGGGCTTCAATCCTAACAGTTCGCTCAGACCGCAAGGCTGAGAAGTTCTCGGGCATGGGTGAGTGCGGCATCAGAATCGGCGAGTCCGGACAACAGCCTGGCCATCTCCGCCTCTCTTTCGGAGCCCTCAAGACTCCGAACATTCGATGCTGTGACCGCACCGTCATTGGCTTTCACGACCGACAGGTGATTCGAAGCGAAGGCAGCGACCTGCGCCAAGTGCGTCACCACGATGACTTGCGACTTCTCCGCAAGCCGGGCGAGTCGCCTACCTACTTCGATTGCGGCGGCCCCGCCGATGCCAGCGTCGACCTCGTCGAAGACGAACGTCGGCACGGGGTCTGTACCGGCGATGACGACCTCGATCGCCAGCATCACACGCGACAGCTCGCCGCCGGATGCACTCTTGGCCACCGAGCGCAGCTCCGCACCGGGATGCGGTGCGAGCAGGATGGCGACCTCGTCACGGCCGTGGGTGCTTTCTGCGCCCTCGCGCACAGCGACTTCGAGCCGTGCGTCCGGCATAGCCAGTGCACGCAGCTCTTCGGTGACGGCAGCTCCCAGACGGGCAGCAGCGTCCGTACGGGCACCGGTCAGTGCTGCGGCCACCTCGTCGAGCGTCGCGCGTGCGGCCTCGCGTTCGGCCTGCAGCCTCTCGAGTCGCTCACCGTCATCGTCGAGCTCAGCGAGCCGAGCAGAACCGGTCTGCCAGAGCTCCAGCGCCTCGTCAAGGCTCCCGTGGGCACGGATGAGGGTGGTGAGGGCCGCGCGGCGCTCTTCGACGGCGGCAAGCTCATGCGGACCGGTCTCATCGAGATCTGCGAGGTAGCCGGACAGCTGCCCCGCAAGATCGGCGATACGGTAACCCACGTCGGCGATAGCGGTCGAGATCTCTGCGAGTGCGGGGTCTGCCGCGCGCTCCAACGCGCGCCGTGCCTCAGCGACGATAGCGGATGCATCGGGCTCGCCGTCCTCACTGGAGAGCGCGGCGTGCGCGAGCGACGCCGCGAGCCGCAGCTCTTCGGCATTCGAGAGCCGCTCTGCGCGCTCGGCGAGTGCGACGTCCTCCCCCGGCTCCGGTGCTGTCGCCTCGATGAGGGCGAGCGCCTCACGCAGGCGACTGGCCTCTTCCGCACGCCGATCCTGGTTCTCGGTGATCTCAGTGATCTCACCATCAAGCTCGCGCCAGCGGGTGAAAGCCGACGAGTAGGCCTGAAGACGCTCAGCGACCGCCTCCCCGCCGAACCGATCCAGAGCATCTCGCTGTGCGGCGGCAGATCGAAGGCGCAGCTGTTCGGACTGGCCGTGCACGACCACGAGCTCGTCAGCGAGGGCAGAGAGCACGCCGGCAGGTGCTGCGCGTCCGCCGACGCTCGCACGGCTGCGACCCTCCGCGCTCAGCGTTCGTGAGACGTAGAGCTCACCGTTGTCGCTGTCGATCGGCTCAAGCTCGCCTCCTGCGTCTGCGACGATGTCGGCCACCGCGCTCTTCACCGGGACGACCCACACACCTGCGACAGATGCCTGTGCAGCTCCTGCACGGACGGCACCCGAATCGGCACGTTGGCCCAGAAGGAGCCCGAGTCCGGTGACGACCATGGTCTTACCCGCGCCGGTCTCGCCGGTGATCGCTGTGAACCCGGGTCCGAGTGGCAGCACCGCGTCTGCGATGACGCCGAGTCCCTGCATCCGCATCTCTTCGATCACGCCGGCGTTCCTCCCTCGTTTCCGCGCCAGCCGGCCACTGGCAGCTGGAACTTGCGCACGAGGCGATCGGTGAACGCGGTCGGGTGAAGCCTCGCCAGGCGCACCGGACTCGAGGAGCGCCGCACGACGACACGCGCGCCGGGTGGAAGGTCATGTGATCGACGTCCGTCACACCAGAGGATGCCGGTGCCGGCGGTGCGCTCGAGCATTTCGATCGCGACGGCGGCATCGGGGCTGACGACGAGCGGCCGGGCGAAAAGCGCATGCGCCGAGAGCGGGATCACCGAGATAGCCTCGACAGTCGGCCAGATGACCGGGCCGCCCGCAGAGAAGTTGTATGCCGTTGAGCCGGTGGGCGTGGAGATGACCATGCCGTCGCAGCCGTAGCTCGACAGCGGCCGCCCGTCGATCTCGACGACGACCTCGATCATGCGCTCACGGCTCGCCTTTTCGACGGTGGCTTCGTTCAACGCCCAGGTCTCGAACACGACGGTGCCGGCGGAGTCCTTCACTCGCACGGAGAGCGCAAGTCTTTCTTCGACCCCGTAATCGCGCGCGATCACGCGGTGGACGGCATCGTCCATGGCATCGCGTTCGATCTCGGCCAGGAAGCCCACGTGGCCCATGTTGATTCCGAGCACCGGGGCGACGCTCCCGCGCACCAACTCGGCAGCGCGCAGAATCGTGCCGTCGCCACCGAGTACGATCGCGAGTTCGAGTTGGTCGACCGTGACGATATCGCCGAGCGCACCGACCTCGCTGAAGCTCTCGTCGACCGCCGACAGCTCGGCGCGATCGTCGGGTGCGAGGACGGGTCGAGCCCCGGCGCTGACCAACAGCTCGATGACGCGGCGTGCCGCCGCGACTGTGTCGTCGCGACCGGCATGAGCGACGACCAGGATGTTGCGCTCGTTCATCGTCCTCCTGCCAACTCGTCGATGCGTTCTGTCCATTCTGTCGGATTGCTTCCGCGCCCGGGCGCCATGTGTACGAGGAATTCTGCGTTGCCGTGCGTGCCGAGAATCGGTGAGGCGATGATGCCCAGCATGCCGAGCCCGGCGTCCCATCCGTTCCATACGACGCGAGCGACGGCATCTGCGCGCGTCGCCGGATCGGTGACGAGCCCGCCTCGTACGGCGGTGCGGCCGACCTCGAACTGCGGCTTGACGAGGAGCACGATGTCCGCATCGGGCGCCGCGACAGCAGGGACCGCGGGAATGATCAATTCAAGGGATATGAACGAGAGATCGCCGACGACGACGGCGGGAGCGTCTCGTTCGCCGGTCGCCTCAGCGAGATTCTCACGCGTCATGTGACGAACGTTGAAGCCTTCGACGCTCACCACGCCAAGGTCTTCAGCGATGGATGCTGCGAGCTGATCGTGCCCGACATCTACCGCGAGCACCTTTCGGGCTCCGCGTTCGCGGAGCACCTGAGTGAACCCGCCGGTCGAGGCGCCCATATCGAGCGCGAGCCTGCCCTCGACAGTGACGCGAAAAGCATCGAGTGCGGCGACGAGTTTGTGCGCGCCACGGCTGACGTAATGATCGCTTCCTGCGAGTGTGATCACAGCATCGTCACTGACCGGTGACGATGCCTTCACCACCTGGCGACCGTCGACGCTCACCAAGCCGGACGCGATCAGTGTGGCCGCGTGAGTGCGCGAGCGCGCCATGCCCCGTGCTGCCAGAGCAGCGTCGATGCGCGTCACCGATCGCCTGACGGGGTCTTCTCTCGGGAGTCGGCCCGCGTACCGCTCTCGAGTCGGCGAAACAATTCATCGTGCAGCGTCGAGTATGCGTCGGCACGTGCCGCCAGCGGCTGCCCTTCAATCAGGCGCAACCGGCTCCACAGACCATCGGTCGGCGTTGCTGTCGTCTCATCGCTCACAGCTCTACTCTACGTCGCGGCGCAGACAGCGCGACGAGGCGCACTCACGGTCGGTGGAAAGGATCGTCGTAGAGCTTTTCCGGAACGCGAAGCACGAAGATCGCAGTGCCGGATTCCCAGATCGCCGTGGCGCCGGCGCGAACGAGGTCGATCTGCCTGCTGCCCTCGGAAAGGATCTCGACGTCTGCTCCGACGACACGCACCGAAGCTCCGTTGACCGTCACCACGCCGTCCTTGCGCTGCGTAAGAGGGTACGGCTCGTGCAGCTCGCGAAGATCGCTGAGGATGAATGTCGGGCGCGAGCCTTCTGGCGCGGCGAGCACATGTTTCGGCCGGTCGATGCCGGTGAGAACCAGAGCCGTATCGATGCCCACGCGGGCGGCACCCATGATGTCGGTATCCAGCCGGTCGCCGATGAACAGCGACTTCGTCGCGCCGAATCGCGCGAGTGCTTCCTCGAAGATCGGCCGCTCGGGTTTACCTGCAACCGTGGCCAGGCGACCGACGGCGGTGTGCACAGCAGACACGAGCGTACCGTTGCCGGGCGCCACGCCTCGCTCGCGCGGGATCGTCCAGTCGTTGTTGGTTGCGATCCAGGGGATGCCGCCTTCTTCTTCAGGCACTTTGAGAGCGAACGCGGCCTCCGCGAGGTCGGTCCAGGCGACGTCTGGGGCGAAGCCCTGGACGACGGCATCGGGAGCATCCTCAGCGCTGCGGGTGACCGTGTACCCCGCCTTCTCTGCTTCGACGACAAGCCCCTCGCCTCCGACGATGAGCAGCGTCGCCGGCGGCGCAATCATCGTCGTCAACAGGCGCATCGCCGCCTGAGGACTGGTGACCACCTCTTCTGCGGCCACGGTCAATCCCAGAGCCGTGAGGTGCTGCGCGACCGAGGCATCGGTGCGCGAGGCATTGTTCGTGATGTAGCCGACGCGTCGAGTTTCGGCGACCCTGTTGAGGCTGGCAACGGCGTGCGGCAAGTCCGAAGGACCCGCGTAAACAACGCCGTCGAGATCGGCGAGAACGACATCGACGCCGTCCAATGGCGTCGGTCGCGACTTTGAGAAAAGCCTCACTCAGGACTCGCCATCTTCGATAAGGCCGTCTTCAATGATGATCGCGTCCTCATCCTCCGGCTCATTGAGACCGAGCGCGTCGAAAGCTGCCTCCGCACGGGCCGACCAGAACTGAGCTTCTTCATCGCGACCGAGGTCTTCGAGCACGGCAGCGCGTGCGGAGAAGAGCGCGGGGCTCCATTCGAAGGCGCGATTCGGGTCGAGCTCAGGGATCTCGAGTTCGCCGAGTGCGAGCTCGAGCTGTCCGAGATCGAGTCGTGCACCCGACATGGCGATAGCCAAGGCCACCCGAACGGGCGTGTCCAACTTCGAACGGTCGACCGCCCTGCCCGTCTCAAGGGCACGGTCCGCTCGCCCGATACCGCGTTCGCTGTCGACCATGAGAGCGATCTGATCGTCTTTGCCGGAAATGCGACGGTAGGTGCGCAGTTCCCGAAGCGCAAGAGCGAAATCGCCAGTCGCGTAGGCGGTGATCCCCAGGGTCTCCCGGACGATCGCGATACGACCGGCGCGACGAGATGCAGCGAGTGCATGCTGATGTGCAAGAGGCGGATCCTCGTCGATGAGCTTCGCAGCCATAGCGAGGTGACGCGCGACCTCGTCGGCGTTCTCCTTGCTCAGCGTCTTCAGCTCGTTGCGCGCTGTGGTCGGGAGGTCTTGAGGAACCACTTCCTCGGGAATCTCCGGGTCGTTGTGGCGCGGACGATCATCGGACTGGCGATCAGGGCGCTCTCGTCCCGACCCTCCGCGCTGCGGGAACCCACGGTTCGTGCCGCCGTCGCGTTGGGGCCGTGAATCGCGGGAGTACCCACCCTTACGGCGGTCACCGTCGCGGCGGGGCGCAGCACCCTCACGCTTCTGGTAGCCACCTTCACGGCGGTCACCGTCGCGGCGGGGCGCAGCACCATCACGGCGCGGTGCGCCCGAGGAACGGCCGCTTGAGGCGGGCCGCTCGGTGCGCGGCGGGCGTCCTTGACGCTCACCGCGGCGGGAGCTGGAGTCATCGTCACGTCGCGGGCGACGCTCATCCTCGTTCGGCATGGTTCTGATTCTCTCAACTTCCCGTACAACGCAAAATGGCCACCCAGCATTGGGTGGCCATTTTGTCTAAAAGGAGTCCGGCGGTGTCCTACTCTCCCACAGGGT
>JBEBSN010000104.1:0-9865 GCA_040394295.1 Microbacterium sp.
GGATGCGCGCGGAGATCTCCTGCGGCGTCCACTTCTTGCCGTCGACGTCGAAGCCCCAGTCGGTGCCCATGTGGCGCTTGACCGAGGCGACGGTACGGTCGACGTTCGTGACGGCCTGGCGCTTCGCGGTTTCACCGACGAGAACCTCGCCGTCTTTGGTGTAGGCGACCACGGACGGGGTCGTGCGGAAGCCCTCGGCGTTCGCGATGACCTTCGGCTCGCCGCCCTCAAGGACGCTGACGACGGAGTTCGTCGTTCCGAGGTCGATTCCAACAGCACGTGCCATGCGTTTCTCCTTCTGGTTGAAGTTCGTGAGTGAAGTCAGTCGGGCGAATCAGCAAACCTGAGTCGCGATGACTCAACTGTACTCCCACGTGCGGATGCTGTCAAAACAAAGTTGATATGACTCAACTCAAGTTTCGCGACGCCGCTAGGCTGACCGCATGACCAGCACGCGTTCTGTGACGCCCACCTTCCGCTTTGCCGCAGCAGCTGTCGTCGCGCTCGCGACGCTCCCCCTCAGCGGATGCCTGTTCAGTGCCATTCCCACGCAGGCCCCGGCGACCGACGGTCCGATCTCGACCCCGGATGCGACGGCACCGGAGACGACCGCACCCGGAGGCGACCTGCCCGCTGCGCTCACGTTCGAAGCCGGCGCACAGCTGCCCGAGACCGCGTTCATCCAGTGGGCCGACGGGCTGATGACCGACGACGGCTGGACAGTCGCGTCGCCCGACGACGGCAACGGCAGCTGGACGTACGGCACGATCGACGGCGCGTGCACGGCTGAGTTCTATCAGGGTCTCGCATCCGACGCCGGCTTCACCCCCGGCGATGACCGCGCGTCGTCGGACGCCATACTTGCCATCCTCCTTCAAGCGGATCCCGCAGAGATCGCTCAGCATGCTGTCGACGGCTCATTCGGGTACCAGATAGGAGGCAGCGGCGACGTCGCTCACCGCCAGCTGACCGGTCAGCAGGACGGTCGCACGTGGATCATGGCCGCTCGCGCCTTCACCGCCACAGACGCCGGGGTGTACCTGATCGTCGACTGCACCGGTGCAGATGCCGCGACGGTCTTCGACGAGGTGGTCGAGAAGAACGCGATCATCGTCGACTGACGGCGTCCGCTCGAGCGGTCTTGTCGGCCAAGCCGACGCGACTCATTTGCCGCCGGGCGGGCCGATCAGCAGCAGGATCACGTACAACGCGACGACGGCCACGGCGATCAGCACCGCGAGCACCCACGCACGGCGCAGGAACCACCGCATCGTGCGGTCGTACCAGGTGCGATCCTGCGGGTGGTCGCCCTCCTCAAGGCGCCAGTCACCCTTCAGCTTGCCCTTGCGGTGCAGCCAGATCTCCATCGGAATGGTCGCGAACGGCACGATGGCACTGATGACAGCCATGATCCCGAGCCCGATCGACCAGCGCTGGTTGAAAGCCACGAGGATCGCTGTCGCGCCGTAGGAGAGGAAGACGAACCCGTGGATGCCACCGCCGATCGTGACCACGATGCCCGGTGCTCCGACGGCTCTGGCGATCAGGGCCGAGATGAGGATCGTCCAGGTGATCGCCTCGGCGACAGCGAGAACGCGGTAAAGACTGGCGGGCGTGCGGAACATCGCGCTCCTTGACTATGGGGACATACCAACCGTACGTCACGCGGAATAGCGGCCCGCACATCGCGGTTGCGACTAGACATGACGAACGTCGACGCTGCCGCCCTCGAGAAGGTGCTCACCTCGATCGAGGTCCGCGTCGGTGGCGCGCAGCGCGTGGCGCTGGATGCCGGGGGCATGACCCCGCTCACATCCGGAGCAGTATGGCTCGTCTTCGTCTCAGAGGGCAGCGTCATTCGGGAATCGTCCGACGCCGGGCGCCGGGAACTCGTCGAAGGCGATGCCTTCCTCACGCTCGGCCGCCGCTCGCTCACCCTGCGCACGGAGAACGGCGCGTCGCTGATGCTCGCTCAACTGCAGTTGTCTGCCACTGCGAACAGCCTGAGCAGCGTTCTACCCGAGTCCATGACCGTCACCGACTTCGCCGCCCTCGAACCGGCCGCCGCCGCTCTCGCGCGTAATCTCGGACGCGCTGGCTCCCGCCCCTCGGCCCTTCGTTCCGGCGATCCGGTCATCTGCCGCATGATGGCGACGACTGTACTGCTGTCGGTGATACGGGCGTGGGCCGAGAACGGCTGCGCACCGACCGGCTGGCCGTCACGCTCGAATGATCCGTACCTCGACCGCGTCATCGACGCGATACACCGACACCCCGGACGGGGTTGGACGGTCGAGGCACTCGCCAGCGTGGGGGCGATGTCGCGTTCCGCCTTCGCCGAGCGCTTCCACACAGCACTCGGTCGCTCACCGGCCAGCTATGTCACGGAAGTGCGGATGGAGCGCGCGAGGAAGTTGCTGGATGCCGGTCGGTCAGTGTCAGACACCTCCCGCAGCCTCGGCTACGGGTCAGACGAAGGCTTCAGCCGCGCGTTCCGGCGCGCGACCGGCATGACACCTTCGGCGTGGCGGGCGGCGGCACGCGCTCCGGTTGCTGTCTGAGCCTTCGAAGCGCGAGCCGTCGCTCTCCCTCAGCCACTGGCTCCCGTCTGCGTGAGAGCGAAGCGAACCGTCGTGGCGTTACCCGCCACGTCGTACACGATGAGCGTGTTCTCGCCCGCGACGGCGCCGAAGACACCGGGCGTGACGAAGTTGAGATCCGACCAGACGTTGTCCGTCAGATCCTTGGCCACCCCGTTGAGCGTCAGCCGGTCGACCTTTCCCCCATCGTGGAGCTTGTACGACACCTTGCTGTAGCTTCCATCGGCGCCCACCGTGAACTGTTCCCCGCCCTTCACCGTCACCTGAGGAGCCGTGACGTCGAGGGTGAACTGCACGGTCGTGGCGTTGCCTGCCACGTCGTACACGATCAGCGTGTTCTCGCCTGCCACGGCGCCGAACGCACCGGGCGTGACGAAGTTGAGATCCGACCAGACGTTGTCCGTCAGGTCCTTCTCGACGCCGTTGATCGTGAGACGATCGATCTTGCCCTCGTCGTGCAGTGTGAACGAGACGCTGCTGTAGATGCCGTCCCGGCCGACCGTGAACTCGGAGCCGCTCTTCGTCGTCACGGCAGGAGCCGTCATGTCACTCGCGGTGGCCGTCACCGTGAGGTCACGCAAGCGTCCGATGTTGTCGAAGGAGCCGAAGCCCACCCGGCCCTGTCCGAACGTGTCGTCGTTCGCGGTCATCAGCGGCGCGTCGAGCCCGTCGACATAGACGGCGATGTCGCCGCTGTCCGCGCATCGGATGAGGCGGACATCGTGCCACTCGTCGTCTGTGACCGCCGGTGGCGCGCCGACGGCACCGTCCCATTGGTCGTCGATCCGCTCACGGTCGGCACCGTCGACCTTGAAGATGCCGTTGTGCGCGTAGATCGTGTTGTCCTGCGAGAGGTGAGCGTAGTAATACTCCGTGTCCGACTGCCACCCGAACACGACGATGACGTCACGGTTGTTCACGGACGCCGGCTCATCGAGTCGCACCTGGGCGCTCAGATCGAAAGAACCGAGTTCCGGCCCTTCGGTGAGGACGGCATATTCGAACGGTCGGCGGATGCCGTCATTCGGGTTCGTGCCCGCCTCGGTGAGAACGATCTCGTCCCCTGGGAAGTCCCACTTCGACGGGGTGCGCGGCGCCCAGTCAGACTCAGACGAGACGTCGGTGATGACGGTGCCGTCCGGAGTGCACGTGGGCGGCGTGGGCGTTTCGCTCGGTGTCGCCTCGAACAGGGCGTACTGTGCAGCGATCTGCTCGGCGGTGGGCACGGTGTCCAGCAGCATCAAGTCGTCCATGCGCCCGTTGAACGGATTGGCCTCCCGCGTGTTCTGGGGGAAGCTCCCACCGATCTTGATGCCGGCCGGCGTGGTGTCTGATGTCGATCCCTCACCCCAGGGGTTTGACGCCGTGTAGTCTCCCTCGAGTTCTTCACCGTTCATGAACAACCGCATCTCACCCGCGGCGAAGTCGAAGGTCGCCGCGAGATGCACCCATTGCCCCTTCTGCAGGATCTCGTCCCAAGGCTTGTCCGCGGCGAACGTCCACGAGCCGGCACCGTCGACGCGTCGGCCGAGCGCCACAAGCTTGAGCTCGCCGTCGACGGTGATGACCTCAAGGAGAGCCCGAACCGCGTGACCGTCTGAAGTGCCCGTGAGCACTCCGGCCAGCCCGATCGCGTTATACCGATCGCCAGGATTCGTCGTCCCGGAGTTCGGTGCGGGGTGGTCGCCGGTCGGCTTGAACCATCCCATGACGGAGATCTCATCGGCATCCGCGAACTGTCCTAGCGAATCGACGCCGGATGCTTCATAGACGCCTGCTTTCCAGTCGTCGTTCGATGCGGTTCCAGGATTCATCTGCTGAGTCTGAAGGGCCTCACCTGCGCCCGGATATGCGCGATCGGCGACCCGCATCTCTACCCCGCCGTTCACGAGCGAGATGTCGGTTCCCGACAGTCCCTGATCGGTCTCCATCGTCGGGTCGTCCGCGTCGGGGTGGTCGAAGTCGTGATGAGTCACGAGATTCGGTGCGAGCGCCGGCAGCACGAAAGGTGAGGAAGGACCGGCCTCGCGTGCACCGGTGACCTTCCAGATCCTCCCGTTCGCCTTGGACACCAGGTACAACTCGCCATCCGCGTCCGATCCGAATCTCAGGTCGACGCGCTCGTCGCCGACCAGCTCTTGGAACGTGGTCTGCTCGCCGTCGTGGAACACACGCAGCTCCTCGACCGTGGCGAGATCCTCGACATCGCCGTCGTTTCGCACCATGTCGTCGGCGTCAGCGGAGAGCACCCAGCCGCGCACCAGATCGGTGAACAGATAGCGTCCCTGCAGCGCGGCGATGTCGCCGCGATAGACGAACCCACCGTTCACCGCCACTCCCGCGTCACCGGTCTGCCCCGGATCCCGGTTGTGGTCGTACGCCGCGACCGGGTAGGTGAAGCCGTTCTCGGCGTCATCCTCGGGAAGCGGGAAGATCTGCCGGTTCTCGGCGAGGAATGACCCCTCACGGACCGACCATCCGAAATTATCGCCCGGCTCGACGGCATAGATCGACTCGACCTGCCACTCGCCGATGTGTCCGAGGTACATGGTGTGGTCACCGGCCGGATCCCAGCTGATGCGATGCGGGTCGCGCATACCCACGGCGTAGATCTCCGGGAGCGCATCCGACTCGTCGACGAACGGGTTGTCGGTCGGCACGCCGTACTCGCCGTTGGTGCTGTCGTCACCCGTGGGGTTCACTCGAAGGATCTTGCCCTGCGGCGTGGCCAGATCCTGCGGATTGCCGTTGCCGACGCCGTTGCCGCCGTCACCCACGAGCACATACAGATTGCCGTAATCCGCATCGCCCTGGTGCACCGTGGGATTGAAGGCGATCTGCTGCACGGTGTGCACGCGGCCGGCGAACGGGATGCGCATGACCTCCCGCTGGGTGCCCGCGAACGTCTCCGCCGACGGGTCATCAGCTTTCCACTCTGTGATCACACTGTGGAAAGCGGTGTTGCCGAACGCCGGGAAGTCCGGGGTGTCCTCGGTCAGGGCGCTGCCGCCCTCGGTGTGGACGGTGTAGAACAGCCCGTTCTCCTCGAAATCGGGGTGGAACTCTGCTGCCCCCAGACCGGTTCCGAGACCGGCGCTGTTGTGGAAGTTGTCGATGAACTCGTCGCGGACGTTGAGGTACGGCACGTGCTCGCCGTTGTCCTTGTCGACGAGATAGAGGATGTCGTTGTTGTCAGGGACCATCAGCCGACCCGAGCCGTCCGGCACCTCGTCGAGGTGCGTGATGCGGTTGTGCCGCACCAGCCGCTGATCCTGGGTCTCCGGAGTCGTCTGCGACTCGGGAAGCTGTGCGAGTTCGGTCACCTCGATCCCCAGTGTCGACAGGGCCGGATCGGGAAGCGGGTTCAGCAGCGGCTCGCTCGAGTTGCCGCCAGGGGCGCAGTCACCGGGATTGCCGGTGGCGATCGCGAGATTCTCCCCCGTGTTGTCGACCGCGACATCGTCGAGAAGCAGCCTGCCAGCACTCGATGAACCGTTCTTCCAGAAGAAGCGGTCGAGCGCTCCGTCGACCGCCTGCCGGAAGCCGAACTGCTCCTCGGTGCCGGAGGGAAGCCGGGTGATCTCCTCGTACGGCCCGCCCTGGCTGTACACGGCGACCTCGTCGGCCGCGTTGTCGGCGACGATCCAGACACACTGCCAGGTGTCTCGCGCCCACACACCGGCGGGGGTGAAGCTGCCGCCGTCGCGAACGAGCATCACGTCGTTGTTCTGGTTGTTCACGTACGCCCGGCTGTGCGTGTAGTCGCTCGGCGCATCGACGTCCGTGAGCCCGAACGATGTGTCCACGCTTCCGGAGCGCATGAACCGGAAGAAGAGCGTGCCCGTGTCGCCATCGGCGATGGCCGGGATCTCCCGGTACGCCTGCTGTCCGCCCCCGACGGACTCGATGACCTGATTGTTGCCGTTGAGCGGATCGGCGATCACCGTCGGTGCTGACGATGCCGTCCAGCCGTCCTGCCCGTTCAGCGCCGTGCGCTCGTACTGTTCGAAATCGAGCACCGCGCCGAACGGCTCGTCGGCGGTCGCAGGAGTCGCCGCAAGCAGCGTTCCCGCCATGGCCGCCACAACAAGCGCCGCGCCCGCACGCGCTCGGCGCCCCGATCGGGCGCGCCGAGCCTCGTGTCGCTGGTTCGAACTCGTCAACCGCATGGTTCTTTCGTGCATCAGATACCTCTCAACGTCGTCGTCGTGTGGTGCCGTGCCGATGTGGTGACCTGCTCCTGCCCGGGGCGGCACTGCAGCGGGGAGGACGGAGGAAGAGCGAGAACCCTACATGGGCGCCTTCGCAGGGGCGAGGAAGGGCGAGATGCTCGCGGTGAACGTCTCGGCTGTTCGTCGGACCACCTTCGCGGGATCGGCGGCCCAGACGTCGGCGTTGAATATCTCGACCTCGATGTCACGGTCGTAGCCGGTGGCGATGACCGCCTGCGTCAAGGTGGCGAGATCGATCACTCCGTCTCCCGGGTAGTGCCGGCTCAGCAGCACATCGGCAGGCAACGGAGTCTTCCAATCGCACACCTGATATGTGGCGATGCGCCGCTCGCGGCCCGCGCGCTCGATCTGTGCGAGAACGTCGGGATCCCAGAAGATATGGAAGGTGTCGACCGCGGCGCCGACCACGTCGGCCTCGAAATGCGCCGCGATGTCGAGGGCTTGGCCGAGTGTTGAGACCACGCACCGATCGGTCGCATACATCGGGTGCAGCGGTTCGATCGCCAACGTGACACCCGCGGCGGCGGCATAAGGCACAAGCTCACCGATCGCGTCGCGCACCCGCTCTCGAGCGCCGGCGATGTCGCGCGAACCTTCCGGGAGCCCGCCCGCCACGAGCACGAGCACGGCGGTGGAACCCGGCGCACCGGCGCCCGCCAGCACAGCGGTCTCATCGATCGCCATGCGGTTGTCGTCGATGGACGCACGACGGGCGCCGTCGTCCGATGCGGTCAGGAAACCTCCCCTGCAGTGGGTCGTGAAGCGCAGGCCGGAGTCTGTCAGCATCGACGCGGCCGACTGGAGCCCGACCGCGTTCACCGGTTCGCGCCACAACCCGATCGCTTCGATACCTGCGTCGCGCGTGACGTCGAGGGCTGTCCGCAGGTCGGCGTGCTTGATCGTGGCCTGGTTGATGGACAGGCGCCGGTCCACGGCGCCGTCGCTCCCTGAGCCTGTCGAAGGGCGCCGGTCCACGGCGCCGTCGCTCCCTGAGCCTGTCGAAGGGCGCGGGTCTGGGGACACTTGTCGGCCTGGACCACGGATGTCAGCCGAGCCTTCGGCGTGGCGGCTGTCAGGTGAGTTCTCGGCTGACATCTGTACCGGGTCCGAGGCGCTCATGCGTGCACTCCGTTCACATCGAGCATGGCGTGCCATCGCTGCGCCGCGATCTCTGGCTGCTCCAACGCCCGAGCGGCATTGGCGAGTTCGACGATCCTCGACAGATGCGGCAGGCTGCGCGCCGAGTGCAGGCCGCCGACCATCTGGAAGGCGGGCTGATGCCCGTTCAACCACGCGAGGAAGGCGACGCCGGTCTTGTAGTAGAAGGTCGGTGCGGCGAAGATCTGTCTGCTCAGTTCTTCGGTCGGGCCGAGGATGTCGAGGTAGCGGTCTGGATCGCCCTCGTCCAACGCCTGGATCGCCGCGGATGCCACAGTTGTCAGGGCGGCGAACGCGCCGAGCAGGGCGTCTGAGTGGCGGCGCGGCACTGCCGCCTCGCTCACCGGTTGCGCAGCAGCGGGAACGTCTGCGCCGCCGATGAGTCCGACATAGTTGAAGTCGTCGCCGGTGAACATGCGCACGCCCTCCGGCAGGCGGTCGCGCACGGTGACCTCGGAGGCCGCATCCAGCAGGCTCATCTTGACTCCGGCGACCCGGTCGGGGCTCTCCTCGATGATCTCGAGAAGGACATCGGATGCCGTGCGCCAGTCTTCCGCGCCGAAATAGCCCGCCAGCGCCGGATCGAACGCGGTGCCGAGCCAGTGCAGCACCACCGGTTCGGTCGCTGCGCCCAGCACTTCGCGATAGACGCGCCGGTAGTCGTCGGCCGATCGCGCTGCCCGCGCAAGGTGACGGGAGGCCATGATGACCGCTCCTGCCCCCTGATCCTCGGTGAAGTGCAGCTGCGTCTTGTAGGCGTCGATGACAGCGTCCACGGAGATCTGTTCGTCGTCGACATGGTCGGTGTTGACTCCGACGACGAGCGATCCTCCCTCTTCGCGGGCGACTTCGGCTGATCTCGAGATGAGCTGCCGCGTCGCCGCAGCGTCGAGGCCCATATTGCGTTGAGCGGTGTCCATCGCATCAGCGACGCCAAGGCCCCACGAATAGGCGTGACGACGAAACGCCAGTGTGGCGTCCCAGTCCACGTCGGCGGGACGGCCTGGGGTGTTGTCGCCGGAGACCTTCGGAACGACATGCGCCGCGGCGTACGCCACTCGGCTGCGCAACGCCCCGTCTGGACGCGTGTATCCGGGCGCCTCGGCGAGTTCGCTGACAGATGTGGTGCCATCGGCGGCGAGGAGTCTCAGTTCGACCATGCCGCTCAACCCAGCGTGAGGGGGGTCAGTGCGATCTTGCGTCCCTCGCGCGCCGATTCCAGCCCCGCCTCGGCGAGCTGAACACCGCGAGCGCCGGCAAGCAGATCGAACGGGTAGTCGGTGCCGAGCACATACGATTCGAGGAACTCTTCCCACTGCTGGCGGAAACCGTTCTTGAACACGTCGTTGGTCGGCACCTCCGCCCAATCGGCCTGATAATCGTGGTCGTCGGCGAGGTCGGGATTCCAGACCGGCTTCGGCGTCGCGTTGCGGTGCTGGATCTTCGCTCCGAAGAGACCGACGACGGCAGAGCCGTGCGTGCCGTCGACATGGAACTCGACGAGTTCGTCGCGGTTGACGCGCACAGTCCACGAGGAGTTGATCTGTGCGATGACGCCGCCCTCCAGCTCGAAGATGCCGTATGCGGCGTCTTCGGCCGTGGCGGTGTACGGCTCACCGTTCTCGTCCCACCGTTCGGCGACGTGCACGGCGGCATCGGCATACACGGTCTTGACCGCTCCGAAGAGATTCTCGAGCACATAGTTCCAGTGCGGGAACATGTCGACGATGATCCCGCCGCCGTCCTCCGTGCGGTAGTTCCAGCTCGGGCGCTGCGCCGGCTGCCAGTCACCCTCGAAGACCCAGTAGCCGAACTCGCCACGCACCGAGAGGATGCGGCCGAAGAAACCCGAGTCGATGAGTCGCTTGAGCTTCT
>JBEBSN010000105.1:0-9716 GCA_040394295.1 Microbacterium sp.
TGCGGCCTCTTCGTCCCGAACGAAGCGCGCTACCAAGCTGCGCCACACCCCGTTGCAACCGTTTGAGTCTACAGGGAAATAACTGACGCACCGAATCGGCGCGTCAGTAGGGCCTACGCGGGCGTGTCCCGTGCTGTCAAGGTGAGAAGGGTCGCCTCAGGGCGGCATGCGAATCGGACAGGTGCGTAGATCGAATGTCCGCAGCCGGCGCTGACGTTCAGGGGGATGCTGCGGGCATCATGCGTCCAGGTGCTGAGACCCTTGGCCTGCTTCAGAGGAATATCGCAGTTCGCGACAAGTGCTCCGTAGCCGGGGAGGTTTACCTGCCCGCCGTGGGTGTGGCCCCCGAAGATAGCGTGTGCACCGAGATCGGTGAAGGTGTTGAGAACACGTTGATAGGGGGCGTGGGTCACACCGAGGAGAGGTGTGAGAGAGTCTCTTCGGCCGAGTGACGCGATGGCATCGGGAAGAGCGCCGAGGTCATCCCACGCGCGATGCGCGTCGTTGACGCCGAAGAGGTCGACCGAGGATCCGTTGACCTTCACGCGCGCGGCCGAGTTGTTCAGGTCGCGCCAGCCGAGCTCGTCGCTGAGGTACGCATCGAGTGCATCGGTATTCAGATGCTCCGGCTCGTGGTGCATGTTCGACGGGCCGCCGAAGTATCGCAAGGGGTTGCGGGGCGTGGCGGCGTAGACGTCGTTGGAGCCGTGGACGAATACCCCCGGGATTCCGGCGAGTGCATCGAATGCGCGGCGGATGCCCTGCAGACCATCGCGATGGCCGAGGTTGTCGCCGGTGTTGACGACGAGGTCGGGCTCGAGCTCAGCGAGCGACGAGAGCCAGTCTTGTTTGCGGCGCTGCCATGGAGCCATGTGCGCATCGGAGATATGGAGCACGCGCAGTGGCTTTGACCCGGGCGTCAAAGCCGCCGCAGATGCTTCCCTGACCGTGAACAGGTAACGCTCGATGCCGATGCCCCACGTAGCGCAGGCAACACCAATAGCGCCCACCGCGCTGAGCGCGATGAGGGTTGGATGGACAGATCGACGGGTCAATCCTCGTCGCCGTCACATGTCAGCGTCACACCGCTTCCTGGGGCGGCGGGCTGACCTGCACCGGGATTCTGCGCGGACACATCGTCGCCCCCGTTGCAGTCTTGGCCGCTCACCGTGAACCCGGCGTCCTCCAGCGTCTTCTTCGCCTGAGCGAATTTCGATCCCACGACGTTCTGGACGTTGACGGTCGGTACTTTACCGGTGCTCGGCGAGATCGTGACGGTAGCACCGCCTGCGACCTTGCCCGCGCCAGGGTCCTGTGCAGCGACAAGACCCGCGGCAATCTCGCTGTCGACGGGTGCACCCTCGGTCACGCTGAAACCGGCGCCCTCAAGTGTGCTGGTGGCTTCCTCGATCGAGAGCCCGACGACGCTAGGGAGGTCGGTCAGGACTCTGCGAGTGAGTTCCTTGGCCGGGCTCGGGAACTGATCGCCTCCGCCCAGCGCTGCGTTGGCTGCGCGCTGCATATCCCGTGCGACGTAGTAACGGGCGTTCTGCATCTGAATGCCGTCGTACCACCGGTTGTAGATGCTTTCCGTGCCCTTGGACCGGCCGATCCACACGGCCGTGGTGGCCTTGGTGCTGGATTCGATCAGCATCGTCGACCACAGCTCGTGCGAACCGGTCTTGCCGATCACGGGAGTGCCGTCGCCCGGGTTGCCCAGCGAGCCGGTTCCGCCGCGCTGCATGACACCGCTGAGTGCATATGCCGCTGTCGCTGCGACCTCGGGCGAGATCACCTGCGAACACGAGGACTCAGGCAGAGGCAGTTCTTCACCCTGCTGATCGACGATCTTGTCGATGGCCTTGGGGGTGCAGTAGATGCCCTTGTTCGCGACTGTGGCGTAGGCGCCGGCCATGGCGAGCGGTGAAATGTTCTTCGAGCCGAGAACGTCATAGGGCACGTTCTGCTTCGTGGTCTTCTCACCGTTCGCGAGAGTCACGCCCATTCGATCGGCGACCCCGTTGATCTCGCAGAGGTCGAGCTGTTCGGCCATCGCCAGGAAGCCGGAGTTGAGCGAGTCTCTCGTGAACGTCATCGGCGTACCGTTGTAGCCGCCGTTGTTGCCGAAGTTCTTGATCTTCGTGTCACCGAAGTAGACCGACTGATCGCCGCACGTCATCCCAGGGAACAGGCGGTTGCGGCCGTTGACAACCTCGTTGACCGAGTGGCCCTTCTCGAGCCAGTCGATGAGCGTGAACAGCTTGTACGTCGATCCGACCTGGAAGCCGTTCGAGCCACCGTTCGCCATGTTGGACGCGTAGACGATCGACGAGTAGGCCTTGTCGTCGCTCGGAGTCTCGCGGAAGGCTGTGTTCTGCGTCATCGCCAGAATCCGGCCGGTGCCGGGCTCGACCGTCACTCCGGCGCCGCCGAGGTTCTGATCGTCGTAGTTGGCGGGAACGCGTGCGCGCATCGCCGCCACAGCGGGCTCTTGGATGCGGAGATCCAGCGAGGTGTAGATCTCCAGTCCATCGCGCTGCAGGGCTCGGATACGCTCCTGACGGCTGCTACCGAAGGCAGGGTCGTTAAGCACGACCGTCTTCACGTACTGGCAGAAATATCCATTGCTTCCTGCGGCAGCGCAGCCCTGGGTGGGCGCGTTGATCGAGGGCTCGATCGGCGCCTCGTGGGCCGCGTCATATTGCGCCTGCGTGATCTTGCCGTCATCGAGCATGCGGGAGAGCACGTAGTTGCGACGCGTCAGCGCGCGCGAATACCCGTCCTCCTTGGAGTTGACGGCGACTCCGTCTTTGTCGGTACCCGTCCCGTCTTCGCGGTCGATGCGGTACGCGTTCGGGTTCTGCACGATGCCGGCGAGGGTCGCGGCCTGATTGACCGTGAGCTTTGCCGCAGTGGTGTTGTAGTAGTAGTTCGCGGCTGCTTCGATGCCGTAGACAGTGCCGCCGAAGCTGGCGATGTTCAGATATCCCAGCAGGATCTCGTTCTTCGAGTAGTCCTTCTCGATCTGGATCGCGTAGCGCATCTCCTGGAGTTTGCGCTCGATACCGTCTGATCCCGTCGCCTCCGTGGCGTCGGTCCAGCACTTCCTGATCGCTTCGTCGTAGTTCTCCGCCTCGGGAAGCACAAGCTGCTCGCACTGCTGGACCAGCACGTTCTTGACGTACTGCTGGCTGATGGTCGAGGCGCCGCGAGAGGACGTGCCCCTCAGATTGTCGACGAGAGCCTTGGCCGTCGCACCGATGTTCACGCCGCCGTGCTCGTAGTAGTCCTTGTCCTCACTGGAGAGGATGGCGTCGTACATGACAGGGGCGATCTCATCGAAGTCGACCTGTGTGCGGTTCTGATCGAAGAACGAGGCCAGCTTCTGAGGCTTGCCATCCTTGCCGATGGCGTAGAAGGTGCTCGGCTCCATAGGCGCATCCGGCTTGAGATACGAAGGCAGGTTCTCGAACAGGCTGAGCGCCTGCGAGCCGGCGGCACCGGCAACGGCGAGTGCGGGAGTCACAGTGGCGGTCACCAGGACCCCGGCGACAGCGCTGAGCCCGACCAGTCCGAGGAGACCGCCGAGCACACCTTTCACCGTGCGATTCTTCTGAGGCATACGCTAGATCGTAGGGGAGTTCCCTGAATACAACCTTTGACGCGCGGCGTTTCCGGGCGTCATCCGAACGCAGGAGTGCCATGACCACGTGGGAGTATCTGACCACGCCGTTGCTGATCCACAACACCGCAGCCATCCTCAACAATTGGGGAAAGCAGGGCTGGGAGCTCGTGCAGGTCATCACCGGTCCGGAAGGCGGCCTTGTCGCCTACTTCAAGCGTCCGACGTCCGAGGACGGTTCCAACAGTGCGGGGCTGGCAGCTGCCGAGCAGGCCGCCCGTCAATTCGACGGAGGTGCAGCATGAGCATCGCCGCGCGTCTGAACGAGTTGGGCATCGAACTGCCCGACGTCGCAGCTCCTGTCGCGGCATATGTTCCCGCTGTCGTACACGGCGGGCTCGTCTACACCTCTGGGCAGCTGCCGTTCACGGCAGGGACATTGCCTGCGACAGGCAAGGTCGGCCGCGACGTCACGGCTGAGGATGCCAAGGAATATGCCCGCACGTGCGCGCTGAATGCCCTCGCCGCAGCTGCGGCTGCCGCGGGCGGCGTGGACAAGATCGCAGGCGTGCTGCGCGTGGGCGGGTTCGTGGCATCCGACCCTTCGTTCACGGGGCAGCCCGGCGTCATCAACGGCGCGAGCGAGGTGCTCGGTGAGATCTTCGGCACCGCAGGGCTACACGCCCGAGCCGCCGTCGGCGTCACGGTGCTGCCGTTGGACACTCCGGTCGAGGTCGAGGTCACCTTCACACTGGGCTGAGTCCTCACCCTTCGACAGGCTCAGGGAGCGGACGAGCGCGGTACTCAGCGAGCGGCGGACGTCGCTCGCTGAGTCCCTGAAGCCCTCGGCTACTTCACCTGTGCGGAGATGATGCTCATGACCGCGGTGTCGGCCAGCGTGGTGGTGTCGCCGACCTCGCGCCCCTCGGCGACATCGCGCAGCAGACGGCGCATGATCTTGCCGGATCGGGTCTTGGGCAGCTCTCCGACGATGTACACATCGCGGGGCCGAGCGATCGCACCGATCTGCTCGCCGACCCACTGGCGCAGCTGTGTGGCAAGGCCCGCGGGATCGTGCTCGGCGAGGTAGCTTTCTTTGATGATGACGAATGCGACGACCGCCTGACCGGTTGTCTCGTCTGATGCCCCGACCACTGCGGCCTCAGCTGTCGCCTCATGCGCCACGATCGACGACTCGATCTCGGCGGTGGACAGGCGATGGCCGGAGACGTTCATCACGTCGTCCACGCGTCCGAGCAGCCACAGGTCGCCGTCTGCGTCGAGGCGCGCGCCGTCGCCGGCGAAGTAGTATCCCTGCTCTTCGAACTTGTCCCAGTAGGTCTCCTTGTAGCGCTCAGGGTCGCCCCAGATGCCACGAAGCATGGCGGGCCATGGTTCGGTGATCACGAGCAGTCCGCCGCTGCCGTTGCCGACCTCGGCACCCGTCTCGTCGACGACGTCGAGCGAGATGCCGGGAATCGGAACCTGCGCCGAGCCGGGCTTGGTCGAGGTGACGCCGGGCAGCGCAGAAACCATGATGGCGCCGGTCTCGGTCTGCCACCAGGTGTCGACGATCGGCGCCTTGTTCGCGCCGATGACTTCGCGGTACCACATCCATGCCTCGGGGTTGATCGGTTCGCCCACCGAGCCCAGGAGTCTGATCGAGGAGAGATCGAACTTCCGCGGCACGCTGCGCCCGATCTTCATGAACGAGCGGATCGCGGTCGGCGCTGTGTAGAAGATCGTCACGCCGTATTTCTCGATGATCTCCCACCACCGACCAGGATGCGGGGCGTCGGGGGTGCCCTCATACATCACCTGCGTCGCACCGTTGGCCAGGGGACCGTAGGCGACGTAGCTGTGGCCGGTGACCCAGCCGATGTCGGCGGTGCACCAGAAGACATCGGTCTCCGGCTTCAGATCGAACACGCTCTTGTGCGTATACGCGGCCTGGGTCAAGTAACCGCCGGAGGTGTGCAGGATGCCCTTCGGCTTTCCTGTGGTGCCGGAGGTGTAGAGGATGAACAGCGGGTTCTCCGAGGGGAAGCCCAGCGCCTCGTGATCGGCGGATGCTGCGGGCACCGCGTCATGCCACCACAGATCGCGGCCTTCCACCCAGTCGACCTCGTTCTCGCCGCGCTTGACCACGAGAACATGCTCGACGGTCTGTTGCGCGCCGTCACCGCGGTCGCTGAGCGCCTGGTCGACGGCCGGCTTGAGCGCAGAGACCCTGCCCTTGCGATATCCGCCGTCAGCAGTGATGACGACCTTCGCGCCGGCGTCGTCGATACGCGAGCGCAGGCTGTCGGCGCTGAATCCGCCGAAGACGACCGAGTGGATGGCGCCCAGGCGCGCCACCGCGAGCATCGAGACCACGGCCTCGGGGATCATCGGCAGGTAGATCGCGACGCGATCGCCTGCGCCGATGCCGAGTTCTGCCAGCACGTTTGCTGTGCGCTTGACCTCGTCGGTGAGCTCGGCGTAGGTGATCCGACGCGAATCGCCCGGTTCGCCCTCCCAGAGCAGTGCGACGCGGTCACCGTTGCCTGCCTCCACGTGGCGGTCGAGGCAGTTGTACGCGACGTTCAGTTCGCCATCGTCGAACCATTTGGCAAAGGGAGGCGTCGACCAGTCAAGCACCTGTGTGAACGGCTTGCTCCAGTGCAGCAGGCCTCGGGCCTGCTCGCCCCAGAAGCCCTCTCGATCGGCGGCAGCTCGCTCGTAGAGCTCGGGCCCTGCGACGGCGGCCGCGGCGAATTCGTCCGTGGGCGGGAACCGCCGGGTCTCGTCGAGGAGGTGGTCGATCTGGCTGCTCATGGCATGCGCTCCTTTGCGGCAGGCGAGGTCTCGCTGACAGCGCGACCGTGACAAGGCGAATCTAGTATCGCGCTCTCAGAGTCAATACTGCCGAAAGTCAGTAGTCGCGCGGGTTTTGTGAGGACGGTCGCCGTGCGTACACTCGACGTCAGCCGAATTCTCATTACGGCCTGGGCGTGACCGTCTCTCCACTAGCGGCGCGCCCTGCAGGCGGCATCTCATTCCCCCCGTGAGGTGCCGCCTATTCACTCTCATGCAGTCGTTCTGCACCGAGCGAGGAAGCACTCGGTTGCGAACAGCACGTGGGTTCGGCTCTTCGGGCGGCAGTGCTGTCGCAATAGTTTCGGGGCATGCCAGAACCGTTCATCATCCGACCGAGAGATGTGGCTGCGACAACTCGCGGCGCACACACGCTCCTGACCGACGTCGACGCCGCCTTCGAGCCGATCGCCCAATACTGCGCCGACTCGCGAGTGACCGACATCTTCGTGAACGGTGCCGACGGACTCTTCATCGACCGGGGCGAGGGCGTCGAACGCATCCCCGGATGGTCCGCATCAGAGCGTGAGGTGCGCGACCTCGCCGTCGCGCTCATCGGCGCAGGAGGACGACACCTGGACGATCAGTCGCCGTGCGTCGACGTGCGTCTCGCATCGGGCATCCGCGTGCATGCGGTGCTGTCACCCATCTCAACGGCAGGCACGGCGGTTTCCGTGCGCATTCCCCGAGTCGGTGCGGTCGATCTCGAGGCGCTCGCCGCGTTGGGGGCGTTCGATGCCGCACAGCAGGCGTGGTTGGAGCGCCTTGTCGCCCAGCGTGCGAACATCTTGATCACCGGTGGGACGGGGACGGGTAAGACGACGCTGCTCGCCGCGCTGCTGACCAGCGTTCCTGCCGATGAGCGCATCATCACGATCGAGGACGTGGCGGAGCTGCGTCCGACGCACTCACACCATGTGGCGCTGGAAGCTCGTCAGGCGAACCTTGAAGGAGCAGGCTCGATCACTCTCGCCCGCCTCGTGCGTGAGTCGCTGCGAATGCGGCCCGATCGGCTCATCGTCGGCGAATGCCGAGGAGAAGAAGTGCGTGAACTGCTCTCGGCGCTCAACACCGGTCATGACGGCGGCGCGGGAACGCTGCACGCCAGCGGGCTGGCCGACGTTCCCGCGCGCCTCGAGGCGCTCGGTGCGCTTGCAGGAATGGATGCCACCGCGCTCGCGCGCCAGGCAGCGAGCGCATTCACCGTCGTGGTGCACCTCGCCCGCGGTGAGGACGGCGCGCGTCGCCTTACCAGCGCAGGGCGCTTCGTCCTGCGAGCAGACCGTCTCGACATCGAAGAGGTGCAGCCATGGTGATGCTGCGTCTGCGCAACAGCCAGGAATCGCTGGAAGGTGGCGCCGAAGCCGCCGCGGTCGCTGTGCGGACGCTTGCCGTGCTGCTGCAGGCTGGCGCCGTGCCTCTCAACGCCTGGCGGCACCTCGCTGACTCGGGCGACGCGCACGCGGTGCGCGTGGTCGAGCGCTGTGGCGACGGGATGCCGCTCATCGCCGCGATCGAGGCGGAAGGCGGTCCCTGGGCTGACGTCGCGGCCGCGTGGGAGATCGCGACGACTGTCGGAGCGCCACTTGCCGACGTGCTGCGATCTCTCGCCGAGACCATGAGAGACACGGCATCGGCTGAAGACGACGTGCGCATCGCGCTCGCCGAGCCAGCGGGCACCGCCCGACTGCTGTTGTGGATGCCCTTCGCAGGGCTTCTGCTGGGCTTCGCGCTCGGCTTCGACACGCTGGCGATTCTGGTCAGCAATCCCATCGCAACGGCATGTCTCGTGGCCGGACTGCTGCTGGTGCTCGCAGCCCGCACGTGGACACGGCGCCTGCTGCGCCGCGCGCAGCCCGAACCGGGCACACCCGGAATGCATGCCGAGCTCGTCGCTGTCGCCCTCTCCGGCGGCGCCTCGATCGACCGCTCGCTCCGACTCGTCGATGACAGCCCGGCACGCGATCGACTCAGTGACGCCGACACCGGTCGCGTCCTTGAACTGTCGCGCGCGGCCGGGGTGCCGGCCGGTGAGCTGTTGCGCGCGTCCTCAGCCCAGGAACGTCACGATGCCCGCGTCCGCGGTCGCCTTCGCGCGGCGAAGCTGTCTTCTCAGCTGCTCATCCCGCTGGGCGTCTGCACGCTCCCCGCCTTCCTCCTGCTCGGTGTCGCGCCGCTGATGCTCTCCGTTCTGTCAACGACCCCGCTGCCGATGTGACGGCAGCCCGAAAGAAAGAAGGAACGCAATGAACACGATCCCCACTCTCACCAGACGGCACGCTGCCTCGCTCTTCACGGATGAGTCCGGCGCCGCGACCGCCGAGTACGCGATCACGACAATGGCGGCTGTCGCCTTCGCCGGGCTGCTCGTCGTCATCATGCGATCGGATGAGGTGCGCGGCATTCTCACCGATCTCGTGCGTCGAGCGCTGACAGTGTCATAAGCGAGTCCGTCGTGCGATGGCGTGTTCTTCCTCCCTCGGAGCGCGGGTCGACGGCCGCCGAGCTTGCGCTTGCTCTGCCGGCGGTCGCGCTGACGCTGCTGTTCGGGGTGGGCGCCCTCTCGGCCGCGTCCCAGCAGGTGGCATTGCAGGATGCGACGGCCGACGCCGCCCGTCTGCTGGGCCGCGGCGAGAGCGTCGCAGCCGCGCACGCGACAGTGGTGGCATCGGTCGGCGGCGCCCACGTGTCCGACGACGTTCGCGGTGATCTCGCGTGCGTCAGCGCGAGAGTCGACGTATTCGTCGGGGTCATCGGCATTCCCTTGACCGCCTCGAGCTGTGCGCTCAGCGGAGGTCGGTGATGGCCGGCACCGCCCTGTCGGCAGGTGTCCTGGTGGTGGCGGCATCTTTGTCCCTCGGCCTCGCGGCGGTCGGCGGCGCCGCTGTCACGGCGCAGCGTGTGGCGGCGGCAGCGGACGCCGCGGCCCTGGCTGCAGCCGACGCCGCATCGGGCGCGATAGCCACCGATGAAGACCCCTGCGCGCTCGGCAGTCGGGTGGCTGCGGCATCCGGGGCGGCCCTTGTCTCCTGCGCTTTCGAAGGCAGTGTGGCGACCGTGCAGGTTCAGGCGGTCTACGCTGGTCTTGCTGCCGTCTCCCGAGCCCGAGCAGGGCCGCCCGAGGGATTTTGACGGTTTCGTACATGGCTCTCCCCACGGCTCCGCTGTGAACGCCCCACGAATGTGGTGTGTATGGTGTGCTTCGAAGAAAGGACGCACCCTTGGCTGAAGGCAAGAA
>JBEBSN010000106.1:0-9561 GCA_040394295.1 Microbacterium sp.
GTCCACCTGCCGCTGTCGGTCGAGGCTCAGGCCGAGGCTCGCGTGCTGATGCTCGCATCGAACAACATCCTCAAGCCGTCTGACGGTCGTCCGGTCACCCTGCCTTCGCAGGACATGATCATCGGCCTGCACCACCTCACGGTGGTCAAGGAAGGCGCAAAGGGTGAGGGCCGTGCATTCGGCTCCGTCTCCGAGGCGATCCTGGCCAAGGACGAGGGCACCCTCGACCTGCAGGCGAAGGTCCGCATCCGCATCCCCGGTCTGACGTTCCTCGAGGGCGAATCGCCCGAGGGCTACGAGACGCACCACCTGCTGGACGCGTCGCTGGGCCAGGCGATCTTCAACGCCACGCTCCCGAAGGGCTACCCCTTCGTGCGCGAGCCTGCCGACAAGGGCAAGCTGTCGCAGATCGTCAACAAGCTGGCCGAGGAATACCCCAAGGTCGAGACCGCTGCCACGCTCGACCGCATCAAGGATGCCGGTTTCTACTGGGCCACGCGCTCCGGTGTGACCGTCGCCCTGAGCGACGTGCTGACGCCTCCGAACAAGAAGGAGATCGTCGCCAAGCACGAGAAGCTGGCCGCCAAGGTTCAGTCGCAGTACGAGAAGGGTCTCACCACCGACGCTGAGCGTCGTCAGGAGCTCATCAAGATCTGGACCGAGGCAACCGACGAGGTTCAGGTCGCGATGCGCGAGAACTTCCCCGAGGACAACACCATCAACCGCATGGTGTCGTCGGGTGCGCGTGGTAACTGGCTGCAGATCCGTAACATCGCGGGTATGCGAGGCCTGGTGAACAACCCGAAGGGTGAGATCATCCCTCGCCCGATCATCTCCTCGTACCGCGAGGGGCTGTCGGTCGCCGAGTACTTCATCGCGACGCACGGTACCCGTAAGGGTCTGGCTGACACCGCTCTGCGTACCGCTGACTCGGGTTACCTGACCCGTCGTCTGGTGGACGTGTCGCAGGACGTCATCATCCGCGAAGAGGACTGTGGCACATCGAAGGGCCTCGAGCTCCCGATCGCCGCTCCCAACTCGCAGGGCGAACTGGTGCGCGATGCGAACGTCGAGAACTCGGTGTTCGCTCGTACGCTCGCCTCTGACGTCGTGAACGAATCGGGCGAGGTTCTCGCCACGGCTGGTGAAGACGTCGGTGACGTGCTCATCGACAAGCTCGTCGCACTCGGAGTCGAGACCATCAAGGTCCGCTCGGTGCTCACGTGCGACTCGGCTGTCGGTGTGTGTGCACAGTGCTACGGTCGTTCGCTCGCCACGGGCAAGACCGTCGACATCGGAGAGGCCGTCGGCATCATCGCCGCACAGTCGATCGGTGAGCCCGGTACCCAGCTGACGATGCGTACGTTCCACACCGGTGGTTCGGCGTCTGCAGATGACATCACTCAGGGTCTGCCCCGTGTGCAGGAGCTCTTCGAGGCTCGTACCCCCAAGGGTGCATCGCCGATCGCAGAGGCCGATGGCCGCATCACGATCGACGAGACTGACAAGGCCAAGAAGGTCATCCTCACACCAGACAACGGTGACGAGGAAGTGATCTACCCGGTGCTGAAGCGTGCAACGCTTCTCGTCGAGGACGGCCAGCACGTCACCGTCGGTCAGCCCCTTCTGGTCGGCACGCTGGACCCCAAGGAGGTCATGCGCGTCATGGGCGCCCGCGAGGTGCAGCGTTACCTCGTCAACGGCGTGCAGGGCGTGTACCGCTCGCAGGGTGTGCCGATCCACGACAAGCACATCGAGGTCATCGTCCGTCAGATGCTCCGCAAGGTCACCGTCGTCGATCACGCCGACACGACCCTGCTGCCGGGTGAGATGGTCGACCTCAAGCGCTACCAGGCGATCAACCGCGAGGCTGTGGCAGAGGGCAAGCGCCCCGCGTCCGGCCGTCCGGAGCTGATGGGTATCACGAAGGCGTCGCTCGCGACCGAGTCGTGGCTGTCGGCCGCGTCCTTCCAGGAGACGACCCGCGTGCTCACGCAGGCCGCCATGGAGGGCAAGCGCGACCCGCTGGTCGGTCTCAAGGAGAACGTCATCATCGGTAAGCTCATCCCCGCCGGAACCGGTCTCTCGAAGTACCGCGACGTCACGGTCGAGGCCACCGAGGAAGCCAAGAGCGAGCGCTACCCGAACCGGATCTTCGCATCCGACGGCGCGTACGCTGAGGGTGACTTCGGCTACGTCGACTTCGACGCGTTCTCGACGGACGACGTGACGCCCGGTACATATAACTGAGCGTCGGTCTACTGAGAAGGCCCCAGGGTTCACGCCCTGGGGCCTTCTTCGTATCCTGTATCGGGCGATGCGAGAACACTTTCCCGGCTCCTTGTCGACCGCGAGCCGGGAAACCCTTCTGCCATCAGGCCGACTGTGCGAGCTGACTGCGTGCGTGCGGAAGAATGGCAGGATGCTGCAGAAGACTCAGAGCGCCGTGGTGATCGGCGACGCGCTTATCGACGAGATCCACGATGCCGGGGGAGTGCGCGAGCTCGTGGGCGGCGCTGCGCTCAACGTCGCGGTGGGACTTCGTCGTCTCGGAGTACCGACGACGCTGATCGCGATGGTGGGTGATGACGAGGCGGGCGCCCACATCCGCGAGTACCTCAGCGATCATGGCGTGCAACTGGTCGCCAGCCCTTCGCCGCTCGGGTCGTCGCGTGCGGTCGTGCAGCGTGCTGCGAACGGCGAGCCGACGTACGTCTTCAACGAGGCGGCTCAGGGGCGCAGCATCCGTTACGGTGCCGACGCGCGCCAGGCGATCGCAGATGCCGATCTCACCGTGATCAGCTGCTTCCCGTTCGACGTGCCTGCCGAGGTGGATGCTGTGGCTGAGGTGCTTGTCGGTGCTCGGGTGGCGATCGATCCGAACCCGCGGTCGGGCATGCTGAAGGACCGCGAGGAGTTCGTGCGTGGGTTCGAACGCGTCGCTGCGGAGGCTGCGATCGTGAAGGTCGGCGCGGACGATGCCGATCTGCTGTACGACGGCGATCTCGATGCCCTTCGGGCGCGACTGCGTGCGCTGGGCGCCGAGGCGGTGCTGGCCACGGCGGGCGCAGACGGGGCCGTGCTCGAGTCGGATGCCGGTGTCCTCACCGCGCCCATCTCGGACCTTCCTGGTCCGATCGTCGACACCGTGGGAGCGGGAGATGCGACCCTTTCTGGTGTCGCTGAGGGGCTTGTCGACGCCCGACCGGCCAGCGTGGAGGATTGGCAGCGGTTGCTCGATCGGGCGATGGATATCGCGGCTGCGACGTGCCGAGCAGAGGGTGGTCTACTGCGGACGCCGGAGTCGCTGGAGCGCGGCGAACGAGGCGTGCACGGGAGCTGATCCGTCGATTTCTTGCACTCGCGTTCGGCAGGTATGCTTGGTTTTCGCGCCCCCGATTGGCTGTACAAGTTGGACGGGTGTGCACCTGGCGAGTTACCCAAGCGGCCAAAGGGATCTGACTGTAAATCAGACTGCATTGCATTCGGGGGTTCGAATCCCTCACTCGCCACCACATGACTGAAGGCCTCCGCAGAGCGGGGGCCTCAGTCGTTTCAGCCCGTGCACCTTCGCGGGAATCTCGCGCAGCCGGGCCGGTGGTTACGCAGGCTCCGCCCGTCCATCCCGCTCGCGCCCGCGATGGCAGCTAGTCGAGGGCGACAGGTGACACCGACTGCCGCATAGGCCACACTGAGTCTCATGGGATCAGCGTTGACCACCATCGGATTGCCGGTAGCTCTCGGCATCATCATGCTCGGCCTCGGCCTGAGCCTTACCCTCGCGGATTTCGCACGCGTGTTGAAGCAGCCGAAGGCGGTGATCACGGCCCTGGTGTGCCAGCTGATCATCCTGCCTGCCGTGTGCTTCGGGCTTGTACTTCTATTTCAGCTGCCGCCCGTGCTCGCGGTGGGCATGATGATGCTCGCAGCTTCACCCGGAGGAACCACGGCGAATCTCTACAGTCATCTGTTCCGGGGTGATATCGCGCTGAACATCTCGTTGACGGCCGTCAACTCGGTCATCGCTGTGATCACGCTTCCGCTCATCACGAACTTCGCGATCATGTATTTTCAGCCGTTCGACGATCAGCTCGGCCTGCAGTGGGCGAAGGCGCTCGAGGTGTTCGCCATCGTGCTGCTGCCTGTGGCGCTCGGGATGCTGGTGCGCAGGTTCTGGCCGAAGTTCGCCGACGCGATGGACAAGCCGGTGCGCATCGCCAGCGTCGTCATTCTCATCGTCGTGATCGCGGGTGCGGTGGCATCGAACTGGGAGCTCCTCGCGGCGAACTTCGCCCAGCTCGCCCTCATCACCGTCCTCTTCTGTCTCATCAGCCTGTCGGTCGGATTCTGGGTTCCGCGGATGCTGAAGGTCGGCGCGCGGGAGTCGATCGCGACGTCGTTCGAGATCGGCATCCACAACGCGACGCTCGCGATCGTGATCGCACAGAGCGTGCTGGGGTCGACCGAGTTGAGCCTTCCTGCCGCCGTCTACGGCGTGCTGATGTTCTTCGTCGCCTTCGGGTTCGGATTCCTGATCAGGCAGCGCGAACCGCGAGGCGCAATGGCCGCGTAGCGGCGGGGCTTCATAGACTGGTCGAATGCGAGCGCTCACCGAATCCGACGTCCGCGATTCCTTCATCAATGCCGAGCCAGAAGAGCTGCGGCTCATCGAGATGCCGCACGATTTCCTTCTCATCGACTGGGATTTCCGCGATTTCCTGGCATGGCGCGATCCGGCATCCAGCAAGCGCGGCTGCGTGATCGTGGAGATCGATGCGCGTGTGACGGGCATCGTTCTGCGCTCGACAGACCCGAGCCGCAATCGTTCTGGAATGTGCAACATCTGCCACACGATGCAACCTGGTAACCAGGTGGCGCTCTTCTCCGCGCGGCGGGCCGGCGCTGCCGGCGTGCGCGGTGACAGCGTCGGCACCTACATCTGCGCCGATCTCTCCTGCCACGAGAACGTACGCCTCGCGCACCCGCTCGCACCCAACGAGATCCGACCGCCCGGTCAGATCGATACCCGACTCGACGGCACCAGGCGCCGGATGGAGGGTTTCGCCAAACGAGTTCTGGAGGGGCTGCTCTGACGGATACGCTGAATCCGACCTGCTTCAAAGGAGATGCCATGAGCGATGCCATTCTGTTCTCTGTCGACGAGGGGATGGCGCGGCTGACGCTGAATCGCCCCGCGCGGCTCAACGCGTTCAACGCAGATCTCGCCGAAGCATGGCGGGATGCGACGACTGAGGCCACAACGCGCGGCGACGTCGGTGCGATCCTGCTCGACGCTTCCGGCCCGGCGTTCTGCGCCGGCGGCGATGTGCTCGAAATGGCCGGCACCATGGAGGACGGGTCGCAGATCGCCGAGCTCGCCGGCGTGATCAACATCGGCATTCGCGCCCTCACCGAGTCGGCGATTCCTGTCGTCGCGGCAGCTCATGGCACGACCGCGGGCGGGGGACTGGGCATCCTGCTCTGCTCGGACTACGCCGTCATCGGCGGTCGTTCGAAAGTCGGAAGCCTCTACGCGAACATCGGACTCACGCCCGACCTGTCGGTGTCTGCGCAGCTTGCGCACGCTGTCGGGCAGCGGCGGGCATTGCAACTCGTCCTGCAGGACCGGCTGCTCACGGCTGAAGAAGCCCAGGAGTGGGGTATCGCCGCAGAGATCGTGCGAGCTGACGATGCTGCAGCCGAAGCCGAGCGCGTTCGCGAGCGTGCCGAGGAGATCGCACGATTCTGGCTCGCGGGAGCCGCCGGCGCGTATGGCCAGGCGAAGCGCCTGGTGCGCTCCAGGCCTGAGCGTACTTTCGTCGATCAACTCGCGGAAGAGGCGCGCTCGATCGGCGCGGCCTTCGACACCCCGGATGCCAAGGCGAGAGTCGCGGCGTTCGCCGCAGCATCCGCGAAGAAAGCCCGTTGAGTTCACACATTTGAATCGATTCCTCCGCGTGGCGATGCCGCGTGGCAAGATGAGAACATCGCCGGAGCACGAGGGGGACTTATGTCAGAGGTCACGACCGAGACCAAGGGGGCGGCCAACACGTCCCTGCTGATAAGGGGCGCGATCTGGATCGCCATCGGAGCGCTGATCGCCGCGGCCCTCGTGTGCGTCATCTGGGTGCTGATCGGTGACCAGGACGGTCTCATCGGGCGTGCATTCCTGACGATCGTGCTGCTGGCAGGTTTCGCGGGCATCGCGATCCTCGAAGCCGGATTCGCCACGAAGCGCCCCGACTGGCTGGCGCTTGCGAGCATGGTCACCTGGATCATCGCCCTCATCGTCGGCGCCATCAAGATCTGGCTGCCGCGAGACGCTGATGAGTACGGAGGCGGCGTCGTGCGCTTCTTCCAGCTGCTCCTCGTCGTCGGTATCCTGCAACTCGCACTTCTGCACGTGCGCCTCTTCAGTGCGGCTACCCGCCGCTATGTGACCACGTTCACCAAGGTCATCTACTACGTCACGATCGCGATGCTCGTGCTGCTGGTGGGCATGCTCGTCTTCTTCCTCACGCTTCCCGATCTCTTCGAGTACGACGACATCTACTGGCGCATCGTCGTCGCCCTCGCGATTCTGGCCGCGGTCGGCACCACGCTGATTCCGTTGCTGAACGCGCTCTTCGCACCCAAGAAGCCCGCCGCCCCCGTATCGCAGCAGGCGTATGCGCCGCAGGGATATGCGAACGCTCCCGCTGTGGCTGCGCCGGTTGCTCAGCAGTGGCCAACCTATGCAGACGGCGCGACGCCGCTGCCCGTGCTTCAGGATGGCTCACCGGACTGGAACGCGTACTACACGGGGTACCCGACGCAGCAGCACGGGTACGGCCAGATCCCTGCCGCTCCTGCCGCTCCGTCAGAGCCTGCAGGCTCGATACCGGATCCGTTCGCTGGGCTGGTTTCTTCTCCCGACGCGCCGATCACCCCAGACGGAAGGGCCGTTCCGCCCGCAGGAGCGCCGCCAGCACCGGATGGGATTCCGGGAGCGCCTGCCGAGGGTTCACCAGCTCCCTCGGCGCCTCCGAGCCCATACTCCGCGCCTGCCCCCGCCGTGCCGCCGCTGCCCGACGCCGCACCGCCTGTGCCCGACGCTGCACCTCCTGTGCCCGACGCTGCATCGCCGGCGCCGCAGACATCCGAACCGACTGCACCCGCGCCCGGTTCGTTCCCGCCTCCGCCCCCCGCTCCGCCGCGTTGAGCAGCGCCGAGAACGCTGCGCAGCAGCTGAAAGAACTCGCCGCCGACATCGCGCGTGAAGCAGGTGACCTCGCGCAGCGTCGGCGCGCGGCAGGGGTGTCGCTGGCGGCGACGAAGTCGACGCTCGCCGACATCGTCACCGAAGCTGATCGCGAAGTCGAGGCCCTCATCCGAGACCGGCTCCACCGGGAGCGTCCTGGAGACGGATTCCTCGGCGAAGAGTCCGGTGCGGGCGAGAGCGCCACGGGTGTGACGTGGATCGTGGACCCTATCGACGGCACCGTGAACTACGCCTACGGACTGCCGTTCTATGGCGTCAGCATCGCGGCGGTGGAAGGCGGCGCAGAGGTCGGGCGGTGGCACGCGCTCGCTGCAGCAGTGTGCGCTCCCGTGCTCGGTGAACTGTTCACTGCCGCGAGAGGCAGCGGCGCGTGGCTCGACTCCACGCGACTCTCCGTCACGTCGGACACAACGGCGGGGGCGTTGCTGGCGACCGGCTTCGGTTACGATCCGTCCACACACGACGGTGATCTCCAGACCATGCGACAGGTGATGCCGATCGCGCGTGATGTGCGCCGCAGCGGCTCAGCGGCCATTGACCTCAGCTACGTGGCTGCCGGGCGGTTGGACGGCTATTTCGAACGCGGATTGCAGCCCTGGGACTTCGCCGCCGGCGCGCTCATGGTCGAAGAAGCCGGGGGAGCGCTGACGCTGCTGGACACGGCATCTGCTCGCCCGATGGTGATCGCCGGTGGCGCGGACGTGCATGCCCGGTTGACGGCGATTCTCGACAACAGATGATGTGGATGTCCACATGGCATTCTCAGGCCGAGCGCGGTAGTGTTTATCTGTTCGTTACCTTCGGTGCCCGAATACCGAGGGTGTAACTCCCCCCTTACTGACGAATCCCCGAGAGCACGCTTTGTCCCCAGATACCTCTATGGCTGATTCTGCGCCCACGCGGCGCTCCAGCCGACGTCGGAACGCAGAATCTGCGACTTCGACAGGTATCGAAGAGACCTCTCCTGCCGCGGCAGAAGCCTCCGCAGTCCTGGGTGTAGTTCTGGCCGCTCCCGAGCTTCTCGATGCTGCCCGTCCGCTGTCGCGGCGCGCGGCCCGTGAACGCCAGCGAGCCGCTGCGCAGCCGCAATCGCCAGCGCAGACAGAATCGCCTGCGCAGACAGAATCGCCTGTGCAGATGGAATCGCCTGTGCAGACCGTGGCCGTCGCTGAGGCGGCTGTGGCCCCCGACGCTGTCGATGCTGTCGACGTGCAGCCCGTCGAATCACCGGCCGTCGAGCCGCCAGTAGCCGAGTCGCCAGCAGTTGAGGCCCCGGCCGAGCCGACTGTCGCCGACGAAGACCCGTTCGTTGCCGCATCACGTGCCTTCCGCTCGCTGAACGCCGACACGTCCTATGGTGAGGCGAGAGATGAGACTTCGCGGCACGATGACGCTCGTCCGGCTGCGTGCACGTCGTCGCACGTCGTGCCTCCTCGGCGCCGCTCAGGGCGCAAGCTCGTCGCCTTCGGCGCCACGGTGGGTGTCATGGGAATCGCGGGAATGCTCGCGATCTCGATGACACTCCCTGCGGAAGCAGTCGCAGCGGCGAACGGTGCCCAGGCACGCTCGGCGATGTCGCTGATCGCCGGGGCCGAGACTCCTGCATCCGCTGCCGACGACGACGAGATTCAGGCTTTCGTCGCGCCGTCGGACGTACAGAACGATCTCATCGAGCGCACCGAAGACTTCTCGACAGCTTCGCTCGTCGACATCGCTGCAGAACGCGGCATCCAGTTCTCGAGTGAGTTGTACACCAACGATCCGGATGCGGCGATCCAGTGGCCCTTCGTCGTCGGCGTGGGAATGACCTACGGGTTCGGCATGCGCAGCGGGCGCATGCACGAGGGGATCGACCTGGTTCCCGGCTCCGGAGCGCCTGTGCAGTCGATAGCAGACGGCACTGTGCGCATCGCGACCGAATCCGGCGGCAACTACGGCGTGACCGTGTACATCGACCACGTCATCGACGGCCAGGTCATCACCAGCCACTATTCGCACATGCAGTACGGTTCGCTGCGAGTGGCCGCAGGTCAGAAGGTTGAGGTCGGTGACATCATCGGCAACGTCGGAAACACCGGGCGTTCCTATGGTGCACACATGCACTTCGAGCTCATCGTCGACGACGTGAAGATCGACCCGCTTCCCTGGATGCAGGAGAACGCAGGAAGGTACGATCACTAACCGTCTCGGTTTCATGAGAACGCCAAAGTGATGGTATTCTCGTGTGGTTGCCTTCACAGGTGACAACGCCCCGATAGCTCAGTGGCAGAGCACTTCCATGGTAAGGAAGGGGTCGTCAG
>JBEBSN010000107.1:0-9543 GCA_040394295.1 Microbacterium sp.
TCTGGTTCGGTGAATGTGAATGCGTCGGCGTCGGCTGCGGCGGATGCGAGCGCGAGCGGAACCACCTCGGCGAACGCATCGGGATCAGCTTCAGCGAACGCTCACGAGGCGAATGCTTCTGCGAGCGGCGACAAGTCGGGCGGATCCCTCGCCACCACTGGGGCAGAAGCCACACCGTGGTTCGCCGCCGGTGCGGGAGCGCTGTTGCTTGCGCTGCTCGGATGGGCACTGATGAGTAAGCGGCGGCGTGCACACGGCGACGTCGAGTAGCTCGGTTGACTGATGGGCGGGTGGCGGATTTCGTTCCGCCACCCGCCTGATGCGTGGAAAGGAAGCAAGCGCGTGAGCGAAACGAGCGTAAGCCGCGATGATCACTCAACGGGTAGGCCGATCTGGATCCGTGTCCTCGCGATTATTGCGACGGTAGCAGCGGCGACGCATATAGCCGCGAGTTTTCTCTGGATCGGGCCGTATTCCGAAGGCGCACGTTCGTTATTCCCGGGCGGGCAGAGTGGGCTGAGCGCGTACATGCTCCCCATCTTCGGCCAGTCATGGAGCGTTTTCGCTCCAGAGCCGATCAATGGAGACTACTCCCTCAGCGTGCGCGCGGTGACTGAGGAGAATGGCCAGACTCGAGCAACCGAATGGGTCAACGCCACCGAAGTCGAGACGCGTATGTTGACACACAATCTGCTCCCGCCTCGCGCCGCGATCCAATCGACGGAACTGGCTGCGCGCTTCGCTGGCGCATGGCAAGAACTTTCCGATGATCACAGGGTCATCGTCGAACTCGGGTACTACTCGGGGGAGGACTGGCAACCCCGACTTCGAGAGAAGTTGCTTTCGTACGGCGGTGAAGAGGTGGTAGAGCGTTACCTCGCCCGAGAAGACCAGGCCACTCGATACGCCACCCAGGTCGCGAGGGCGGTGTGGGGAGATGCCGTCGTGACGGTGCAGTTCGAGGTCAAACGACAGAACGTCATACCGTTCGACAAGCGGAACGAGCCCGATGCGGTTCGCCCTGCCCCGTCTCACTACTCGACGGGCTGGAGAGGGCAATTGGTCGACACGGAGCAGTCCTCGAAGGACTTCAGCGACGTGTTCGCACCTCTATACCTGCAATGGTCCGAGTCGGATCGAGGCCAACGATGACGGTTATGCCGGTACCGGCCGACAACTCCGAGACGCCTACCCCGGAAGCTGTCACCTCGCCGCGGGAGTACTTGAGATCAGGTGCTCGTCGCGTGCGAACGAAAGTAGTGGCGCACGCCCGATACTTCGAGGAGCTGTTGCTGGGCGACGCACACGCCATCGTGGGGTTGGCGCTCACCCGAATTCTTGTCGGATTGATCGGCTTCGGGCTGCTCGCGGTCAATTTCTCGACGAGGCTTTACTCTTTCGGGCCCGGGGCAGCGTGGAACCGCGAATATGCTGAACCGCAAAGCGACCTTTCGGCCTTGCCAATGCTCGACATCTTCCGCGTCGCCTCGACCAATGCCAGCCTGTACACGGTGCTCTATCTGACGCTGATGGTGTTGTCGATTCTCGTGGTTCTCGGGTGGCGAACACGGGCGACGTTGTTTGTGTTTGGCGTCCTTTGGGTGAGCTTCATTGAAGCGAACGATTTTCTTGGTGACCAGGGCGACAACATGTTCCGCATCATCCTCATACTCATGCTCTTCACGCGGTGCGCTGACGTGCTTTCGCTAGACGCAGTGCGGGCTAAACGTGCGCACGAGCGAAAGCAGGTACGGGCCGCTCTCTCTAGGGGGATGGATAGTCGGTCGTTGCGCGAAGCGTCGAACCTCTTCCACAACCTGGCGCTTGCGGCGCTCGCGTGTCAAGTCTTCTTCGTGTACGTGGCTGGCGCCCTGTACAAGGCCGGAGGTCTGCCGTGGCAAAACGGCTCTGCGATCTATAGCCCGCTCGCGACAGACCGATTCGCCACCTGGCCTTGGCTTAGCGAAATCGTCACCGCTAACGGCGCGCTCGTGGCTACACTGACGTGGGGCTCCCTTCTGCTCCAACTGGCTTTCCCCTTCATGCTTCTCGCGACTCCCACACGACGGGTTGCTCTCGTCGGTATCTGGTGCTTTCATATAGGCATCGGGGTCCTGATGGGGTTGCCGTGGTTTTCTCTCACGATGATCGCGGTCGACTTCATTTTCGTCCGGGACCGCTCGTGGCGGGCGGTGGGACGACGCGCGAAGACGGTTACGCGTGTGCTCCGCGACAGCATCGCCCGTCGTAGACGGAGGGAGAGTAAGCCCAACTGATTAGCGCGAGCATATCCTCGGCATATTTTTCCGTGGCAAGGTAGAGTTCCGGAAACTGAGGGCGGGGGAGGAGCTCACACGGATGTCATCAACTGGCGACGAGGCGACGCGCGTGCGTGCGGCTCCGCAGAACTCCGCCGAGCAGTCGCCTGCGGCAATGGGATCCATTTCCTATGCGAGTTTGAGCCGGCGGACGCGTATAGGGCTGGTACTCACATTCGTGGTCGCTTGGACCCACGGGGTGGTCGGGTCTCTATTGTGGATGTCCACGCTGGCTGTGGCGTGGGGCTGGGTCGCCGTCGCCGTGGCCGCGCCGGTGCTGTTCTATTACGTGGAACGGCATCTGGCTGTCGCGGGGGCGCCCGGCACCGCCGAGCGTCGCATGCGAGGCTTGCTGGCATCGAGCATTTTGCTGATGAGCGTGCTCGCGATGTTCGTCAGCTACGACTTCGTGCTCATGTTGGTTCCATCGCTCGTGTTGCTTCTGCTCGAGGTCCCTCGCCGCGCGGCATCTATTGTCGGAGCAGTAGCCGTCGCAGCAGCAGTCTTCCTATACTGGCCATACTACGATTGGAATCCGCCATCGTTGGCCGCGTTGTTCATCGGGATCAGTTTGTTTGGCGTCATCGTCGCGGCGGACTCAGCCATTCGGGCGGTGCGCGAATCACGAGAGCGGTTGGCTGCGGCCCTCCGAGACCTTAGTTACAGCAATCGGCGCCTGGCTCAGTCGGAGGCAACTGCAGCGGTCGCCAAGGAGCGCTCGCACATCGCTTCTGATATTCACGACTCAATCGCTCAAAGTGCTCTGGCATCGCTCTTGATGCTCGGTCGAGTTCGTTCCGAGTACGGCCGTGAGCTGGGGCGCGACGTAGCAGATCTCATCGAGGAATCGTATCTGCTCGCGGAGTCTGCGCTCGGCGAAGCGAGGCGACTGATGCGACACCTCGAGCGCGAAGCGGAAGACGCGCCGAGTGACCTGTACCGATCGCCCGGTATTCGCGAGGTTCTGTCGAGCTTCGAACACAAGGCTCGGCTTCTCGGGAAAGAGATTCAATGGGAGCTCGACATCATGCCCGTGGGAAACGCTGACTTGGAGGCGTCGCGTTTGGCGCTGCGGTCGCTCGGCGTCTTCCTTGCGAATGTATTCCTTCATTCGAAAGCCACGCGGGTGTGGGTTGAGGTGGAACGAGCCAGCGCGGGGGTGAAGCTCAGCGTGCGCGACGACGGGGTCGGGTTTGATCGTGGCGCACCGGTTGGCGGGCGTATCGAGTCGACCGGAAGAGGATTGGAGCTGCTCAGGTCTCGTCTGAGCGAAGTCGGAGGGCACCTCGAAATCTTCTCGACGAGGGAGCAAGGAACAACGGCACGGGCGTGGATTCCCGATGAGAGGTGATCGAATGGAGCCGGACACGGAGGATGTGACTATGGACGGTGCAGTCAGGGTGATGATCGTCGATGACCATATGATGGTCCGCTCTGGTCTGCGCTCGATCCTCGACTCGCTGGATCGTATTCGCGTTGTGGGCGAGGCGGGGGATGCAGACTCCGCACAGCGCGTCGCTGACGATCTGGACCGGGAAGGCTCAGCACCGCATGTCGTGCTGATGGATCTGAACATGAGAGGCCGAGATGAAGGCTTTTCAGCGACCGAACGGTTGATATCGGGATGGGCAGAGATCGCCGTGATCATCCTCACATCCTTCGAATCGGATGAGAGCTTCGTTCGCGCGTTGCACTCGGGAGCGTGCGGACACCTACTCAAAGACGCGTCGCCGGCGGTTTTAGAGAACGCGATCATGAGCGCATACTTCGGGCAGTCAGCGTTCCCCGCACGCGCACTGAAGGTCTTCGCTCAACTCGCCGTGGCGCATAGTCCGCAAGCCCCAGAACTGACCGGACGCGAGATCGAGATCGTGCAGTTTCTCTCAAGGGGGCTCACTAACCGGGAAATCGCAGGGGTTCTGTATCTCAGCGAAGCAACTGTGAAGACGCACGTCGCGAACGTCCTCACCAAGCTCGGCGTTAGTACTCGGCAGGATGCGGTCGCACGAGCACGCGACGCGGGATACATCGCGCCTCTTTGAGACAGGCCCGCTTCGTCAGACGAGGTCGCGCCAGTCGATCGCATCGTCGGCGTCAGGCGACGTCATCGTGCCCGTGACGACGGGCAATGACATCGTTTCAGTGGGCGGACCCATGATCGTCGCCTCGTCCCGACGGTGACGCAGCACGTCGTTGATGTACGAGGTGAGAACCTCGGCGAGCGGTACGGACTGCCCCTTGGCCTGCGAGAGATACCAGCGGTGCTCCAGCACCTGGTGGAAGACCTCCGCCGGCTCCAGCTTCGTGCGCAGTTCGTAGGGGATGGCGCGTACGACAGGCTCGAACACGCGTGTGAGCCACTCGTGCGCGTACATCTCCTCGTCTGCCCACTCCTTCTTCGAGCGCGCGCGGAACTCGTCGAGGTCGTTGAGCAGACGACGCGCCTGGTTCTCTTCGACATCGAGTCCGGTCAGGCGGATGAGGCGGCGTTGGTGGTGCCCGGCATCGACCACCTTGGGCTGGATCTCGACGACAGTGCCGTCGGCAGTGGTCGACATCGACATCTCATCGATGTCGAAACCCAGAGCGTTCAGTCGTTCGACCCGCTCGGTGATGCGCCAGGTCTCGTTCGCCGAGAATGACTCTTGAGCCGTCAGCGCAGCCCAGAGGGAGTGGTACGACGAGACGATCCCATCAGCGATCGCCACTGCGTCCACTCCATGCTCGAGTCGGCCTCCTGCGGCAAGATCCATGATCTCGCCGGCAATGTTCGTGCGAGCCAGATCAAGGTCGTAGAGGCGCTGGCCCTCTGTGAGGCCTTCTTCGTGGAGTTCGCCGGTCTCGGCATCCACCAGGTACGCGGCGAACGCGCCGGCATCGCGACGGAACAGAGTGTTCGAGAGCGACACGTCGCCCCAGTAGAAGCCGACGTTGTGCACGCGGACGAGGAGCAGCGCGAGAGCGTCCACGAGTCGCGTGGCCGTGTCGGGGCGCAGAACACGGGTGAAGAGCGCTCGATAGGGCATGGAGAACCGCAGGTGCGATGTGACAAGGGCTGCGGGCAAGGCAGTTCCGTCGGCATCCGCTCGTCCGGCGATCACCGCGACTCGGTCGACGCAGGGCACCGCAAGCCGCGCGAGATTGCCGAGCATCTCATATTCGCGCCTGGCCATCTCTGCGGTCGTCTCTTTGACGGCGACGACCTGACCCGAAAGATCCGCGAAGCGCACCAGGTGGCGCGAGAGTCCCTTCGGCAGCGAGACGATGTGCTCGGTGGGCCACTTCTCAAGGGGGATCGACCATGGCAGACCGAACAGCCCAGGGTCTACCGAGGTGGCGGTGATGCGCAGTGCGTGCTGCATGTTGCTCCCGGGGGAAACGACACGGCGCGGGCGACCCGAAGGTCAGCCCGCGCCGTGTGCGATCAGAACTTACGACGCCGAAATGACGGGCTTGTCGTTCAGGCGCAGTCCCGTTTCGATGTCGAATGCGTGGACGTGCCCGGCGGTTGCCGCGAGCGTGACGGTCTCGCCGGCGCTCGGGTGGCTGCGACCGTCGACGCGAGCGACCAGATCGGCACGCTTGCCGTTGATGTCTGCGTGACCGTAGAGGTAGCCATCGGCGCCGAGTTCCTCGACGAGGTCTACCGTGACCGACAGGCCCTTGCCGTCGGCCGGACCGACGACGATGTCTTCGGGGCGAACTCCGACGGTGACCTGGCTGCCGTGTGCACGACCGACCGTGTCACGCTCGAGCGGGACGACTTCACTGCCGAACATCACGCCACCATCGGCGAGGTCAGACGTGAAGAGGTTCATGGCGGGCGATCCGATGAAGCCGGCGACGAACACGTTCTCCGGCTTCTCATACAGGTCACGAGGCGTACCGACCTGCTGAAGGAGGCCATCCTTGAGGACCGCGATGCGGTCGCCCATCGTGAGAGCTTCGGTCTGGTCGTGGGTGACGTAGACCGTGGTGACCCCCAGGCGACGCTGCAGCGATGCGATCTGCGTACGGGTCTGCACGCGGAGTTTGGCGTCGAGGTTCGACAGCGGCTCGTCCATCAGGAAGACCTGGGGCTGGCGGACGATCGCGCGACCCATGGCGACACGCTGACGCTGACCACCCGAGAGTGCCTTCGGCTTGCGAGTCAGGTACTCCTCGAGGTCGAGGAGCTTGGCGGCCTCGAGCACTCGCGAAGCGCGCTCTTCCTTGCCGATACCGGCGATCTTCAGCGCGAAGCCCATGTTCTCGGCGACGGTCATGTGCGGGTAGAGCGCGTAGTTCTGGAAGACCATGGCGATGTCACGGTCCTTCGGCGGCACATCGGTGACGTCGCGGTCGCCGATGAGGATGCGACCGTCGTTGACTTCTTCGAGGCCGGCGAGCATGCGCAGGGACGTGGACTTACCGCAACCGGAAGGACCGACGAGGACGAGGAATTCGCCGTCTGCAACCTCAAGTTCGAGCTTGTCGACTGCGGGGCGGGTGCCGCCCGGGTAGAGGCGCGTGGCCTGGTCGAACGTGACAGATGCCATTGTTTTCTCCTTCACCGGCAGGTACGTGCCGGACGATCCGTTGTGATGGATGCGGCGGACTGTAGCCCGCCGTGGCCCGCCATCGGGCCGATCTCATTATGGCATGGATGCTGACACCTGGGTGATTCCCAGACAGGCTGGTTAACATTGAATCGGTCCTGCTTCTGAAGCGGACGTCGGGGAGCCCGTCCCCACCAGACTTTCAAGAGGAACGATGTCGAGCGACGAAACGCCGAACGTCCCCACCCCTCGCAACACCCGTGAGGCGGTTCGGGAGAAGGCACAGCAGGTGCACGCCCAGCAGTCCAGGGTGCGCATCATGCGACGGATCATCATCGGAGCCGTGGCGATTGTCGCCGTCGGTGCCATCGGCACCGCCGTGACCATGGCGGTGACGTCGTCGGTATCCCAGCCGACGCTGAGCCCGAAAGGTATGCACGGCGACGGCATCGTCGTGAACAGCATCACCGACGCCAGCGCCGAACTCGTTCCCTCCGAAACCACGCCGACGGAATCTGAGGCCGGCGAGACCACAGAGCCGACATCACAGCCCACTGCCACGCCGGCTGCGGTGGATGTCCACATCTACGTCGATTACCTCGCGCCAGATGCGGGGCAGTTCGAGCGCGCGAATGCTCGTCAACTGGCAGGTTGGATCTCGGAAGGCGCCGTCACGGTCACCTACCACCCCGTGTCGATGCTGACGGCGAGCTCGAACGGAACGAAATATTCGTTGCGCGCTGCAGCTGCCGCAGCCTGCGTCGCGTCGCATTCTCCAGAGCAGTTCTACCCGTTCAACCACGAACTGCTCATCGATCAGCCTGAGGTCGACAGCGATGGCCCCAGCGATGTCGAACTCGCTGACCTCGCGGTGGCCGTCGGAGTCGACAACGCCAAGGTCGTGCGTGAATGCATCGAAGACGAGCAGTTCCTCTCCTGGGCCAAAGACGCGACCTCGCGCGCGTTGGAAGGCCCGCTCGTCGGCTCTGACGACCTCGCCCTGACCAGCGCGCCCATGATCGTGATCAACGGTGAAGCGTATGTCGGTGCGCTCGACGACCCCGCTGAGTTCTCGCAGTTCGTGCTCACCGTGGCCAGCGACACCGATGTCACTCCGACTCCCACGCCGACACCGACCGAGACGCCGGCTGACTAGGTTCGAAGTCATCTCTCACCATCGCTAAGCTAGATGGTGTTCGCCGACTTAGCTCAGCTGGTAGAGCACCTGTCTTGTAAACAGGATGTCACGGGTTCGAGTCCCGTAGTCGGCTCCATAACAGCCAGTCGTATGCGTTTCGCTGTGCATGCAGGGTGCGTAATCGCGGTGAGGCCGGACCGGGAGGGTAGCCGCCCCCACCGCGACTGGGACACCACAACGGTGTCGCATCGGTGCGCGTCCGAGAACGTGCTCCACTAGTAAGACGCGCTGGCGGCCCAGTTCGTCACATACTCGATGTGCCGGGTCGCATTCGCGGAGGATGTCCATCACGCGCCAGCAACAGCGACGCCCTGTGACGGGGTTGCAAAGGTGCGGCTATCGAGCGCTGTCGGGCCGTCGTCCGCGTCGCGGTCTGCTGTGCCACGCCTCTATCGCTTCAGGGGTGAGATCCTCGCGGTCCCACAGATACCCGGAAACATTGCCGATTGGCTCGATGAACGCGTCGCTCGCTGCCGACGCCTCACCCGCATCGCGACGGCGCATCGTCTGGCGCAGCGAGACCGGGGTCACGCCGAGCAGGTCGGCCACCTCGTCGATCGTCGCGTATCTTGCAGCGAATCGGGGCTCAGCCGTTCCGTCACGCAGCGCGCGCGGCCGCGATTTTCCGCTCTCGTCTGCTGTCATGGTGGTGCTCCCTGCGGGCTGGTCCGCTCAGTTTCGTGAGGCACAACCATATCGGATGCGGCTCGCTCGGCCGCTAGGGTGACGGAATGGACGCCGCCATAACCCGCCTCGAGGTCGCGGGCACTCATAACTTTCGTGAGGTCGCACCGGGCGTGCTGGCTCCCGGACGCCTGTATCGCTCGGATGCCCTGCACCGCCTCAGTCGAGAGGGTCGCAGTCGCCTGCGCGAGCTCGATGTTCGTCAGGTCATCGACCTGCGCTCTGCATTCGATCGGCGCATCGGTGGTCGTGACCGGCTTCGCGGCACCGGCGCTGAACTCATGTCCGTGCCCATCGACGGTGCCCCGCGCAACCCGGACCTGCGCACGCTGTCCTTGCGCGAGGTCTACCAGGTGGTGCTCACACGACACCAGCAGGACCTCGGGCGCGTCATCCGCGCTATCGCGTCGGCGCAAGGGCCGGTCGTCGTGCACTGCACGGCGGGCAAGGATCGCACCGGATTGGTCGCCGCGCTCGTCCTGACGGCACTTGACGTGCAGCGCGATGTCATCGTGGCCGACTACGCGGCAACGGCAGCGAATCTGTCGGGGGAGTGGACCGAACGGATGCTCCGAAAAGTACGGCGTTTCCGGGTGCCGGTGACCGACAACCTGGTCGAGATCCTGTCGGGTTCCCCTCCTTCGATGCTCACCGAGACGTTCGATTGGCTTGATCGGGAATGGGGCGGAGCCGTCTCGTACTTGGAGCAGGCGGGCGTCGACGCCGGTGTGCGGGCCGAGCTCAGACGAACGCTGCTCGACGAGCGCGATGAGCAGGTCGATATCGAAGAGTATCTCGCAACAGA
>JBEBSN010000108.1:0-9483 GCA_040394295.1 Microbacterium sp.
TCTGGTCGCGTTCGGAGTCCTGCTGTATCCGGCGGCGGCGGACTGGGTCTCCCGGCTCGAGCACCAGGGCGAGGTGTCCGGCTATGTGGAGCAGGCGGCACAGTTGCCGGACGCAGATCGCACGGAGACGCTCGAGATGGCTCGGCAGTACAACGCCTTGATGCCCCAGGGTCTGTTGCGAGACCCCTTCACCGAGGGCGTCGCAGACGAAGCCCAACTGACGGCTGCCTACGAGCTCTACTCCGACATGCTGCGCGTGAACCGTACCGACGTGATCGGCGCGATCGCCTACGAGCGTCTCGATATCGCGCTTCCCGTGTATCACGGCACGAGTGACGCCGTGCTCTCCCGGGGTGCCGGTCACCTGTACGTTTCCTCGCTGCCCGTCGGAGGTCCGGGAACCCACAGCGTCCTGACGTCGCACTCCGGGCTCGCGCGCGCCACGCTGTTCAGTTCGCTGACCGGCGCGCGCGAGGGAGACACGTTCACCGTGACGGTCCTCGGAGAGTCGCATGTGTACCGTGTCGACCGCGTGCTCACGGTGAAGCCGAATGAGACCGATGCGCTGCGCATCGTCGCCGACCGCGATCTGGTGACCCTCATCACGTGCGTGCCGATCGGTGTCAACAGCGACCGATTGCTCGTGCAGGGCACGCGCATCGCAACGGTTCAGGTGAAATCCCAGACGCAGCAGGTCGCCGGAAGTACCGACACGCCCGGTTTCCCGTGGTGGGCGGTGGTCTACGTGCTCGGCAACGCCGCGGTGTTCTGGGCTATCTACGCGAAGCCGCGCACCCGCGCCGCACGCCCCGAGGCCGCATAGGTCTTTCCCGACGCCGACCCGCGAACTCAGCGCCGTCGTCCGCGTACCCCGTCCGCCAGAGCGGCAAGGGCGGAGGTCGTCGCATCCCATCCCATGCACGCGTCCGTGACGCTCTGGCCGTACACCAGCCGAGCTCGCCCCGTCGCGACATCGAGCTTCTGGGAACCTGCGACCAGGTTGCTCTCCAGCATCACGCCCGCGATCGCCGCGCCATCCGTTGCTATCTGCGCACCCAGATCTGCGACGACCTCGGCCTGGCGGATGTGGTCCTTGCGGCTGTTGCCGTGACTGGCGTCGATGATCACGCGCGGCGTCAGCATTGCTGCATCCAACCGACGGGCCGCCTCGGCGACGTGCGCGGCGTCGTAGTTCGGTCCGTCCGCGCCGCCACGAAGGATCACCGAGGTGTCAGGGTTGCCGGTCGTCGTGACGAGGCTGGCCCGTCCGTCAGCGCCGATGCCGAGGAATGCCTGCGGCGACGATGCCGCGGCCGCAGCATCCAGCGCCACCTGAATCCCGCCGTCCATGCCGTTCTTGAAACCGATCGGCATCGACAGCCCGGATGCCAGTTGTCGGTGGATCTGGCTCTCTGTCGTCCGTGCCCCGATGGCGCCCCAAGAGATGAGATCAGCGGTGTACTGCGGGCTGATCGGCTCGAGGAACTCGGTCGCACACGGCATCCCGAGGGCAGTGACGTCACGCAGGAAACCACGCGCCAGGCGCAATCCGGTCTCGATGTCGTGGCTGCCGTCGAGGTGCGGGTCGTTGATGAGGCCCTTCCACCCGACGGTGGTGCGCGGCTTCTCGAAGTACGTGCGCATCACGATCAGCAGATCATCGCGGTGCTCTTCGGCGGCACGCATGAGGCGCCCTGCGTACTCGAGTCCGGCTGCGGTGTCGTGGATCGAGCAGGGGCCGGCGACGACGAGCAACCGGTCATCCTCCCCGGCCATGATCGCCCGCACCTCGTCGCGAGTGCGGGCCACGAGGGACGCGCGCTCATCGCCGATCGGCAGTTCCGTGGCGATCTCATCCGGAGCGGGCAGCGTGGTGAAGCGCGAGATGTGCAGGTCGGCGGTGGTCTCGGCCAGCGTGGTGGTGTTCATGGGTCCTGTCCTGTGTGAAGGCGGACCCCCGATGCAGAGCCCGCCGTTGAAACGGCGAAAGCCAGAGCAAATGCTCTGGCTTGTCGGCTCTGAAGGGTCGGTAGGCGCTACTTCTGCACCGGCCCCTCCAGAGCCGACTCGAAATACGCATACCAACGGTTTGTCATGTGAAGAACCCTACCCCATGTCGTGGATGCTGCGCACCGCCCCCGCATGGAGAGACCACGCCGTGACGTCGGATCGACGCAGTCACGGCGTGGTCTTGAATCCCTCGCGGGTGAGAGATCAGCTCAGCGGCGTGAAGTCACGGTTCGCGATGTGGCCGGGCCGGGGCGCGCTCGCCGCGAACGGTTCCACCAGCGTGTTCTCCACGCTGTTGAACACCATGAACACGTTCGAGCGCGCGTAGGGGGTGATGTTGTTGCCCGACCCGTGCATGATGTTCGAGTCGAACCAGAGCGCCGATCCGGCATCCCCGGTGAACTGATCGATACCGTACGTATCGGCCATCGCGGTGATCGCCGCGTGGCTGGGCACGCCAGCCTCCTGCGCCTGCAGCGACTGCTCGTGGTTGTTCTCCGGCGTCTCGCCGACGGCCGGCACGAACGTGCGGTGCGATCCGGGCATCACCATGAGTCCGCCGTTGAACGGGTAGTTGTCGGTCAGCGCGATCGACAGGCTCACCGAGCGCGGGATCGGCATACCGTCCTCGGCGTGCCACGTCTCGAAGTCAGAGTGCCAGTAGAACCCGGTCCCGGTGAAGCTCGGCATGTAGTTGACGCGGGTCTGGTGCAGGTACACGTCTGAGCCCACGATCTGGCGAGCACGGTCGAGGACCTTCGGGCTGCGGGCGAGGGCGTCGAGAACAGTGCTGAGCTTCTCGACCTCGAACACCGAGCGCACCGCACCGGTGCTGCGCTCGGTGATCAGGCGCGGGTCGCCCTTGAGCGTGGTGTCGGAGGCGAGACGATCCAGCTCACTGGAGTACTGCGCAACCTCGTCGGCAGAGATGAAGTCGTCGGTGATCGTGTAGCCGCGCTGTTCGTGTGCTTCCAACCCCGATGCGGAGAACGGACCGTCGTCGGCCGAACCCCATACTGCGGGCTGGGTGCGCGTGATGAAATCGGAAGGCGTTGCCAACCGCGTCGGGAACAGGTCCTCTGCGGTCGTTGTCGTGGTTGTCATGCGTCGTTCTCCTGTCTCTCGTGCGGACTCAATCCATGCCGGCGGCACGGGTATACGCCGAATCCCAGACGACCCAGCCCAAGGGCTCGACAGTCTGGGATTCGGTACGACTGAGCTAGGCGTTCTCGGTGACCAACGGGTACACGCCGTCCTCGTCGTGGATCTCGCGCCCCGTGATGGGCGGGTTGAACACACAGACCGTGCGCATCTGAGTGCGCGGGCGCACCTCGTGCTTGTCGTGGTTGTTCAGCAGGTACAGCGATCCTGGAGCGAGCTGGTGGGTCTCACCTGTGGCGAGATCGGTGATCTCGCCCTCGCCCTCAACGATGAAGACCGCTTCGATGTGGTTCGCGTACCAGAACTGGTTCACGGTTCCCGCGTAGAGCGTCGTCTCGTGCACCGAAAAGCCCACACCCTCTTTCGCGAGCACGATGCGCTTGCTGCGCCAGTTCTCGCTCTGGATGTCGGCATCGGTGTCGGTGATCTCGTCGATGGTGCGAACGATCATGCGTGCGTGTGCTCCTTGTTCTCAGCGGTGTCGTGCTCCGCGTTCTGGTCCGCGAGGGCTGCGGCTTCGAGATCGGGTTCGCCGAGAACGGCGCGCACGCACTCGTCGATGATCCGCAGACCACGGTTGAGTTCTTCATCGGTGATGGTCAGCGCGGGAAGGATCTTCATGACTTCCCCCTCGGGCCCGGAGGTCTCCATGAGCAGCCCGCGCTCGAAGGCCTCCTTGCACACAGCCTCCGCAAGCTCACCCGACGGGAACTGGAGCCCGCGTGCGAGACCGCGTCCCTTCGCGACCATCTCGTGCTGGGGGTAGCGCGCAACGATGGTGTTGAACCAGCCTTCGACGCGGATGCCCTTGGTGATTGTCGAATCGCGCAGCGTGTTGTCGGACCAGAAGCGGCGGATCGCCTCTGCACCGGTCACGAACGCCGGGCTGATCCCACGGAAGGTGCCGTTGTGCTCACCGGGCTGCCAGATGTCGAGCTCTGGTTTGATGAGCGTCAGCGCCATCGGGATGCCGTAGCCGCTGATCGACTTCGAAAGGCAGACGATGTCGGGGACGATGCCGGCTTCTTCGAAGCTGAAGAACTCGCCCGTGCGACCGCAACCCATCTGCACGTCATCGATGATGAGCAGTACGTCGTGCTTCTTGCACAGGGTCGAGAGTTGGCGCAGCCATTCGGCGCGTGCGGCATTGATACCGCCCTCGCCCTGAACGGTCTCGACGATCACGGCTGCGGGCGTGTTCAGTCCGCTGCCGGAGTCTTCGAGCAGGCGCTCGAAGTAGAAGAAGTCGGGGTAGTCGCCGTCGAAATAGTCGTCATACGGCATGGGCGTCGCGTGCACGAGCGGCACACCAGCGCCGCCGCGCTTGAGTGAGTTGCCGGTGACCGAAAGGGCGCCGAGCGTCATGCCGTGAAACGCGTTGGTGAAGTTGACGACCGATTCGCGACCGGTCACCTTGCGGGCGAGCTTCAACGCGGCCTCGACGGCGTTCGCACCGCCGGGGCCGGGAAAGACGAGCTTGTAGTCGAGATCGCGCGGCTTCAGGATCACTTCGTCGAAGGTTGTGAGGAAGTCACGGCGCGCCGAGGTGAACATGTCGAGCGAGTGCATGACGCCGTCATCGGAGAGGTAGTCGATGAGGGCCTTCTTCAACTCGGGGTTGTTGTGTCCGTAGTTGAGGGCGCCGGCACCGGAAAAGAAGTCAAGGTATTCCTTGCCGGATTCTTCGTACATCGTGGATCCCACTGCCCGGTTGAAGACGACGGGCCAGGAGCGGGAGTAGCTGCGAACTTCGGATTCCAGTTCGGTGAAGGTGTTCATGTGGAGTTGTTCTCCTCCTTGTTGTTGTCGTGCGGGGAGTGCACGTCGCCCTGGTTCGGGCGAATGGGAAACGGCTACAGGTGTGGAGGCGGTCACGGGGGGACCGATCTCGTACAGCCGTTCAGGGTCGTGGACCTCGCCACCCGGCTCGCTGAGACCCAGGTGCTCGGTTTCGAAGAGAGCGGTCACCGCGACGGGCGCGTCACCCCACCGCTTGGCGAGGCTGCGGAACGTGTTCTGCGACGCGATGTTGTCGTCGGTGATCGTCGTGTGAATCGTGCGCACCGGGGGATCGATCGAGTCGTCGTGCAGCAGATCGTCGAGCATCCGCCCCGCGAGGCCGAGACCGCGCGAGTCGGCGTCGACGGCGACCTGCCAGATGAACAGGCACGATTCGTCGTTCGGGCGACGGTAGCCGAGCACGAAGCCGGCCGGACGACCGTCGACGAACGCGATACGGCAGGTATCGGCGAAGTCGCGGGCGTACAGAACATACGCGTATGAGGAGTTCAGATCAAGCGTCTGCGAATCGCGGGCGATGCGCCACATCGCGATTCCCTCATCGATGCGAGGCGGACGAATCAGGGTTGTCCGACCCGACCGCGCATCGATATGCGCGGCGTATGTTGACGTTCTCGGCTGAGTGGAGCCGGCGAAAGTCAGAGCGATTCACCGTCCCGGATCGGGGTGTGAAAGTCGGTCGAAATCAGGTACATATGGGTTGGTCTCCGCTGGGGGAACAGCTTCGGTCTGTCTTCCACAGTGTCACGCCTGCCGTTCGACCTCAAATCGATGGTGCGTGTGAAATGCTGGGGGCATGACCCAGTCGTCGCAGCCTGAGCTCCCGAATGCAGACATCGATCCAGACGGTCTGCTCGAGTATTCGGTGGTCTTCACCGACCGTTCACTGAACCACATGTCGGCGCGATTCGTCGACGCGATGCAGCAGATTATCGCCATTCTGGAAGAGGCATACAACGCGTACACCTGCGCGATCGTGCCCGGTGGGGGCACCTACGCGATGGAGGCCGTTGCACGTCAGCTCGCCACCGGCCGCCGCACCCTCGTCGTGCGAAACGGACTGTTCTCGTTCCGTTGGTCGCAGATTCTCGAGGTCGGCGGCATCAGCGACGACGTCACTGTGCTCGCTGCGCGCGCCGACTCGGATACCGCCGACGCAGCCTGGTCTCCGGCGCCGATCGACGAGGTCGTCGCGGCGATCAGGGCGCGTCGCCCCGAGGTCGTCTTCGCCCCGCACGTCGAGACTGCGGCAGGCATGATCCTGCCTGATGACTACGTCCGAGCGCTCGCCGACGCAGTTCATGAGGTCGGCGGTCTGTTCGTGCTCGATTGCATCGCCTCCGGCGCGATGTGGGTGGACATGAAGGACCTCGGTGTGGACGTGCTGCTCTCAGCCCCGCAGAAGGGGTGGAGCGGTTCGCCCTGTGCCGGGTTCGTGATGCTGAGCGAGGCAGGGCGGGATGCTGTGACAAGCCGCCCCTCGACGAGTTTCGCGATCGACCTCGCCAAGTGGCTCACCATGGCTGACGAATATCGCGCCGGGCGCCCTGCATATCACGCGACCATGCCCACCGACGCTCTGGTGCACAACCTGGCCGCGATGATCGAGACGCGCGATCGCGGTTTCGAGCATCTGCGCGACGCCCAAATCGAACTCGGCACACGGGTGCGCACGCTGCTCGCCGACCACGGATTCACATCGGTTGCCGCTGCAGAGTTCGCCGCACCCGGCGTTGTCGTCGTGCACACAGATGACCCGGCGATCAAGTCGGGATCGGCGTTCAAAGCGCAGGGGCTGCAGATCGCCGCCGGTGTGCCGCTGCACTGCGATGAGCCGGCGTCGTTCTCGACGTTCCGCCTTGGCCTGTTCGGACTCGACAAGCTCGCTGACGTCGATGGCACGGTCGACCGGCTGCGCACCGCGCTGGAGCAGATCGCGCGATAGCGTTTAGCGTGCCGAGGACAGACTCGTCTCCAGCACCGGCTGGTCAGTCGTCGAACTTGATCCTGTAGTCGTTGACAGCAGCGAAGCGGTACTCGCCCTCCAACTGCAATATTCCCGTCGGCATCGCCATCGCTGACAGGGTCTGGTCGAAAGCATCGGCAACCGATTCATCAGTCCACTCAGGACTGGTCATGACCGGTTGGAGGATCGCCGGACGACTGACGATGGAAAGGTTCGAGCCATCGATACGCACGATCTGTCCGTTGAGGTGGTTCGACCTGTCGGAAATCAGGTAGGAGACGACGGGCGCGTTGGCTTCCGGTGTGGGGAAGGTCGCCAGCTCTTGTTCGAGTTGGTCGCCGACCAGCTCGCGAGCTTTGAGCGCTTCTGTGATCATGTCGGTTCCGGCCATCGGTGAAACAGCGTTCACGCGAACACCGGTACCTGCGAGATCCGCCGCCCAATCGTAGGTGAGCGACGCAATAGCGCCCTTGCTCGCTCCGTAGACAGCTGTGTTGGTGAGGCCCATATGAGCTCCCGAGGTCACGTTCACTATCGATCCGTGGCCCTGCGAGAGCATGTGACGCATCGCGTAGACGCCACAGTTGATGCTGCCGAGGACATTGATCTCCATCAGCTTCTTATTGAAATCCGCGTCAAGTTTTGTCGGTGGTGCGACAAACGTGATGGCGGCATTATTGACGAGACCATCGATCGATCCGAAATGCGTCACGCACTCGTCGATGAGTGCTTCGGCTTCATCAGAATTCGCCACGTCGGCAAGAAATCCGACAGCGTTTCCGCCCGCATCTGTGATGCGTGCGACCTGCTCGTCGATCAGATGTTGCGATATGTCGTTGACGACCACCCGTACGCCCCGGTTCGCGAGGTGGAAGGCGTATGCCGCACCGATGCCGCCTCCGGACCCGGTGATCACGACAGCTTTTCCTTCAAGGTGAGTCATGAGGGATTCCCTTACTAGTTCGACTGTCATAGGTTTCGACTGCAATCATGACTATAAACCACCTCGACGTCACCTATCAGTCGTCGAGTTTCGCGGAGCAGGCATTTGCGAAACCGGGGGTTGACCGGCCTTAAAGGCACGTGTACCATTCCTGGTGAAAGTCACATTAATAACTATAAATAAACAGTTTTGGAGAATTCCATTGAAAAAGTCTTTCGGAGCAAAGGGGCTCGGGGTCGCAGTAGTGGGGCTGGTCCTGGTCACCAGCCTTGCTGCGTGTTCCAGCGGTGGCGAGCCTGACAACGCCGGAGGCGCGGACGGTCCGATCAGGGTGGGTGTCCCTCTTGGACTCACCGGGCCAGCGGCGGGAACGGCCGATTGGGATCGGATGGGGGTGGAGCTCTCCGTTGAAGCGGTCAATGCCGCCGGAGGAATCGACGGCCGCGAAGTCGAGGCTATCTTTGTCGACACCGAACTCGATCCCGCGAAAGCTGTCACCGCGGTGACGCGACTGATCAACGAGGACAAGATCGATCTGATGATCGGTCCTATGACGAGCGACGAGACGTTGGCAACGCTTCCTGCGCTGACGAAGGCAAACATCCCCTCTGTCAGCGGCGCCAGCAGCAAGCTCACCCCGGACGTCTCTCCCTTCTCGTTCGGCGTAGCGCTGAATGTTGAGTATCAGGGTCAGAAGATGGTGGAGTACGCTGCCGAGAGCTTCGATGCAAAGAGGGTCGCTCTGATCAACTACACCGCGGCAGCGGGTCAGGCAGGCCACGACGCCATCGTGAAGGCGCTCGATGAGGTCGGCATCGAACTCGTAGCCACTCAGGAGTACGACATTCCCGTCACTGATCTGAGTGCTCAGGTGTTGAATCTCAAGAAGTCCGACCCCGATCTTGTGCTCATCGTCCCGCAGACAGGTAACGACACCGGTATTTTCCTCAAAGCAATGCGAGAGTCAGGCATGGATGTGCCTGTGATCGGTGGCAACCCGACGACTTATGCCGGTCAGGTGAAGTCGGTTGCCGGTGACGACGCATACGAGGACGTCTATTCGGTGAACTGGGCGGGATTCAGCGCGTGCTCGACGTCGGACGCCCGAGACGGAGCCGTCGACTTCATCGACCTGGTCAAGTCGACGTACGGCGAGGAGCGCACCCGAAGCGCCGCCTTCGACAACATCGCCTCGTACCATGACGCGCTCTGGTTCCTCAAAGCAGGGGTTGAGGGTGCCGGAACACTCGAGGGCGACAGCGTTTCGGAGTGGCTCGCCGAGAACGGAACCGAAGCAGTCACCAGCCCTGAGATCGCCGTCGTTCATGACGCCTACTCACTGAGCTCGGAGAGTCGATACCTGATGGACACCAGCTCGATGACCCTTGTGAACGCGGGCACCGAAGTTGCCCCGGGCATCATTCAGCGCATTGACGGTTGCTAGATCGCTGCTTCGCGTCTGAGGGAACCTCAGCACCGCTGAATACCTCATGACCGGAACTGCGAGAGCCCTGGGGGTGTGCCGCCGGGGCGCACGCAGGTCCGTGCCTCGGTGAGCATGCCCCGACTATGGATTCCGTTACGCAGGCCCGCGTGGGGTGTG
>JBEBSN010000109.1:0-9410 GCA_040394295.1 Microbacterium sp.
TCGCCGCCATCGTCACCGCAGTGCACAACCACGTGCTGCGCCAACTCCTGCGCGGCACCAAGCGGATCGCGCCTTCCGTCCTGCAGACGGCACTCGACGATGCACGGCGCCGTTACGGTGTCCTCGCGGATGCGGAGGACGGCGCACCTGATGACATGGTCGTGGCGGTCTTCCCCCGCTCGATGCCCATCGCCGAGGTCACGAGACGCCTGCAGTCAGATCTTCGCTGAGCGTCGCGATCTCGATCAATCGCAGTTGCAGGTACCCGATGCGGTGCGCACCATGAAGCACACGTCGCAGAAACCGTAGTCGCGCTCGGCCGTCTTGGCCGCGCGCAGTGTCGGTTCCGCACGCGGCGTCGCCGCGCGAGCTGCGGCCTTGCGCTTGGTCGTGGTCTTGCCTGCCGTCAGCGGCCTGAACTCGCTGGGGTGCGAGACGTAGTAATACGGTGCACGGCCCTCGCTGGGCTGCATACGGAGCGCGGCCGATCCCACGATGATCTGCTCACCGGCCATGAAACCGTTCGTATAGGTCTTGCCGATATGAAGCGACGGCCCCTCATTGACACGGATCGCCTCGATGTAGCGGCCCCTGTCGATCAGCGCCGTCGTGCCGACCGTTTCGACTATCGCCGTGATGAACTCGTGGTTCTCCTCCGGAATGCGATGTGCGCGAAGAGCCTCGCGCAGGGTCGGATACGGACGTGACGTTCCAGCGGGGGTAGGCCCCTGAATGTCCTTCATTTGTTCAAGGATCGCACGTTCCGCTCGATGCCGCCCGAGATCATCCGGCGAGCGCAGGCGTGCGAGACTGGCAGCATGGCCAGAGCGACGATAATCGGCAGCGGACCGAACGGGCTCTCCGCAGCCGTCTCCCTCGCCCGCGCGGGGTATGAAGTACGAGTGATCGAAGCCGCCGATGTCATAGGTGGCGGCGTGAGCACCGCCGAGTCCACGCTGCCTGGGTTCCTCCACGACGTCGGCTCTTCCGTTCACCCCGCGTCCCTTGCGTCTGCGTTCTTCCAGGCTTTCGGACTCGCCGAGCGTGTCGAGTGGATCCGGCCTGAGATCTCTTACGCCCATCCCCTCGACAACGGTCGAGCAGGCATCGCCTGGCATGACATCGAGCGCACGGCTGCCGATCTCGGCGTCGACGGGCGGGCCTGGCTGTCGCGCCTGCGACCGCTGAGCCGGCACATCGAAGGTGTCGTCGACTTCACGGGAAACCAGATGCTGCGCATACCGCGTGACCCGGTCACCGCGGTGCGCTTCGCTTTGCGGATGCTCGACCAGGGCACACCGCTTGCTCGTCGATCCTTCCGCACCGACGAAGCCTCGGCCCTCATCTCCGGAGTACTCGCGCACGCCAACACCCCGCTCCCCTCTCTCGCCGGCGCCGCCGCCGGTCTCCTGCTGGCGGCGCAAGCGCACGCGGGAGGCTGGATGTACCCGCGCGGCGGCGCACAGCGCATCACCGACGCGATGGTCGCCGATCTCGAAGACCATGGCGGCACGGTCGAGACCGGCAATCGCGTGACCGATCTCGCCGACCTGGATTGGGGGGATCCCGCGCGCGGCGACCTCCTGCTGCTGAACTCTTCGCCGCGGCTCGCCCTCACGCACCCAGACATTCCGGCGGGGTACGCCAACTCGATCTCCGCGTACCGGTACGGACCTGCTGCCGCGAAGGTCGACTTCGCACTCGACGGACCGGTGCCGTGGACGAATCCGCTGGTCGCACAATCCCCGACGGTTCACGTCGGCGGAACGCAGGCCGAGGTGTGGGAGAGCGAGAACGCCGTGACAAAGGGCCGCATCAGCGACCGCCCATACGTGCTCGCGGTGCAACCGTCCGTGTTCGATGACACGAGGGCTCCGGAAGGCAAGGCCGTGCTATGGTCTTATATTCACGTGCCGCAGGGTTCCGACGTCGACGCGACCGAGCTGATCACCCGACAGATCGAACGCTTCGCGCCGGGCTTCCGCGATCGCATCCTCGCGCACGCGTCCGTTCCGGCATCCGCTCGCGACGCGATCAACCCGGCGAACATCGGCGGCGACATCCTGGGGGGATCCTTCACGATCCCACAGGCGCTCGCACGACCGGTGCTGTCGACTCGTCCGTGGCGCACTCCGATGCGCGGTGTCTACCTCGCATCGGCGTCGACTCCGCCGGGGCCTGGTGTGAATGGAATGGCCGGCTGGCACGCCGCGCGCACAGCGCTCGAGGATGCCGGCACTCGCACATCGCTCGGCGAGCTCTTCAAGTGAAGGTCAGCCGTCGCCCTGTCAACCCTCTGAGCCCATCTTCTTCGACGCCCTAATGTGAAAGCCAGTCGCAGGCGCGACGGGATGCTGAGGGAAGCAATGGCGAGAAACGTACGCAAGTTCCGCTGCACGGCGGATGCCGTCTTCGAGGTACTTGAAAACGGGTGGCTCTTTCCCTCGTGGGTGGTCGGGGCGACGAGGATGCGCGATGTCGATGTCGACTGGCCGCGTTCGGGTGCGCAGCTGCACCATTCCGTCGGCGTGTGGCCCGCGCTCATCAATGACACGACAAGCAGCGAGTCCTTTGACCCTCCACGTCGGATGGTGATGATCGCGCGCGGGTGGCCTCTCGGCGAAGCTCGTGTCACCATCGATGTCAGGCCGCACGGCGACGGATGCCTTGTGCGTATCTCCGAAGAAGCGACGAGCGGACCGGCCGTTCTCGTTCCGCGCCCGCTCGCAGACCTCGTGCTGCGGTGGCGCAACGCCGAGACACTGCACCGGCTCGCCTATCTCGCAGAGGGACTTCATCCCGAGAGAGCGGACAGCACAGCGAACAAAGAGGATTCAGCCACGGTTGATGACGCGGCTGCTCACTGAGGCGGTTTCTGCGGCCGCCCTTTGACCGTTGCGAGGGCTCAACCCCTTTCGCGGTGAGACGACCGCGACCAGGATGGTTCCATGCGATATGAGATCCCCTCCCCCATGCTCGCGAAGGCTGCAGCGACCGTTCCCGATCCGCGCAAGACCGCCGGTGGAATGTTGTTCGAACCGAAGTGGGACGGGTTCCGCGGACTCGTCGCCTGGGACGGCGAGACGCTCGAGATCGGCTCGCGCGGCGCCAAGCCTCTGACCCGCTACTTCCCCGAACTCGTCGAGCAGCTGCCCCCGCTGTTGCCCGGGCCCTGTCTGCTCGACGGCGAGATCGTCGTGGCGACCGGCGCACCCGGCTCACAACGACTGGATTGGGAGGCTCTGAGCCAGCGCATCCACCCTGCCGCGTCCCGCGTCGCGTTGCTCGCGCACGAGACGCCGGCGATGTTCATCGCCTTTGACCTGCTCGCCGAGGGCGATGACCTGCTGCAGGACGTCCCGTTCCGCGAGCGTCGTTCACGCCTCGAGCGGGTGCTCGCCGGCGCGGAGCATCCGCTGCACATGACGCGCACGACCGTTGACCGCGACGTCGCCGTGCGCTGGCTGGCCGAGTTCGAGGGGGCGGGCCTGGACGGCGTCGTGGCCAAACCTCTGGATCAGCCGTATGCGCCAGGCAAGCGCACGCTGACCAAGATCAAGCATGCCCGCACCGCCGATGTCGTGGCGCTCGGATACCGCATCCACAAGTCAGGATCAGGCGTGGGCTCATTGCTGGTCGGCCTCTACGACGACGACGACGTCCTCCGACAGGTCGGCGGTGTCGCGGCATGGAGCGACAGACGCCGTCTGGAGCTGATCGACGAGCTCGCACCGTTCGCCGAACGCGACGACGAAGGCGAGATCGTCAAGGGCGAAGGTGAACGATCCCGCTTCACCGGCGCCAAAGACGTGTCCTTCGTTCGGCTGCGGCCGGAGCGCGTGCTCGAAGTGCGCTACGACCAGCTCGAAGGCGCCCGGTTCAGGCACACGGTGCAGTTCGAGCGCTGGCGTCCCGACCGAGAGGCGCGCTCATGCACCTACGACCAGCTCGACACCGTGAATGGCTACGACCTCGCTGATGTGCTCGCGTGAGCTGACACATCTGGCCGGCGCGTGAGCTCAGCCCTCGATCGGGTTGCCCACTGCGTCCCAGTTCTCAGCGACCTTCTTGCTCGGCTGCACACGCGGCGGCTCACCCGGCATCTTCGGGAAATCCGGCGGGAAGGACAGCTCACCGAGGCCGTTGTCGAGATCTCGCTCCCACCAGCGCAGCAGCGTGTCGATCCGACCGGGTGATTTCTGGAAGTCAGCCCACGGGTCACCCACGTCGGCGAGGCGCTGAGGCACGCTGCGCACGGTGAACGCCATCGGGTCCAGCCAGTCGAGTTCGTCCCACTCCACTGGCGTCGACACCGTTGCGCCCGCAAGCGCACGCGGACTGTAGGCACCCGCCATCGTGCGGTCGCGGTTCGCCTGGTTGAAGTCCACGAAGACACGTTCTCCTCGCTCCTCCTTCCACCAGTTCATCGTCACCTGCTTCGGCATCCGCCGCTCGAGCTCGCGCCCTGCGGCGATCACGGCGTGACGCACGTCGAGAAACTCCCACTCCGCCACGATCGGGCAGAACACGTGCAGACCTCGGTTCCCGCTGGTCTTGATGAAGGGTTCGAGCTCGGCTTCTCGCAAAACCTCACGCAGAGCATGCGCAGCCGTGACGGCATCCGCGAAATCCGTCCCCGGCTGCGGGTCGAGGTCGATACGCAACTCGACCGGGTTGTCGGTGGCGATCGCGAGCGACGCCCAGGGATGAAAGACGATCGTGTTCATCTGAGCGGCCCAGACGATCGCGCTCGGTCGGTTCAACACGATCTGCGGATGCTTCCTGCCGCTGTTGTAGGTCACCTCAACGGCATCTACGAAATCAGGCGTTCCCTTGGGCGGGTTCTTCGAGAAAAAGCTCTCACCGCCGATACCCGCCCGAAACCGCTCCAGCGAGACCGGCCTGCCACCATTGGCATTCAGAAACGGCTCGGCGACCAACTGGAAGTACTCGGCGAGCTCAGCCTTGGTGATACCGGTCCCTGATCCCGTCGAAGGGGCCGGCCAGATCACCTTGCGAGGACTCGACAGATCGACGTCCTGCTCACCGTCCGGATCCGAAACCGTCAGCGTCACACGTTCAGAAGCCATGTTCCGACCCTAGAACGGCCGCGTCGCGGGCGGTAGACCCTACGCCTCGATGTCGATGCCCAGCACGAGCACCGAACTCAGCGCATCGCGCTCGACGATGATCGAGGGCCCTGCGGAGTCGACCAGCACGCCGGCAATCTCAGCATGTTCGGTCAACACCTTCGCGAGGCGATCCGGGCTGAACTGCATCGGCTTGTCACCGCGACCGAGAGCGACGACCTCAAGCGGGTGTGTGAACACCTGCAGAAAACGCTTCCCGTCGGCCGTTCGCGCCTCGGCGATGCCGACCGGAGCTCCGCCCGTGCCGTCGTTGACGGCCACCCAGACGTTCGTCTTCCCCAGCGCGTTGCCGACCTTGACCGCAGTGTCCTGTTCACGCGGTGAGGCCAACAGCGTCTTGATCGTCATGTCGACGTCGGCCTGCTGCAGGGCTCGCTCGAGCACCTCGACGGGGAACACCGCACGGTGGGGAGCGGAAGCGTTGTCGATGATGAGACCGCTGAACTCTCCGGAGACCACCTGCTGAAGCACAGCGGTGACCGGCTGCGCGACCGCAGAGGTCGCCGTCGGCTCCTTCTCGCGCTGCACTGAATCACGCACGGCGATCGCCGAACTGAACGCGAGCATGAACGAGCGTTCGCCGTCGCGGACGACCGCGATCGACAGCGGCTTGCCCTCGTTGATCTGGGTGCGAGCGTCACCGTGCACGCGCAGATAGAGGTGACCCTGCAGCATCTGGCGCAGCACACCGATGAGCTGTTCGTTGGTCGCCCCCTCGCCGAGTTCCGCGAGCGCGGTGCGCAGCAGCACGTTGTCTTTCATGCCCTGAACGGACTCGGTCTGCTCGGGAGGCAGAGCCGGTGCAAGCGGAAGGCTGCGCTTCACCGGCGCAGCCGGTGCGGCCGGCGGCGTCTGAGTTCTCGGAGGCGTCGCGCTCGGAGCTGCCGATTCACTGGGATCGGGAAGCTTCACCTCTGGACCTGCTTCCGCCCCGACGCCGCGGAACGCCTGCACCGAGATGCCGATCTGGGGCACCGTCTCAGCGGGGGCATCGGGCTTCTCGGCCTCTGGCGCCGCTTCCACTTCAGCGGATGCAGCTACCTCGGAACCGGCGTCGTCGGATTTCTTGCGGCGGGAGAACAGAGCCATATCTGTCAGCCTAACCCGCAGCCCCCGTAGCATGGGGACCATGGCAGCTCCGGAGAAACTCTCTGACATCGTCACTTCGTTTCTCGACGTGGTTCATGACCGACTTTCCGACGACACGCGCGGATCAGTCGCCGATTACATCCCGCAGTTGGCAGACACCGATCCGAACCTCTTCGGCATCGCGCTGTGCGGGCTCAACGGCCGCGTGTACGAAAGCGGCGACGCCTGTGTGGAGTTCACGATCCAGTCGGCATCCAAGCCGTTCGTGTACTCCCTCGCCCTCGACGATCGCGGACTCGACGCAGTCCACGAGCGCGTCGGCGCCGAGCCCAGCGGCGAGGCGTTCAACTCCGTCAAACTCGAAGCCGGTACCGGCCGTCCGCCGAACCCGATGGTCAATGCGGGCGCGATCGTGACCACTTCACTCGTCACAGGGCGCTCCGCTGAAGAGCGCTTCTCCCGCATTCTCGCGCGCCTGAGTGCCTTCGCCGGCCGCGACCTGAGTGTCGACGACGCTGTGTTCACCTCCGAACAGGAATCCGGTGACCGAAACAGGGCTCTCGCCTACCTCATGCGCAGCGCCGGATCTCTCACCTCGCCTGTGTCCGAGACTCTCGACACGTATTTTCGTCAGTGCTCTGTACTCATCACCGCACGCGATCTGGCGGTGATGGGGGCGACTCTGGCAAACGGCGGAGTCAACCCGCTGACGCGCGAGCGCGTGACGAGCGCTGAGACCTGCCAGCATGTGATGACGATCATGGCCACCTGCGGCATGTACGACTACGCCGGCGAATGGTTGCTGCGCGCCGGCCTCCCGGCCAAATCCGGAGTCGCCGGCGGACTCGTGGCGAGTTCGCCGGGTGAGTTCGGCCTCGGACTGTTCAGCCCGCGCCTCGATGCGAGCGGCGCGAGCGTGCGCGGTGTTGTCGCGGCGCAGCGACTCGCGACCCGGTTCGGGCTGCACGTGCTGCACCGCCCGCTCACGCTGTCGGCCGCTGAAGTGACGGCCGCGAACGAGGAACTCGCCGCCGGTCTCGGAGCGGAGCAGGATGCCGCAGCCACACAGATTCTGCAGCAGAACGCCGACGACCTCTCGGTGTGGCGCCTTCGCGGATACATCGACTTCGACGGCGCCGAGCAGCTGCTCCTCAACCTCGACGCCTGGCTTGCCGCCCGCCCCGCCGATCGCGAGTCGCCTGCTGTGATCGTGCTGGATCTGACCGAGGTCACGCAGTTGCAGTCCGTCGCGATGTGGATGCTCGCCGCCCTGGCCACCTGGTGCCGCGAGCGAGGCATGCGCGTCATCGCCAGCGACCCACAGGGCCGAAGCCTCGGTGTCGCCGGGCTGTCTCAGACCGACGGCTTCGACGACGCGATGCGTGATGCCGCGGCCACGGCAGGGGCGACGTAGGTCGACGGCTGAGGGTCTACAGCTTCTCGATCGGCGCGATCTTGATGAGCAACTTCTTCAGCCCCGCTGATTCGAAGCGCACGTGAGCGATACGCTTCGCGCCTTCGCCCGTGACGGCGTCCACTCGCCCGTCGCCGAAATCAGAGTGGCGGATGCGGTCGCCCGCCGCGAGCTCGAGGTCTCCGTTGTCGCGCACCTTGCCCGTGACCTTGTTCGGGAACCTGTCCATAGACGTCGACAGCGGTTTGAGCGCGTCGCGAGGAGCCAGCGGTTTGACGCCGAAGCGATCATCGCCACCGCTGCCGAAACCACCCCGCCGCGCGTTGAGCGCCCTTGACTGCATACCGCCACGAGAGTTCACGTCTCCTGGCGACTGACGCCAGTCGATCAGGCCAGCCGGAATCTCCTGCAGGAATCGACTCGGCATCGCCACGTTCACCTCGCCGAACTGGGCGCGGGTCATCGCGAGCGACAGGTGCAGACGTTTGCGCGCACGGGTGATTCCCACGTAGAACAACCGGCGCTCCTCCTGCGGACCACCCGGCTCCCCCGCCGAAATACGGTGCGGGATGAGATCTTCTTCGACGCCGGTCACGAACACCGCGTCGTACTCGAGCCCCTTGGCGGTGTGCATGGTCATCATCGACACCGAGCCGGATTCGTCGTCCAGATCATCGGCGTCTGAGACCAGCGCGACCTCGGTGAGGAAGTCGACGATCGTGCCCTCTGGATTGTTGCGTGCGAAATCGCGGGCGACGGCGACGAACTCATCGAGGTTCTCGACCCGCGCCTCGTCTTGCGGGTCACGGCTCGCACGCAGCACATCGCGATAGCCGCTCTTCGTGAGCAGCAGGCTCAGCCCGTCGGCAACAGCGGTGGGCGGCGGAATCTCGCCGGAGGCCGGAAGCATCAGCGCAGTGGCTTCTTTCAGCACGGCATCGAGCTGCCCGATCGCCGCTTGGATCTTGGGTCCGACGCCGAGCTGAGCGGGAACGGACAGCGCATCGCGGAACGAGATGCCGTGTTCGTCCGCGAAGCGCGCGATCGCGGTCTCGGTGACGTCGCCGATACCGCGGCGCGGCTTGTTCAAGATGCGACGGACGGACATGTCATCGGCGGGGTTCGACACGGCGATGAGATACGCGAGCGCGTCTTTGATCTCGGCGCGGTCGTAGAACTTCGTACCGCCCATGATCTTGTAGGGCACCGCCGAGCGGATGAAAATCTCCTCCAGCGCGCGCGACTGCGAGTTGGTGCGATAGAACACCGCCATCTCGGAGTACGGCATGCCTGCACGGTGCAGCGTCTCGACTTCGTCGGCGACGAACTGCGCCTCGTCGTGCTGCGAGTACCCGGTGAAGCCGACGATCTTGTCGCCGTCACCGCGATCGCTCCAGAGCTTCTTGTCTTTGCGGTCGAAGTTGTTCCCGATGACCGCGTTCGCCGCCGAGAGGATGTTCTGAGTGGATCGATAGTTCTGCTCAAGCAGAACGACCTTCGCCCCGGGGAAGTCACGCTCGAACTCGCTGATGTTGCGGATGTCTGCGCCCCGGAAGGCGTAGATCGACTGGTCGGAGTCGCCGACGACCGTGAGCGAAGCACCGGAGATCTCCGATGTCGTCTCCGGCTCGAAGATCATCATCCCGTTCGATTCGAATCCGCCCCCTGAGCCTGTCGATGGATCGGATGCGGGCCGTGTCAGTTCGTGGATGAGCGCGTACTGCGCGTGGTTGGTGTCCTGGTACTCGTCGACGAGG
>JBEBSN010000110.1:0-9051 GCA_040394295.1 Microbacterium sp.
ACCCGCGACCCGCGGATTAAAAGTCCGATGCTCTGCCAACTGAGCTACAGGCCCGCAGGAACTAGCCTACTTCGTCACGAGGGGTGCAACGCATCACGAACACGATGAAGTTTCTCGGTTAGCACGCGTCGCCGCGCGTTGCTACCCCCTTCACCCGGCGCCGATCCGACGGAATGCTCGTATCTACGTCGACGAACGGCTCATACGTGCGTCGACGAACGCAACGACGGAAAGGACATCACCATGGCGAAACTCACAGGCACCCGCGTCGCGTTTCTCGCAACCGACGGATTCGAGGACAGCGAACTGACGAGCCCTTGGGAAGCTGTCACCGGCGCCGGGGCGGACGCGTCGATGATCGCGCCAGAAGGCGACACGGTCACCGGCAAGAACGGACATGCTCAGAGCGTTGATCTGACAGCCGACGCGGCGTCAGCCGATGATTTCGATGCGCTCGTGCTCCCAGGCGGCGTCGTGAACGCGGATCACCTCCGCCTCGACAAGGCATCGATCGATCTCGCGCGCGCATTCTTCGAGCAGCACAAGCCCGTAGGCGTGATCTGCCACGGCGCGTGGATTCTCACCGACGCCGATGTCCTCAACGGACGCACTCTCACGAGCTACCCGAGTCTCAGAACCGATCTGCGCAACGCAGGTGCCGAATGGGTTGACGAGGAGGTCGTTGTCGACCAGGGTCTCGTCTCCAGTCGCACACCTGATGACCTGCCTGCCTTCAACGCGAAGCTCATCGAGGAATTCGCCGAGGGACCACACGAGGGACAGGCGGCCTGACCCGAGCGGGCGTGGCCTGCGTCGCCCCCAGCCGATGCAGGTCACGCTGTCAGGGTGATGAGTGCGCGCACCGTTCGCAGATTGCGCGCCGTGCCCGCCGTGGCCAGCGCGCGATCAAGCACCGCCCTGGTGAGCTTCGTGGACTGCGCGCCGCTCTGCGGGTAGCGGATCCACAGCTCGCGTCCGATCAGGGCGATGCGTTCGCCCGGCACGAGTCGCTCTTGCAGCGCGACCACAGCCCCGGGGGCAGCCTCCACCTCCAAGAACGTCGCGTGCACTAGGTTCTCGGGTCCGTCTGCGAACGGCTGAGCTGATTCGGCGTCGACGAGTTCACGATGGGTACGGGGGATGACAGGCGTGTCCACGTGGAATTCCGCAGCGATCAACTCGCGCACCCGCGCACAGGCTGCCGCGGCATCCTGCGGCTCATCGCAGATGATGTTGCCGCTCGCGATGTAGGTGGAGACGTGTGTGAGCGGTGCGTTCGCGGCCAGCAGTTCGCGCAGTTCAGCCATCGGCACACGATTGTGTCCGCCGACATTCACCGCGCGAAGTAGCAGGACGCTGCGGCTCACAGGCGATCGCCTTCAGCCGGGGAGGCGTCGTTGTCGGGCGCGGATCCGCCTGACGCCAGCTCGGCACCCGCGTGGGCCAGTTCGGCGAGCGCGGCCTCGCTGGATTCGACACCCACACCAGCGACCAGATCGGTGAGGATGCGCACATGCACGCCGTGCGCGATCGCATCCGACGCGCTGGCGCGCACACAGTGGTCAGTGGCGATGCCGACGATGTCGGCAGTGAGAACGCCGTGCTCGCTCAGCACCGCAGCGACTGTCGACCCGTCGTCGGTCGCGCCCTCGAACATGGAGTAGGCGGGCACACCCTGACCTTTGCGCACGTGATGTGTGACTGCGTCGGTGATCAACAGCGGATCGTACTCCGCGCCGTCCGTGTCGGCGACGCAGTGCAGGGGCCACGTGTGCACGTAATCAGGCTCGTCTGCGAAGTGGCCCCCGTTGTCGCCGTCGGCGTCGTGCCAGTCGCGAGACGCCACGATCACGTCGTACTCGTTAGCATGCGCGGCGAGGTAGGCCGAGATACCGGATGCCACGGCATCACCGCCTGCTACGGCCAGCGCTCCGCCCTCGGTGAAGTCGTTCTGGACGTCGACGATGAGAAGTGCCTTGGTCATGATTCGAGCGTACGCGGGGCTCTTGGGAAGCGAAACGGCCCCGTGATGATGTCACATCACGGGGCCAGTGGAGCCGCCCAAGGGAATCGAACCCTTGACCTTTTCATTACGAGTGAAATGCTCTGCCGACTGAGCTAGGGCGGCGTGCGCTGCGAGAGCGGCACGATCAACGATCTTACCCTGTCTGGAGTCTCGTCGCGAATCGGTTCGTCGCCACTCGCTACCGCCCGATCTTCACAACTCACACCTACCACGGGACCGGCGCGCGCACCGCGCCGCGCCCCTCGAAGTGGTCGATCTCAACGCACCCGTCGGCGCAAGGGAGAGAGGAAGACGATCAGGTGTGCGCGCACAATACTGACGGGTCAGTGACGCGAGGAAAGCCAAAATCCTGGCCAATGGTATTCGCTTGGTACTTGTAATCCCAGGCCATTACCGACCGGGTCCCCGGCTTATACAAGGGCTTGGCCGAATACCAGATATGTTCCACTACTTCCACGCCAACTCCGAAATAGGGCTTCGTCGGTTTTAGCTCACCATTGAAGCCAACGGAATACATGACTACTTTGTTGCCATTGCAAACTGGTGGCTTGGGCGCTACTTCTGCGGCCTGGGCAGGCACGCCACCACCAACGATTACCCCAATACAGAGCAAAGAAGCCGCAGCAATCTGACTGGCCTTGTTTCTGATTGTTTTCTTCATCTATCCAGGCTCGTCGATGATTTCAGGGCTGTCAACCCCTCATGAACATAGTCATCTTCGAGCAGGAGGATAGCGATCAATCTGCGCTAAAAGCGTCACTCAATAACAATGCGCAAATGCGGCAGCTATGGCGGTGAGCGTCTATTCGCAGCGGAGTTCGCTCTGGGGAACGACGTCATCGAGGAGGAAGGCTTCGACCGCGTCGTCGACGCAGATGTTGCCCTTGTTGTAACCGGTGTGCCCCTCACCGACACGCGTGATGAGAACGCCCTCTTCCAGTTGGTCGGCCAAAGACACCGACCATTCGTATGGCGTCGCCGGATCGTTCGTGGTGCCGATGACGACGATCGGCCCCGCGCCCTCAGCGTTGATCTCGCCGCGGGTGCCCGTCGGCGGGTACGGCCAGACCTCGCAGGAGTCGGGTCCAGACCAGTAGGGTGCGATGGTCGGGGCCCCTTCCTCGACCTTCGCCATAGAGGCGTCCTCAGCGGAAGGGTCATCCTCCACGGGGTAATCCATGCAGTTGTACGCGCGGAATGCTTCGCTGGAGTTGTCGCGATAGACGCCATCTTCGCGAGCGTTGTACTCATCAGCGAGGTAGAACGCAACGTACGGGTCACCTTGCAGAACGCCATCGAGCGCCTGAGTGAGAACCGGCCAGTTACCCTCGGAGTACAGCGTGACGATGATCGCGGTCATGAGCGAATCTGCCCCGAGCATGCGCCCGTCGTCGTTCTTCAGCGGTGTGCGATCGACGCTCGCCAGAAGCGCTCCGAGATCGGCCATCGCCTCATCGACTGTGCCGTTGAACGGGCACTCACCGGAATCGAGACAGTTCTGCATATATGCACGCAACGCCGACTCGAACCCGAGCGCCTGAGTGGTGCCCACATCGAGACCGGAGACGGCGGGGTCGATCGCACCGTCGAGCACGAGCCGTCCGGCCTTTTCTGGATACAGGTTCGCGTACGTCGCACCGAGGAAGGTGCCGTACGAGTATCCGAGGTAGTTCAGCTCCTTGTCACCAAGTACCGCGCGGATGAGATCCATATCGCGCGCGGAATTGACCGTTGTGATGAAGGGCAGAATGCCGCCGCTGTTCGCCTCGCACGCTTCAGCGAACTGCGCGTTGCGATCGGTGAGCTCGTCTTCCCATTCCTTGCTCCCCCGCGCGTTCTCCGGAATGTCATAGAGGTAGGCATCCATCTCTTCAGCGTCGAAGCAGCGTACCGCCGTGGATTCGCCGACGCCGCGGGGATCGAATCCGATGACGTCATAGTTCTCGATGAGATCCTCGCCGACTGCAGAGAAGAGTCGGTCCTGAATGAACGAGACGCCGCTGCCCCCTGGCCCGCCGGGGTTCGTCAGCAACGAGCCCATAGCACCGCCTGTGGCTTGGTGGCGCACGACTGAAATCTCGATCTCGCCGTCCGCCGGGTTCTCCCAGTCCAGGGGCGCGGTGACGTACGTGCAGTCGAAACCGGCACCTCCTGCGTCGCAGGACGCCCACTCCAACGTCTGCTCGTAGAACGGCAACAGGTCAGCGGCGACACCGTCTGAGTCAGGCATCTTGGTCGTGGACGGACGCGGCTCGACGCCCTCTGGGATGACCGCATAGAGACAGCCGCTGAGTGCCACCGCTGCCACGGCGAGACCCGCCACGATCGCAGTGAGGCGTCGCAGGCGGGGGGTCTGTCGAGTGTTCACGGCTTCCTTCCGCTCGCGACTGTCACGAGCAAGCTTTCGAGGGCGAGCGTCGGAGCGACGTTGCGCTCCAGCGACTGCCTGGTCTCCGCCAGATGGTCAAGAACAACCAGAGTACGTGCCACCGGCCACGCCGCAGCCAGCGCGCTCAGATCCTCATGCAATTCTCGGTTTATGAGGTCGTCGCCGCGGCCGTACTGCAGCATCACGACATCGCGATACATCGATTGCAGATCGGTCAGCGCGCGGTCGATGCCGTCGCGCAGGCTGCGCTTCGCGCGCTGCTTCTGATCTTCTTCCAACGCCGATACCTGTGCGCGCACGGCGGGCGGAACGGACTGCCCTTCGGCGATGCCCACTGTGCGCAGCAGCGAGGCACGCTCGGAAGCGTCGCGCTCTGCGGTGAGCGCTTTCGCATCATCGGTCGCGACCTGGATGATCTCTCCGGCGACTTCTACGGCGCTGCCCACACCACGAATGGCGAGAACCGAGCGCAACGCCGTGTCGCGACGACGACGCGCGGCATCATCTGTCGCCAGTCGCTGGGCCATGCCGATATGACGCTGAGAATGGCGTGCGGCCTGCTCTGCGACAGCTTCGTCGACTCCGGTGCGCTGCACGATCAGTCGTGCGACGTCGTCGACGTCGGGCTCGCGCAGCCGCAACGGCCGAACTCGAGACAGGATCGTCGGCAGCAGGTCGGCTTCGCTGGGTGCACAGAGCACCCAGACCGTGTTCTCGGGTGGTTCCTCGAGCGCCTTCAGCAGCACGTTGGAGGTGCGCTCGACCATACGGTCAGCGTCTTCGACAACGATGACGCGGTAGCGACCGGCCGACGGCGCGAAGTACGAACGCTCCACGAGCGCGCGCGCCTCTTTGATGGTGATGATGACCTTCTCGGTGCGCAGCACCGTGACGTCGGGATGAGTGCCGGCGAGAACCTGGCGCATTGTGTGCTCGTCGTCGGGCCCGTCAGCGATCAGCGCAGCTGCGAAAGCGTAGGCGAGCGTCGAGCGCCCAGACCCAGGTGGACCCGTGATCAGCCAGGCGTGCGAGAGAAGGGCGGGGTCAGATGCCGCAGAGCGCAGCGTCTCGACCGCGTCGTCTTGCCCCCAGACATCCGTCCATGGGAACGGGGCGAGAGCGGTCATGCTGTCCAGCCTAACCGGCGCGTCAGACAGCGCCTGTCATCGCCGCCTCACAGAAGGCGGGCGACACGTGCCTGGATCTCGGCCGCGATCCGGTCGGTGGATGCCGCCGCATCGAGCACGAGGAATCGCTCAGGTTCTGCACTCGCCAGAGCGAGGAATGCCTCACGCACACGGGTATGGAAATCTGTCTGCTCCGCTTCCAACCGGTCGAACGGCTTGTCAGCCGAATCCAGGCGCATCCGCGCGGTGTGGGGGTCAAGGTCGAGCAACACCGTCAAGTCGGGCAGCTCGCCCTCTGCGGCCCACAGCGACAGCTGTCGCACCTCGCTCGCGTCGAGAACGCGGCCCGCCCCCTGGTAGGCGACAGAGGAGTCCAGATAGCGATCCTGCAACACGATCTCGCCGCGCTCCAGCGCCGGTCGGACCACTGTGGAGACGTGTTGAGCGCGATCAGCGGCGTACAGCATCGCCTCCGCACGCGGTGCGATCTCGCCGCGGTGGTGCAGCACGATCTCGCGGATCAGCTGCCCGACGTCACTGCCGCCGGGTTCGCGGGTGCGCAGCACCGCGTGTCCGTTATTCGTCAGCCATTTCTCGAGCAGTTCGGCCTGGGTGGTCTTCCCCGAGCCGTCACCGCCTTCGAGGGTGATCCACACGCCGCGGCGTGAGGTCACGAGTCTGCCTTCTTCGCCGCGTTTGCGGCGCGGGTCGCTGCAGCCTTCTTCGCTGCTGCCGAACGGGCCGCGGCCTTCTCTGCATCCGTCTTGGCCGAAGCGCTCTTCGTCGTCTTCTTCGCGGCTGCCTTCTTCGCCGGCGCTTTCTTGGCCGGGGCCTTCTTGGCACCGCGTTTCGTGGCTGGTCCCTTGGCGCGCTTGTCGGCGAGCATCTGCACCGCGACCTCGAACGTGATCTCCTCCGGCTTCTGACCGCGTGGAATCGTCACATTCGTCTCGCCGTCCGTGACATACGCGCCGAAGCGACCGTCTCGGATGCGGATCGGCTTGCCGCTGACGGGATCTGCCTCGAACTCGGCGAGTGCACTTGCTGCACGCCGGGAGCCCGCACCGTACTTGGGAAGCTTGTAGATCTCCAGCGCCTGATCCAGAGTCACGTCGAAGATCTGCTGCTCGTTCTCGAGCGATCGCGAGTCGGTGCCCTTCTTCAGATACGGCCCGTAGCGGCCGTTCTGGGCGGTGATCTCGACACCGGTCTCCGGATCAGTGCCGACCGTTCGCGGCAGGCTCAGCAGCGTGAGTGCCGTGTCCAAGTCGATCTCATCGACCGACATCGAGCGGAACAACGACGCCGTCCGAGGCTTGGGCGCGTCCTTCTTCGCTGCCTTCTTTTTCTTGGGTGCTTCGACGACCTCGCCGGTCTTCTCGTCGACCGCAGGTTCTTCCTCGGGCAGGTTCTCCTGCACGTACGCTCCGTATCGGCCGTCCTTGACGACGATGATCCGTCCGTTCTCCGGGTTCTCGCCGAGAACGCGGTCACCGGCGACCGGCGCGTCGATGAGCTCCTGCGCCTTCGCTGCGGTCAGCTCGTCGGGGGCGAGGTCCTCCGGAACGTTGACAATGCGCCCACGTTCGTCAGGCTTGGCCGGATCGATGACTTCGATGTATGGGCCGTACTTACCGAAGCGGAGCGTCGCGGTATCGGTGATGCGCGTGGAGTTGAGTGCCCTGGCGTCGATCTCGCCGAGATTGTCGACGACCTGACGCAGACCGACATGAGTGTCAGAGCCGAAGTAGAACGACTTCAGCCAGTCTTCGCGCTTCTGCTCGCCTCGTGCGATGGCGTCGAGGTCATCTTCGAGTCCCGCCGTGAAGTCGTAGTCGATCAGGTGCGCGAAGTGCTCTTCGAGCAGTCTCACCACGCTGAACGCCATCCACGTCGGCACGAGCGCCTGGCCGCGCTTGGTCGCGTAGCCGCGGTCGATCACCGTGCCGATGATGCTGGCGAAGGTGGACGGGCGACCGATGCCGTGCTCCTCCAACGCCTTCACGAGCGATGCTTCGGTATAACGCGGCTTCGGGGTCGTCTTGTGCCCCTTCGCCTCAGCATCCGACATCGCAAGCTCATCGCCGACCGCGACGGCGGGAAGAGACTGGTTCGAGTCTGCATCGGCATCGCCGCGCTTCTCGTCGCGACCCTCTTCGTAGGCCTCCAGGAAGCCCTTGAACGTATAGACGGTGCCCGATGCCGTGAACTCCGCCTTCTGGCCCGCGGCATCGACGGCGATCGTCACGGTGGTGGTCTCGTACTTCGCGTCGGCCATCTGGCTGGCGACGGTGCGCTTCCAGATCAGGTCGTACAGGCGCAGCTCTTCGCGGTCGAGTTCGCCCGACACTGAAGAAGGTTTGCGGAAGTTGTCGCCGGAGGGACGGATCGCCTCGTGTGCTTCCTGCGCATTCTTGCTCTTGGACTTGTAGACGCGGGGCTTCAGCGGAACGGCGCTGTCGCCGTAGAGCGCGACGGCCTGGCTGCGCGCCGCCTGCACTGCCTGCGTGCTGAGGGCGACGGAGTCCGTTCGCATATAGGTGATGAAACCCTTTTCATAGAGACGCTGGGCGACGCTCATCGCCTGCTTGGCGCTCATCGAGAGCTTGCGCCCTGCCTCCTGCTGAAGGGTGGAGGTGGTGAAAGGAGCGTAGGGACTGCGCGTGCCCGGCTTCGCCTCGACCTTCGTTACCGTGCCGGCGCCGGTTTCGTCGACGGCGTGCGCGAGAGCTGCCGCCTTCTTCTCGTCGAGGACGACGACGGCCTTCTTGAGCTTTCCGAGGTCATCGAAGTCGGTGCCACGGGCGAGCTGACCGCCGTCGACGCGTACGAGGCGAACCTTGAATGCCGTGCCGGATGCGGCGGATGCCTCGACGTCCCAGTACTCGGCATTCACGAACGCCATGCGCTCGCGTTCGCGCTCGACGATCATTCGCGTCGCGGCGGACTGCACGCGCCCTGCCGACAGTCCGGTCTTGACCTTGTACCAGAGAACCGGTGAGACGTCCCAGCCGTAGAGGCGGTCGAGGATGCGGCGGGTCTCCTGCGCGTCGACGAGAGCGATGTCGAGGTCGCGGGTGTTGCCGACTGCTGCCTGGATCGCATCCTTGGTGATCTCGTGGAACACCATCCGCTTCACGGGCACCTTGGGCTTGAGCGTCTCAAGAAGATGCCAGGCGATCGCCTCGCCCTCGCGGTCTTCATCAGTTGCGAGCAACAGCTCGTCGGCGTTCTTCAGCGCACGCTTGAGCTCGGAGACGGTTTTCGTCTTACGTTCAGAAACGACGTAGTACGGGTCGAACCCGTTTTCGACGTCGATCGAGTACTTCCCGTACGCAGCCTTGTCGGCGGCGGGGATGTCCTTCTTATCAGCGAGGTCGCGAATATGGCCGACAGAGCTGAGCACCTCGTAGTCATCACCGAGGTACCCCTGAATCGACCGCATCTTCGTCGGAGACTCGACGATGACGAGCTTCTTGCCTTCAGCCAAGGGTGCGTCCTTTCTTCGA
>JBEBSN010000111.1:0-8863 GCA_040394295.1 Microbacterium sp.
TTCGTCTGATGACAACACTCACCATCACTGCTCTCACCAAGGACTTCAAGGGGACCTCGGTGCTCAAGGGCATCGACCTGTCGATGCGGTCGGGCGAGTTCGTCTCCCTGCTCGGCCCATCGGGTTGCGGCAAGACCACGCTGCTGCGCTGCATCGCCGGCCTCGAGTCGCCGAGCGGCGGCACGATCGAGATCGCTGGGCAGGATGTGACCGGGTTGCCGCCCGAGAAGCGGCACCTCGGCATGATGTTCCAGAGCTATGCGCTCTTCCCGCACATGAGCGTGGTCGAGAACGTGCGCTTCGGTCTGCGTATGTCGGGTGAGAAGCCCAAGGCCGAGCAGAAGGAACTCGCGGTCCGCGCCCTGGAGCGAGTGCAGATGGGTCACTTGGCCGATCGGATGCCGGCGCAGTTGTCCGGCGGACAGCAGCAACGCGTCGCTCTTGCCCGCGCGATCGCCTTCGAGCCTCGCGTGCTGCTGCTCGACGAGCCACTGTCGAATCTCGATGCACGTCTGCGCGAGGATATGCAGGTCGAGCTCAAGGAGCTGCATCGCACGCTCGGTCTCACCACCGTGTTCGTGACGCATGACCAGGAGGAAGCGATGAGCCTCTCGGACCGCATCGTTCTGATGAACGGCGGTGTGATCGAGCAGGAGGGCGCACCGGCCGAGCTCTATGCCGCGCCGCGCACCCCCTTCGCGGCCGACTTCATCGGTGCGGCGAACCTGCTCTCCGCGACTCGTTCCGGCGCCGTGGCGACGCTCGATGGAACCACGATCCAGGTGCCGATGACGGGGGCAGGCCCGGACGGTGCAGGAGAAGTTGTCCTTCGCCAGGAAGATCTGCGGCTCTCTTCGACCGTCGACGGCGACACTCCCGTGAGCGTCGAGGTCGTCACGCACGTCTACCGCGGCGCTGACGTCGTGTACATCGTCCGCCTCGCCGGGAACCGCATGCGCGTCGTGCGTCCGCGGCACGAGGAGCCGATCCCCGAGGGCACTGCCGGCCTCGGTTGGCGTGACGGCGCCGTGCTCTGGATCCCTGAGAGCTGAATCTTCGCCGGGCGCGACAGGCCTGAACACGCTCGTGGCTGCCGAGGCGGGGTGACCTCGCTCTCAGAGCGCCCCGGCTCATCAGCGCCCCGCCGGCCTGACGAAACGATCGTTCACGCCAGTTCTCGCCATTGGTAGAAGAACAACCTCTTGACACAGCATCCGCCTCGCCGTAACGTACAACCAAATGGTTGCACAAGATGGGCTGAGCGAGACGGAGATCGATCGTGTGTTCCACGCGCTGGCGACGGGCACGCGACGCGACATCCTGCGTCGCACCATCGGCGAAGAGCAGTCGGTGTCGACACTGGCCGGCGATTACGACATGTCGTTCGCCGCAGTACAGAAGCACGTCGCGGTGCTCGAAGCCGCCGGTCTCGTCATCAAACGCGCCGAGGGACGCGAGCGGCTCGTCCGCGCGAATCCCGAGATGATCGCGCGCGCTCGGGTGCTGTTGGCCCGATACGAAGAGCTGTGGCGGTCACGCATCTCCCGCCTCGATGACCTGCTGTCCTCTGACACATCGCGTCGCGAATCACCGAACAATCCGCAGAATTCACCGAAGAGAGGGAACTGAAATGCCCGTCACCGACATCAGCACCGATGCTGAGAACCTCACGATGACTCTCACCGCCGACGTCGCCGCACCGATCGAGCGACTCTGGCACGCCTTCACCGACCCCGCCCAGCTCGAACGGTTCTGGGGTCCTCCCGGATGGCCGGCGACGTTCACCGAGTTCGACTTCACCGTCGGCGGCAAGGCGCTGTACTTCATGACGAGCCCTCAGGGTGAACGCTCCAACGGCTCGTGGGAGTTCCTGAACATCGACGAACCGCAGAGTTTCGAGGTCATCGACGCCTTCGCAGGCGACGACGGCAAACCGCTTGAGGGCATGCCCTCGATGCGGATGACATTCGCCTTCGAGGCCACCGATGACGGCAGCCGCATGACGAACGTCACCTACTTCGACTCGTCCGAAGCCCTTGAGCAGGTCGTCGCCATGGGCGCCATCGAGGGATCGCGTATGGCGATGGCGCAGTTGGACGCCGTGCTGCAGGACCTCCGCGAATACGCCCAGGGCAAGGGCACGCGCATCGAGATGCTCGACGACACCCACGTGCGCATCACACGTCTGGTCAACGGTCCACGCGATCTGGTCTGGCGTGCACACCACGACCCCGAACTGGTGAAGAAGTGGATGCTCGGTCCGGACGGGTGGGAGATGACCGAGTGCGTCATCGGCACCGAAGTCGGTCAGTCGTACCGCAACTCCTGGGCCCCGGTCGGCGACACCGAGGGCGAACCATTCGGATTCGAGGGCGAGGTAGTGCTCTCGGACGCTCCGCGCCGCGAAGTCACCACCGAGCGGATGCAAGGCATGCCCACGCAGACGCTCAACGACCTCAACCTGCACGAAGAAGACGGCGCGACGCTCATCACGGTGCTCGTCGAGTACCCCGACAAGGAGACGCGCGACATGATCCTCGCCACCGGCATGGTCGACGGCATGGAAGAGTCCTTCGCACGACTTGAGCGCGAGGTGCTCTCGAAGTAGCGATCAGATGAGCCGGCGCAGGGCGTCTTCGAGCGAGATGCCCTGCGCTTCGGCGCGGGCGCGAAGCCGCGCGAGCTCGGCAGGAGTCAGCGTGAGCTGCACCTCGATCGGTGCGACATCCGCCGCATCGGTCAGGCCATCGAGAAGATCGGATGCTTCGGCCCACAGCTGCAGCGGAGGTGCTTCAGCCGCGGGGGCAGGCGCGGGGGCAGCCGCCGCAGCCACCGGTGCAGACGCGGCAACTGCAGCACCGGCATCCGTCGCCATGGTGAAGCCGGGGCCGCGTCTCGGCTCGAGCTTCTGCTGATATGCCTTCGCGGCGGCGTTCGCCCGCTCGTCCGCGGCTTCGTTCAATTCGTGACCGGCGTGGCCCTTGACCCATTCGAACGTCACATCGCGTCCGCGCATCGCCTCATCGAGCGATTCCATGAGCTCGCGGTTGAGCACGGGGGCGCCGTCGGCCTTGCGCCATCCGCGGCGTTTCCATCCGGGCATCCACTTCGTGATCGAGTCGATGACGTACTTGCTGTCGCACATGATCAGCAGCGGCTCGTCGGTGCCGGCACTTGCCTGCAGCAGCTCGAGCACCGCCTGCAGCTCGCCCTGATTGTTCGTGCCGTGCGGCGATCCGCCGGCCGCCCAGTTGTCATCGTCGATGTACCAGGCCCAGCCGTTCGGGCCGGGATTGCCAAGAGCCGAGCCGTCTGCGGCGGCGATGATCGTCATCCCTCAACCGTATCGGCCGCGGCGCAGCCGAACTGTGCTCAGGCCCGGCGGAAGGTGTAGTAACCGATGACGGCGCCGTGATTGACGACGCCCTCTCCTGTGCCGAAGATCCGCGACGACGTCGTCGCCCCGCTCTCGACGAACGTGTAGCCAGTGTGCTCCAGACGCCAGCCCACCTTCTCGATCTCACCCAGAAAGTATCCGACGCTCTCGTCGTTCGAAACGGTGTTGCCCGCCGATCCCCACGACGACTGCTCGCCGGTGAGCACACTGACATCGACCTGGATGTGCAGCAGGGCATCGCCGCGTGCGAAGGCACCATGGGCGAGCTGCAGGAGTCTGGAAGCCTCTTCAGCAGTGGGCATTATTCGTCGCCTTCCGGCTCGCGGTTCGCGACACTCACGGCATCCGGCGCCGGCGGCGCGACAGGGAAGACGATCGAGCTGACCGGCACACCGAGCCCGATCGACAACGGATCGACCGCGGGCGCGGCGACAAGTTCCTCGACGGCGTCGATATCACGTGGTTCGGACGGCAAACCCGTCCAATCCTTCTGCTCTTCCTGCGGACCCTGCTGGAACAATCCCATGGGTACAGTCTGTATCAGAAGTCAGCGATGATGAGCTTTTTCATCTCAGACATCCGCTCGAACGCCCCGCGCCGTTCCATCAGCTCACCCATGTTCTCCGGCACGATCTGCCAGCTCAGACCGTACCTGTCCACAAGCCAGCCACACTGCTCTGCCTCGGGCGACGAGGAAAGGGCCTCCCAGTACCGGTCGATCTCGGCCTGATCTGCGCAGCGCACCTCGAGCGAGATTCCGTTGCTGAACGTGAAGCTCTGCTCCACAGCGGAATCCATCATCGAGAACCACTGCCCCGCCAGCCGGAACTCTCCGAACATCACGGCGCCGGCCGCTGCGGGCCCGGTCTGCTGGGGGTAGGGCGCGATGAAGCCGACACCCGAATCCGGCACGAGCGACGAGTAGAACGTCGGGGCCTCCTTGGCCTGGTTCTGCACAGGACCGCAGAACATCAGCTGAGGAATGAGAAACGGACGCGGCTCGCCTTCGGCGTTGGAAAGCAGCAGCTGCCAGCTCACACCGAACCGATCTTCCAGCCAGCCGTAGCGGGGACTGAACGGGTAGGTGTCGAGATCCATCAGCACGCGTCCGCCGCTGAGCAGCTTCTCCCACGTGGCATCGAGCCGCGCGCGAGCTTCTGCCTCGCCGCCGAACGCCAGCGGATCGAAGTTCAGCATGAAGGAGACAGACGGGTTCGGACGAAACTCCGGCCCGGCATTTATCAGCGTCACCTGGTAGCCCTCGATGACGACATCGACGGTGAGAGTCTTTCCGGAGAACTCTGCCTGAGCGCCCTCCAGGCCATCCGGATACTTCGCGCCGACGTCGGCGGTGGCGCCAGGGAAGACGTCGACGTAGAACGCTCCTGCGTCGTCGGCGTCATGGTCGAACCAGATGTTGGGAACGATCTTCTGAGACATTTCGGCTCCTCCGTGCACAGCGGGTGTCCCCTCGAGATCTAGATTGCGCCGCGACGTACCTGGACGCAAGAGGTTGTGCGAGGTGATGCGCTGGCTCCTAGTCTGGGACGATGGCTTCTCTCGCAATATTCGGGATCTCGTCGGGGTCGTGGCTCGGCACGCTCGTCGTCGTTCTCCTCGCCGTCGTCATCGTCGCCGTCGTCGTGATCGTCGCCCGCATGGTGCTCGTGCGCGTCGGACGGCGTTCACCCTGGGTGGCAGAGATCGCCGGTCGCGTTCGCGCGCCCGCAGTGACGCTCGCCTTCATCGTCGCCCTGTGGATCGCGAGCGCAACGACCGCCCCAGCGCGGGAGGAGTGGTGGCCGACGCTGGCTCGCATGCTCCTCATCGCCACGATCATCGTCGGGGCATGGCTGCTGTCGATCCTCGTCTCGTTCGGCATCGAGCGCCTCATGAAGCACGACACCGGGCTGGATGCGACGAGTCCGGAGGCGCGACGCCGTCAGACGCAGCTGACCGTGCTGAACAGGCTCGCCATCGTCCTCATCTCCGTCATCGCCATCGGCGCCGCACTGTTCACCTTCCCCGAGATGCGGGCGATCGGCACAAGCGTTCTCGCATCAGCCGGAATCGTCAGTATCGTCGCGGGCCTCGCCGCCCAGTCGACCCTGGGCAACCTGATCGCGGGCATCCAGATCGCCTTCACCGACTCGATCAGGGTGGGTGATGTCGTCGTCATCGAGGGCGAGTGGGGAACCATCGGCGAGATCAATCTCTCCTACGTCGTCGTGTACATCTGGGACGAGCGTCGGCTCATCATCCCGTGCACCTACTTCACCACGAACCCGGTCGAGACATGGACGCGACGGTCGGAGAAGATCCTCGGCACCGTCTACATGGATCTCGACTGGCGAGTGCCGGTGGATGCTGTGCGCGAGAAGTTCATGGAGATCATCGAGGAGTCCGATACCTGGGACCGCCGCTCGGCGAATGTGCTCGTCACCGGTTCTGAAGGCGGATACGTCACATTGCGCTTCAAGATCTCGGCCAAGAACTCCGACGACCAGTGGGATCTGCGCTGCCTCGTGCGCGAGAAGATCATGGCCTGGCTGCAGCAGGAGCACCCCGAGGCGCTGCCCGTCACCCGGGTGATGCTGGATCGTCCGCAGTAGCGGCATCGCGCACTGCATCGACGAGCTCTCTCCACGCGCCGTGCAGCTGAGAGTCCGACAGCTCGCGCTCGCGCTCCTCGCGGTCGGTGCGCACATGAACGCTCCACATGTAGCGATCAGCCCCGGAGTTCGTCTCGCTCGGGTCATCCCACGGACAGCGCTCTATCAGCGCGACCCAGCGCGGGGTCTCGTCGGACGCGGGCTCGACTTCCCATCGGCGCCGGATGCCGGCCATCCCTCCCGACCGCACGACAGCGACCAAGACGACCGCAGCGGTGCCTCCGCCGCTATTCGGCGCGTCGGTTTCATTCATCTTCGAAGACCCCCACGGTGATCCAGGCGTCGCGAACGGCCGCGGCGACCTCGGATTCACCGTACTCCTCGATGGCCGCTGCCACCGTGGCATCTGCGAACTCGCGGAAGGTCGCCCTCGAGCTCAGGCCCCCGGTGAGCGTGCGATACCAGACGCGACCGGCACGCTCCCAGGCGTTGCCGCCCAGTGCGCGGGCGGTCAGCGCGAAAGCGCGGTTCGGGATGCCCGAGTTGATGTGCACGCCACCGTTGTCTTCTGTCGTCTGCACGAAATCGCGCATGTGCCCCGGCTGCGGGTCTTTACCGAGCTCGTCGTCGTCGTAGGCGGTGCCCGGCTCGAGCATCGACCGAAGCGCGTGGCCCTGCACCCGTTCGGTGAAGATGCCCGCGCCGATCAGCCAGCTGGCCTCGGCCGCCGTGTGCCCGGCCGTGTACTGCTCGGTGAGCGCACCGAAGACGTCGGCGATCGACTCGTTGAGCGCGCCCGGCTGGCCCTGGTACTCGAGGTTCGCGGTGTGCTGCACGACGCCGTGCGCGAGCTCGTGCCCGATGACCGTGAGCGAGCCGGTGAAGTGCTGGAACACCTCGCCGTCGCCGTCACCGAACACCATGCGCTCACCGTCCCAGAACGCGTTGTCGTAGTCGGTGCCGTAGTGCACAGTGGCGTCGAGCCCCGCGCCGAGGCCATCGAGAGAGTTGCGTTCGAACGCCGTCAGAAGAAGCTCGAACGTCGAACCCAAGCCGTCGAACGCTTCGTTCACAGCGGCATCGTCGACGGCGGGATCGACCTCGGTACGTACGACGACGCCGGGTAGCGTCTCGGTGTTCTGGGCATCACTGATCGTGCGGTTGGGGGCATCGGTCAACTCGGCCACGAGGTCGCCGTGCTCATCTATCGACAGGTTGATGCGTGCGCGAAACGGTGGTCGACCGGCGAGCAGCGTCTGTCGCGCCGCGTCTGCAGCCTTGGGGAAGCGGCCCGACGCGGCGATGCGGGAGAGGAGGTATGCGGGGATGATACTGTGCGCGCTGTGGTCCATAACGCGACACTACGCCGGGCAGGCGACAGTGCGTGGCGGGCGGGTCGTTCAGAGGCGAATAAGAAACTTTTCAAGAAGTTTGTGACGTTTTGCGCTGCACCTGCGTCTTATCAATGACGCGACATTCGCAGACAGTCGGATGCTCAAAACGACGGAAGGAAAAAGATGGCGAACCAGACCGGTGGCCTCGACCCCCAGCCTTACCCTGTCACGGAGACCGACACCCCTTCTTCCGTGGGAGAAACCATCGTCGAAGACGGTGTGATCGCGAAGATCGCCGGCATCGCCGCCCGGGAAGTCCCCGGGGTTTATGCACTCGGCGGCGGCGCTGCGCGCATGGTCGGTGCCATCCGAGACGCACTTAACACGACGGATCTTACGCAGGGCATCAGAGTGGAGGTCGGTCAGACCCAGGTCGCCGTTGACGTGACTGTCGTCGCCGAATATCCCGTTTCGCTGCATAAGGTCGCGGATGACATTCGCGCCTCCGTCTATCAGGCGATGCGCGACTTCGTGGGCAAGGAGGCCGTCGAGATCAACGTGACGTTCAATGACGTCCACGCTGCGTCGGAAGAGGACGACTCGAGAACTCCGGAGGCGCGAGCCCTGTAAACACCAATGTGGTGTTCGTTGAGGGAGGCGTGTCAGATGACCGAGATTCTGCGCAACGAGCGCCGCTGTAGCCACCATTCTTCCTGGCGCGCTTCGCGCGCGTCGGGATGCGTTGCGCTTTCTCGCGTCTGGGTCGACCCAGACGCGGGCGCACGCTCCGTGCAGCGCGCTGCACGGAGGGTCTGGTTGGGATCCTTCGCTGGGGGGCAAGGCGCCCAGCCAGATCTACCTCACCGACTGCAAGTGGTCGATCCGTCCCCGATCACTCACTTGCGGCCGGTGGGGCCTAATCTTCGCGAAAGGAGGAAGACAGTATGCGCAAGAACATTCTCATCATTGCTGTCATCGTGATCGCTGCCTACATGATCGGCGTCGAGTCCACCAAGGCAAAGGGTAAGAACTACGAGGACATCCGCCACCAGGTCGAACGTCTGTGGAACAGTTCGGAGGCGAAGAAGTCTCGCCGCAAACTTGCCAAGAAAACCAAGAAGTCGGTCGCGAAGGCGCAGAAGCGCCTCGCAGCGATCGCGAAGTGATCTAGACGGAATCGACTTCAGACCGCAGACTGAACACAATCGAAAGGCACGATACAAATGGGATTTTTGGGATTCCTTCTTCTCGGACTGATCGCAGGCGCGATTGCCAAGCTCATCCTCCCCGGCAAGCAGGGCGGGGGATGGTTCATCACGTTGATCCTCGGTGTCGTCGGAGCGATCCTCGGCGGCTGGCTCGGCAGCGCGATCTTTGGTGTCGGCGTCGATGAGTTCTTCTCGCTGAGCAGTTGGTTGCTCGCGATCGGTGGATCGGTGATTGTGCTGCTGATCTATGGAGCGATCACTGGACGGCGCGCCAAGAAGTGACACGACCAGTCACGACAGCCCCGGCCTCCG
>JBEBSN010000112.1:0-8797 GCA_040394295.1 Microbacterium sp.
CTACTACCTGCGCAACCTGCGCGGCAAGAAGGCGAAGATCAAGGAGAAGCGCGAGAACTGATCGCAGCTTCACAGCAGACACCCCGGGACACAGCGTCTCGGGGTGTTTCGTTTCGTCCAGAGTGTGCGAACCTTGAGAGTGCCGTCATAACGCGGTGCGAAGACCCTCGTGAAGGAATGCGATGACGACTGAATCCGCCCCCGACGTCCCCCATAACAGGCGCCGCGGATTCCTCATCTTCTTGCGCGATGTTGTCATCATCATCGTGATCGCCGCGCTCGTATCGTTCTTGGTGAAAACGTTCGTCGTGCGGTCTTTCTATATCCCTTCCGCATCGATGGAGAAGACGCTGCTGGTCGACGACCGCATCCTGGTCGACGAGCTCACACCGCGGTGGACGAAATACTCTCGGGGCGATGTCGTCGTGTTCGAAGATCCGGGTGGCTGGCTTCCGCCCCGTGTCAACGAGCCCCAGGGTCCTCCTCTCCTCGAGGCGATCGACGCGGTGCTCACGATCATCGGCATCTCCTCGTCAGACAGCGAGGACCATCTCGTCAAACGCCTCATCGGGCTGCCAGGCGACCACGTCGTATGCTGCAACTCGCTGGGTCAGATCGAGATCAACGACGCGCCCATCGATGAACTGTCCTACCTCAATCTCCCCGAGGGCGACACACAGGCATCCAATGAACCCTTCGATATCACGGTGCCAGAGGACTCGCTCTGGGTACTCGGCGACAATCGCGATCGATCACAGGATTCTCGCGCTCATCTCGAGCTTCCCAACGGCGGTTTCGTGCCAATCGAGAACGTCGTCGGCAAGGCGTTCTTCATGACCTGGCCGCTGAACCGCATCGGCACGATCGACGGCCATCACGACATCTTCAACGGCGTACCGGACCCCGCAGAATGACAGTCGTCGCACCGAAGCTCACACTTGAGCGCAAACTTCTCGCCGAGTACGACCTGATCATCTCGCTCGATGAGGTGGGGCGAGGTGCGTTGGCAGGTCCCGTGGCTGTGGGTGCGGCGGTCATGGACGCCGCGGGCGCCAGGCGCCGCGTTCCAGAGGGGCTGCGCGACTCGAAGCTCGTCTCGGAGAAGCGGCGTCCGGAGGTCGCAGCGCGCGCGGCATCGTGGGTGCAGGCCTCAGGCGTCGGTTGGGCGAGTGCGGCCGAGGTCGACGAAGGCGGGATCATGCGTGCGCTGGGGATCGCGGCATCGAGAGCGATAGATGCGGTCGTCGCACAGGGGGCAGCCCTCGCCGGCGCCCTGGTGATCCTGGACGGCAACTACGACTACGTCTCGCGCGTGCACGCTGTTCCGCTACACGTGCGTTCGGTGATCAAGGGCGATCGCGATTGCGCGTCGGTTTCGGCAGCCTCCGTGATCGCGAAGGTCGCGCGCGACAGCTACATGGCCGAATTGCACGGCGATCATCCTGCCTATCAGTGGGACAGGAACAAGGGGTATGCGAGCCTCGAGCACCGCGCGGCCATCCGGAGCGAAGGCCTTTCTCCGTTCCATCGGGCCTCGTGGACCATCGCCGATGCCCCGACGCTGTTCTGAACTCATAGGATGGACTCATCATGGACGAAGAGGCATTCGACGATTACGACCGCGAGCTCGAGCTGGCGCTGTTCCGCGAGTATCGCGACGTCGTAGGACAATTTCAGTACGTCGTCGAGACGGAGCGTCGGTTCTATCTGGCCAACGAGGTCAACGTCGTCCGTAAGGACACCGAGCACGACTTCTATTTCGAGATCGCGATGACGGATGTCTGGGTCTGGGACATCTATCGCGCAGATCGTTTCGTCAAAGCTGTGCGCGTACTGACGTTCAAGGACGTCAACGTCGAAGAGCTGCAGCGCCAAGAGCTGGAGTTGCCGGAAGACCTGTCACTGGATGGCAAGTGACTCTGCACCGAGGGGGATTTCTCGGCCCAGTGCACAGGTCGCGTGTTCTGCGCGTCGCTAAGATCCGCGCCACCGTCATGCTGTCTCCATGGCAGCCAAAGACGACCTGGGACGCGCAGGTGAAGAACGCGCCGCACACTACCTGACGACCCGAGGCTACGAGGTCGTAGATCGCAATTGGCGGTGTGCGCAAGGCGAATTGGACATCATCGCCGAACACGGTGATGTCCTGTGCTTCATCGAGGTCAAGACACGACGCAGCGTCCTGTTCGGTCATCCTTTCGACGCGATAGACGAACGCAAACGACAGCGGCTGTGGCAACTCGCATACGCCTGGGTCAAAGCGCACCCTGAGCGCGGCCGACATCGGGCACTGCGGCTGGACATCGTCGGGATCATCGGGGCTGATCCGCGTGCAGGCGCACTCGAGCACCTGGTGGATCTGCGATGAGGACCGCGCGCACCTGGGCTGTCGCCCTCAGCGGCGTCGAGGGGCATCTCGTCGAGATAGAAGCGGATGTGTCGAACCAGACGCCGGGATTCAAGATCGTTGGACTGCCGGACAAAGCTCTCGGAGAGGCCGCACAACGAGTGCACAACGCCGTGACCAACGCGGAGTTGAAGCTGACCAGGCGTCGTCTCACCGTCAACCTGTCGCCCGCGAGTCTGCCCAAGCACGGCAGCGGGTTCGATCTGGGGATCGCCATCAGCGCTGTCGCCACGGGGGGAGTGATGGACCCCGCCTCGATAGCACGCACTGTGCACATCGGAGAACTGGGGCTGGATGGTCGGGTGCGGCCGGTGCCTGGGGTGCTTCCTGCAGTGTTCGCGGCATCGAGGGCCGGGTTCGACCGAGTGATCGTCCCGCACGCGAACGAGGCGGAGGCTCGGCTCGTTCCAGGAATGCACGTGCAGGCTGCGACGACCCTGGCCGAGGTGGCCATGTGGCACGGCGCCGACATCGTGCCGACCGATGTCGAGCCGGTCTCCGCTCCCGTCGCGACGGAGTCCGAGCGCTCACTACTGGACCTCGCCGATGTCGTCGGACAGGAGGAAGCAGTGGACGCCCTGATCGCCGCGGCCGCTGGCGGCCATCATCTCCTGATGAGCGGGCCGCCGGGGGCGGGCAAGACGATGCTGTCGCAGCGACTGCCCGGTATTCTGCCGCCGTTGAACGAAGAGGCTGCCCTCGAAGTGGCCGCCATCCGGTCGTTGACCGGAGCTGCGGTCAACGTTCTTGACGACATGCCACCGCTGGAAGCGCCTCACCACAGCGCCTCCGTCGCCGCGCTCGTGGGCGGCGGGTCGCGAGCGGCACGTCCGGGAGCGATCGTCCGGGCACACCGCGGGGTGCTGTTCCTCGACGAGGCTGCTGAGTTCTCCCGGGTCGCGCTGGATGCGCTTCGTCAGCCTCTCGAATCAGGGAGCATCGAGATCAACCGTGCGGGCTTCCGCGCGCGATTTCCTGCGCAGTTCCAGCTGGCACTCGCGACGAATCCTTGTCCGTGCGGGAACTACGGGGTCCGAAGCGCTGAATGCATCTGTCCGCCGATCGCCATCCGCAGGTACTCGGCACGGCTCTCGGGGCCGTTGCGCGATCGGATCGACATCGACCTGCAAGTCGCGAGGGTCACGGCATCGCGCGCGACCTCTGCGCAACGGTCGGGGGTGACCACAGCCGAAGCAAGAGCGAAGGTGCTGGCAGCCAGAGATCGAGCTGCGCGTCGTTGGGCCGACACGCCCTGGCGTATCAACGCGGAGGTCGCGGGAAGCTGGTTGCGGCAGGGAGAGATGAGATTGCCGACTGAGGTGCGCTCCTCTCTCGATCGTGCGCTCGAGCGAGGTCAGATCACGCTTCGCGGCTACGACAGAGTGCTCCGCCTGGCGTGGACCATGGCAGATCTCGCAGGAGTTGACCGGCCAGGGCGGGACGAGCTCGGATGCGCGCTGTTTTTGAAGAGAGGACTCACTCCATGATCGATGCACTTCTCGGGGATGCCGATATACGCCGTGCGATACAGCGGCTGCGTCCGAACGGAGATCCTGCCGAGACGTTGGGCCGCGTCGCGTGGAGCGTCATCGCGGAACCCGGCGACGGCGTAGCCGGAGCATTGATCTCACAGATGGGAGCAGGGGAGGCGATACGGCTCGCGCTCACGCCCGAAGTACTGACGAGCGCACGCCTCAGCGCGTCGGACGACGCGACGGTCCGCGCACATCGAGCGCTCAGCGAAGGGCGCAGACGATGGATGCCACGCGCGAATGTCTCCGCGGTGCGAAATGCGCTGTACAGCGCCGAAGAAGTCTCTGCGACGCTCGTGCTCCCAGGAGATACCTACTGGCCGGCGCCCTTGAACGACCTCGAGGTCCACGCTCCGGCGTTGCTGTGGGTACGCGGCGATGCTCGCCATCTCGTCGCCGAAGAGCAGATCGCGATCGTCGGCGCACGTGCCGCCACCACCTATGGGGATCACATCGCATCAGATCTCGCTGGCGATCTCGCCGCGACCGGCGCTGTGATCGTATCGGGCGGTGCGTACGGCATAGATGGGAGCGCGCACCGATCTGCGATCGGAGTCGGCGGCACGACGATCGCCTTCTTGGCGGGCGGTGTCGACCGCCCCTATCCGAGCGGTCATCAGCAGTTGTTCGGACAGATCAAGGAGACGGGCGCCATCGTGAGCGAGGTGCCCTGTGGGACGGCGCCGACCAAGTGGAGGTTCCTGAGTCGCAACCGGCTCATCGCTGCGCAGACGGCGGCGACTGTCGTCGTTGAGGCCGGGTGGCGCAGCGGCTCTCTCAACACCGCGGGCCATGCCGCGACGCTCGGGCGGCCGCTGGGCGCCGTGCCCGGCCCTGTCACCTCAGCGGCGTCCGCGGGTTGCCATCGGCTTCTCCGCGAGTACGACGCGCGCTGCGTCACGAACGCGGCGGAGGTGAGGGAGCTGCTGGGCGAACCTGCTCATGCTCCTGCGACTCAGACTCGGTCTGATCCCGACCAGACCCGTCTGCTCGATGCTCTCAGCTCGCGAACTGCCAGGACCGCGCACGAGCTTGCTGCGCGAGCCGGGCTGTCAGCAGATCGAGCGGCGGCTCTGCTGGGCTTGCTCCTGCTCGAGAACGTCGTCGTGCGTACGGAACGGGGGTGGCGCCGATCGTGACGTGAATCCGCTCGTTCAGATCAGGCGATAGCCGACACCGCGGACCGTCTCGATCTGGGACGTGCCGAGTTTTTGGCGAAGATATCCGATGTACACGTCGACGACGTTGGACCCCGGGTCGAAGTCATATCCCCAGACACGGCTGAGCAGCTGCTCCCTGCTGAGCACCTGCCCTGCATTGCGGACGAGTTCCTCCGCTAGAGCGAACTCACGAGCGCTGAGTTCGACGTCGCGCCCCCGTACACGTGCGCGCCGCGTACGGATGTCGAGGCTCAGTTCGCCATGCGCCAGCTCCGGCGCTGCGATGGCGTCATCGCGCCGCATGCGCAATCGGATGCGTGCCAGCAGCTCGTCGAAGCGGAAGGGTTTGCCGAGGTAGTCGTCAGCGCCGCCCTCGAGACCAGCGATGGTGTCATGCAACTCCACCCGCGCGGTGAGCATGATCACGGGCATCCGTGACCCGGAACCGCGTAATTGCTCCAGGACGTGGAAGCCGTCGAATCCTGGCATGTTGACGTCGAGCACCATCAGGTCGAACTCGTCGGTCTGCGCGAGCTCGAGGGCTTCGGGGCCGGTCGACGCCACTCGCGTGGCGAAGCCGGCCGCGCGCAGTCCCTTGTTGATGAATCCTGAGATGCGCGGTTCGTCATCGGCGATCAGAATCGATGCCATGATCTTACTTCCCTTCGCCGACGTGAACTTCGGGCAGCGGAGGTAGTGGCGGTCGTGGCGGCGCCACCAGTGCGTCGGACGGCACCGTTGCCGGCTCGGCTGAACCGCGAGGCACACTGAGCACGAACCTCGCTCCGCCTCCTTCTGCGTCCTCCACCCGTACCGCCCCGCCATGTGCACGCGCGATGACCTGGACGATGTTCAGCCCCAGCCCGCTGCCCGTTCGAGCACCTGCATCGGTTCCGCGATGAAAACGTTCGAAGATCGCCTCCTTCGCGTCATCGGGCACACCGGCGCCGAAGTCACGCACCCAGAACTCGATCAGCGCTCCTTCCGAGGCGCTGCCGATCTCAAATCGACCACCGCCGTGGGTCACCGCGTTCTGGGCGAGTTGCAGCACGGCCTGCGTGATCCGCGCGGGATCCAGCATCGCGACGCCGTCGGTCACCACACCGAGCGACACTTCGGCGCCGTCGATCCCCTGCGCCTTGCGCACGATCTGCGCGACCAGGTCAGCGGCATCGGTGGGTTGCGGGCGGACAGGACTGGGGCCGTGCAGCGCAGCCGCGCCGGCAAGATCTTGCACGAGAGTCCCCATCCGATCGAGCTCGTCGAGCGCGAGCTCCTGGGTTTCGCGTGCGTCGGTGGGATCGTCGGGGTTCATGACTTCCACATAGCCGCGAACGATCGTGATCGGTGTCTTCAGCTCATGACCGACATCGCTGAGGAGCTGGCGTTGTGACTCGAGGGCGTCATCGATGCGATCGAGCATGTCATTCATCGTCGCGGCGAGTTCGGCGACGTCATCGTTGCCGACGACGTCGAGCCGTTCGTCCAGATTCTGTGCGGAAATGCGCTCGGCGGTCCTGCGCATCTGTCGCAGAGGGCGAAGCAGGCGCGTGGCCACGATGGTTCCCGTCGCCGCGACCACCAGCAGAACGATCACAGAGACGATGAGGAACATCTGCGCAGCCTCGTTGAACTCTGCCAGCTCGGCCTCCACGTCGTACGCCATCACGAAGACGACCTCCTCCGGCGGCGCAGACCCCTCGATGGAGATAGTGGTCGCGAGATAGCGCCAGGCCACCCCGCGTTCCGCGTACGTGCCGATGATCGCCTTGTCCTCACCGAGCGTCCGCTGCACGTGCAGCGCGAACATACCCTGATGCTGCAGATCGAGATCAAGATCGAATCCCGGCACGAACGTGATGATGCCGTCGACCATTCCCATCGCCCCGGTGTTGTCATCAGGGCTCATTCGTTGCACGACGGCTTCGAGCGCTTCCGATGATGTTTCCCACATGCTGCCGTCCGGAGCGTCCGGGTCGCCGTCGCCCACGATGAAACGCGCGGAGTCGAGGTTGGCGTGCAGCCGTGAATCCACCTGCTCCAGGTTTCTCTGACGCTCCACGAGATAGACCGAGACACCCACCGCGAGGAGGCCGACGGCCGTGACCGCAGTGATCGCGGCCACGATGCGCGTGCGAACCGACATCCCGAAGCGACGCCGGGGGAGTGCGCTCGTGTTCTGTGTCACGTCTCCAGTATCCCGAGTCCCGGTTGCCCTGATCGCATCCTAAGAGAGCTCTCATCCCATTTCTGACGTCGACGTGATGCAATCGAGAGGTGACTGACCCTGCCCTGAGCCTGGAGCGGATGCTTCTCAGCGACGCGTTGGAGATCCCGCCCGAGTCGATGGTGCTGCACTCCAGGGAGCCGCTCGGTGCGGGCTCTGTCACGGGCTTCGAGGTCGCCGGTGCCGACCCGCTGCTGTACTTCGTAGACACTTCTGAGCTCTCGGTGTCTGCCGAAACCGGCTGGGTGAGCGAGGCTACTCGGATCTGGATGCACCCTGCCGACCCGCATCTCCCTGCGCTCGCACCGGTCGCTTTCGACCACGCTGCGGAGGCGATTCTGGCTCGGATGGGATTCACCGCGGTGGGCGCACCACAGATCGTCGCGTATCGCCCTGGTCGCCGTGCCGTTCTTCGAGTTCCGACGTCGGATTCCGACATCTGGATCAAAGTGTCGCGGCCCTCCCGTGTCGAAAAGCTTGTGCGCGCGCACGCCGCGGTCGAGGAAGCAGGCGTCAGCGTGCCCGTCGTACACGGTTGGTCTCCCGACGGCCTCGTGTTCATGGGGAGCGCTGCCGGCACACCCGCTGCGGACTTCCTCTGGCAACCAGAGCAGTTGCTCGACGAAGTCGATGCGTTGCGCGCGCAGGTCGCGACAGTGCGATGGGACCGACCCGCTTCAGGAGTGTCGCGCCGAGTGCACTGGTATGCATCGCGGGCGGGCAGCCGCGGACGAGCGATCTTGGATCGTGCCGGAGCGCTCATCGACGAAGCCTCGCCAGGGCGCCCGCATGCTGTCGTCCATGGCGACCTGCACTACGGCCAGCTCTTCCTGGACGAGCGGGGGAGAATTTGCTCGGTGATCGATGTCGACACACTCGGCATCGCCGATCCGGCTGAGGACTCATCGGCGTTTCTCGCACACGCCATCGTCAGCGCAGGGCTGACAGTCGATGCCAATCGCAAGCGAGTGTGGGCCCTGGCTGACGCTGCGGCAGCGCGGTGGGGCGACGACCAGCTCGTACGCGCACTGAGTGCAGTGCACCTCGTCGGACACTCGATATCGGCGCGCGATCGCGCACTGAATGACCTGGCGATGCAGCACATCACCGTTGCCGAGGCCGTGCTGCGCGGGGCCGAACCGTCGGAGGTCGCCGGATGAGAAAGCTCTCATCCACGCTTAGGAATCGCCTTAGCCACCGCCACGAGACTTGAGGCATCCCCGCAGCGGAACAGCGTGAAACGGGGCCCGCACACACAGAGGAGACAGATATGAACAAGAAGAGATGGATCTTCACCGGAGTCGCTGGCGTCGTAGGGCTCGGCATTGTCGCAGGCGGCGCGGCTGCGACCGCCAGCACCATGAACCTGCAGACCACCGACGGCACCGTCATCCCCGGAGGCGCGATCACTGAGCGCTCGGGTGTCCTCACCGGAAAGTCCGTTCAGCTGCGGGAGACGAACTCGTCGGTG
>JBEBSN010000113.1:0-8774 GCA_040394295.1 Microbacterium sp.
CCCCCCCATCACCCAATGGACGTCCTCCGTGGCTCGCCGCGGGTCGGCCCATCAACTCCTCCACATCGTGCGTAGGGGGCGGCCTCTCTGCGGCTGCCCCCCCACTTCTTTGTCTGCACCCCGTAGCCCAACGGCCGGATCTGTCCGGGCTCAGGGTGGCTGTCAGTCGGTGTTGAGGCTCACCAGCTGGAGCAGGCCTTCGCCCACGGTGGAGATCACGGCAAGGACAGCAGGTGATTCCTGAGTCTCCTGGATGAGCGAGCGGTATGCCCCGGTGACATCGTCTCGCTGGACGGGGTCAGCGGTCTTGCCTCCAGCGAGTACGCGAGGAACGAGAACGATGCCGCCGGTGCGTGCAAGGCGCAGCCCGTGCTCGACGTACTCGATGACGTTCTCGGGATCTGCGTCGACGAGGACGATGTCATAGGACGCTTCGTTCATACGTGGAAGCACATCGGCCGCGCGACCCGTGATGAAACGCGCCTTGGTGGATGGGATCTTCGCCTCGCCGAAGCTGCGGCGAGCGGCGACGAGGTGTTCGGGTTCGTTGTCGATGGAAGTGAGCACGGCCTGGGGGGCTCCGCGCATCAGCCACAGCCCTGAGACACCGGCACCCGTGCCGATCTCGACGATGGAGCGCGCATTGACCGCAGCCGCCAGAACAGCGATCTGCGCACCGACGGCGGCACTGATCGGCGCCGCTCCCAGCTCGATCGCGTGCGTGCGTGCGCGAGCGATGGCGGCCGGCTCGATGATCGCCTCGCGTACGTACCGTGCGTTTGCGTCGTTCTCGCTCATGATCCTGCTCCCGTGAGATTCCTGCTTCCTTCAGAGTATTCGTATGCGCTGTCGGAAGAGGGCAGGCGCGGCGGGTAGCCTATGTACATGGATTTCGGCCTCACCTTTGAGAAGCTCGTGCTCATCGGTGTGATCGCTGCTCTGGTCATCGGCCCCGAGCGGCTTCCGATGATGGCCGAGAAGCTCGCCGCTTTCGTCAAGATGGCCGGCGACTACGTCCGTGACACGAAGGCGAATCTACGAGACGAGATGGGTCCAGAGATCGATGACGTCGACTGGCGCAAACTCGATCCCCGTCAATACGACCCGCGTCGCATCATCCGCGATGCATTGCTCGATGACGGCCCGGTGAAGCCGGTCGATGCTGCTGCGACGACGATGGCTGCCGCAGGTGCGACAGCAGCGGCCCGGCCGCCGGCGCCGCGCACGTCGCTCGTGCGCCCGGAATTCACTCGAGACTCACCGCCGCCGTTCGACCGCGAAGCGACCTGAATCAGATCTTAGAGCGCAGCATTGCGATGTCGGCATCGCTCAGGAGCGCGCGAGGTACCGCGGTGATCGCAGATTCGCCGCGCAGCTGCAGCAGCGCCGCATGCCGTCCTACTCGCATCGCCTTGAACGTCGCGTACGGCATGTCGGAGACACCGCGCTTGGCGACGAGTTGGAGGCTCTGCTCGTTCACCCGCACCCGGACCTGCGACCCCGAGGGCATCGCGGCAGTGATGGCTCGACGCACCGATGCGCGGGTGAACATGATCGATGCGACGATGAGGGCGGCGATCGCCACTGGCGTCCAGGCCAACGTCGAGGCCCGTTCGGCATCAGGCGAGCTCACGGTCGTCAGCACGATGATGTTGACGATGAGCGCGGCAAGCAGGGCCGCGTATGCGATGACCGCGAGGGGACGCGTCACCGCGTAGAGCGTGGCGTCGGTGACCATGCCACGGTGAAGCTCTGCATCGACGGTGATCGATCGAGGAACGCAGTCGCTGGTCACTTCAGAAGTCTTTCACAGCGATAGCGGCAGTGATCGTCCGGCGAGGCCTCTGCCCAGGTGGGCGATTCGCTGCGCAAGGCTGCGGATCGTCTCGGCTGCCGCATCGGCGGGTTCGCCGAGCACGACCGGGACACCCGAGTCGCCGCCTGAACGAAGCGCGGGGCTGAGAGGAATGGACGCGAGCAGCGGCACGTCATCGCCCGGTTGCGAGAGGGCAGCGGCGACAGCGGCGCCACCGCCAGCACCGAACAGGTCTACGACAGTGCCGTCCGGCAGAGTGAACGCGGCCATATTCTCGACGACGCCGATCACGCGCTGGCCGGTCTGTCTGGCGACGAGACCGCTGCGGATCGCGACATCTGACGCTGCACCCTGCGGCGTGGTGACGACGATGACTTCTGCATTCGGCAGGATCTGACCGATCGAGATCGCGATGTCGCCCGTTCCCGGCGGCATGTCGATGAGCAGTACATCCAGGTCGCCGAAGAACACATCAGTGAGGAACTGCTGCACCGTGCGGTGCAGCATCGGGCCGCGCCACGCGACTGCGGCCTCTCCGTCTCGCAGGAACATCCCGATCGATATGGTCTTCACACCGTGGGCCACAGGCGGCAGCATCAGATCGTCGATCCGGGTCGGTTGCGTTCCCGTGGGGATCCCGAGGAGGCCAGGAATCGAGAACCCGTGCACGTCTGCGTCCACGAGCCCGACCGCGAGCCCGTCCGCGGCCAGCGCGACAGCGAGGTTCGCGGTCACAGTGGACTTGCCGACGCCGCCTTTGCCGCTGGAGACGAGGATGACGCGCGTCAGTGAATCCGCACCGAAGGGCATCTGCCTGGCAGGTCTGCCGCCGCGCAGCTTCTCCGTCAACGCGCGGCGCTCGGCGGGCGTCATCACACCGATGTCGATCGTGACCTCGGCGATGCCCGCGACGGATGCCGCGGCGCGACGCACATCGGATTCGATGCGGTCCGCTGCGGGACACCCGACGATCGTCAGGGCGATGCCGACACGGGCGTGATCGCCGTCGACATCGATGTCTCGCACCATGTCCAGATCGCCGATCGGTTGACGCAATTCAGGATCGACGACTGCGCCCACGGCCCGTCTGACGTGCTCGGTGAGGCTCATAGATCTGCACGCGGCTGACCGGCCGAAGGCGGGCTGTTCCTGCCGTCTTCGGCGGTGTTGCTGTCGTCGTCACCGAGGTCAGCCAGCATCGACTTCAGCTCCTGCCGCAGCACGTCTCGTGTCACTGCCTGCGCGTTGCGCTCCTCGAGTGCCATGCGCAACGCCACGATCTCGCGTGCGAGGTACTCGGTGTCGGCGAGGTTGCGTTCGGAGCGCTGGCGGTCCTGCTCGATCTGCACCCGGTCGCGGTCGTCCTGACGGTTCTGCGCGAGCAGGATCAGGGGAGCGGCGTAGGAGGCCTGCAAGGAGAGCATGAGTGTGAGCGCGGTGAACCCGAGCGCAGCGTCGTCGAAACGCACCGACCTCGGCATCAGGACGTTCCAACTGATCCACGCGACGCAGAAGAGCGTCAACAGCAGCAGGAAGGTGGGGGTGCCCATGGCGCGGGCCACCCACTCGGTGAATCGTCCGAAGCGGTCACGAGAGGTGGGGCGCTGACGCGCGGGAACACGGCCGCGGCGAGGCGCGTCGAGCGCGGACCGGTCTGATCTGGCCATCATTTCGCACCCCCGTGCGTCACATCGGCGTCAGCATCATGCGTGCGCCAGTCATCGGGAAGCAGATAGTCGAGCACATCGTCGATGCTGACCACGCCGACCAGGCGACTTGCGGCATCGACCACCGGGAGCGATACCAGGTCGTAGCTGGCGAGCAGCCGCGCGGCCTCGGCCGCGGATGCGGTCACCGAGATGGGTTCCATCGTCTCGTCGACGATTGCGCCGAGACGCTCGTGCGGCGGGTACCGCAGCATCCGTTGGAAGTGCACGACGCCCAGAAGCCTGCCCGTCGGAGTCTCGAACGGGGGCAGCGTCACGAAGACCGCCGCGGCCAGCGCCGGATGGAGCTCGTGGCGGCGGATGAGTGCCAGAGCCTCGGCGACCGTGGCATCGGCGGAGAGCACGATCGGCTCGGTCGTCATCAGGCCGCCGGCGGTGTCTGGGTCGTATCGCAGCAGTGTGCGCACGTCCTCTGCCTCTTCTGGCTCCATGAGATCGAGAAGCTCTTCCAGACGCTTCTCCGGCAGTTGCGCAAGCAGGTCCGCAGCGTCGTCCGGCTCCATCTGATCGAGGATGTCAGCGGCGCGTTCATCTCCCAGGCGTTCCAGGATGAGCACCTGGTCGTCTTCCGGCATCTCTTCAAGGGCATCCGCGAGGCGGTCGTCGGGAAGCTCGCCGGCGACTTCGATCATGCGCCGCACGGGAAGGTCGAGCAGCGTCGTGGCCAGGTCGGCCGCGTGCAGCTCGGAGTACGACGCCACGAGCTGTTCGGCGGACTGCGACTCTCCGGGGGCGCGTTTCTCGGCGACCTCGTTCCACGCGGCGAATGTCGTCGGGCCTTTTGCGAACGGTGAGGCGCTCGTCTTCGGTTTGCGAAGGAAAAGCTGGCTCACGTTCCATTCGCCGAGACGGTTCGGTTCGATGGCGACGTCTTCGATGACGGCACTGCCGCTGCCGTCGGTGAGTTCGACGCGCCGCCCGAGCATCTCTGCGAGAACGCGTACCTCTCCGGGGCGTGGTTCGAATCGGCGCACGTTGATCAGTCCGGTCGTGAGTACCTGGCCTGAGCGGATCGAGGTGACTCTCCCGATCGACATGAACACCTGTCGGCGACCGGGGATCTCGATCACGAGCCCGATCACGCGCGGTGCAGCCGTACTTCGATAGACGATGACGACATCTCGGACTTTGCCGAGCCGGTCGCCTACGGGGTCGAAGACGGCGCAGCCAGCCAGGCGCGCGACGAAAACCCGTTGTGTGCTCACGCTTCCAGCGTAGTCCGCGGACCATGTATCTCGGCTTACTGAGAGGTGTGCATGGGACAATGGCGCAATGAGCATGCTGAACCGTCCTGCAGGCAGCACCGCCGTCGGCGACACCGTCGCGTCGGTACGCGATTACGAGGCCGCACAGAAGACAGTGTCGAAGCTGATCGCCGGAGAGGTGCCTGCGCGCGATATCGCGATCGTCGGTCAGAGTGTGCGCACCATCGAACGCGTCACAGGCAAACTCGGTTACGCGACGGCCGCCCGTCAGGGAGCGGTCAACGGTGTGCTGATCGGTCTGCTGCTGTCTGCGATCCTGGTCATCGGTAACCCCGAGGTGCCGATGCAGCTCTTCCTCGGCTTCATCTTCATCGGCGTCGCGATCGGGATGATCTTGAGCCTGATCACATATGCGATCGTGCGTCGTCGACGCGATTTCGCGAGCGTGACGCAGCTGGCTGCGGACCACTATGAGATCGCGGTGCAGGCGGCGTCTCTGGTGAAGGCGCGCCAGGTTCTTGGCACCGCACAGCGCACCGAAGTCGTTCGTCCGCCGGTCAACCTCGACGAACCGCCACGCTACGGTGAGCGGGTCACACCAGGCGCAGACGCTGCGAACACCGATTCGACCACCCCCGACGTCGGTGCGGCGGGCGAACCCGCCGGCGAAAGCGACCGTCTCGGCGAGCATGTCATCCCGCCGCGGCCGGCAGATCCGGCGCCTCGATTCGGCGAGCGGGTACCTGAACATCCCGACACGCAGGGCGGCGATGCCCGCGAGCCGAACGGCGATGCCGACGGCACGACCCGTAACTGACGTTCGGTGATGACGCTGTCGGTCGAGTTGCCCGGTGGCATCGTCTCCGTCTCCTCCGAGTGGGTCGAAGGCGACGGACGCGGCACGATGGTCATCGCTCACGGAGCGGGCGCGGGGATGGAGCATCCCTTCCTGGTCGGCTTCTCCGACGCCCTGAACGAACGCGGATTCTCTACCCTGCGCTTCAATTTTCCCTATCGAGAGCAGGGCAGGCGGATGCCGGGACCGCCGGCGCACGCTATGACGACGTGGAGGGCGGCCGTCGATCTCGTGCGTGCCAAGGCTCCGAACGCGCCGGTATGGGCAGTCGGAAAATCGTATGGCGGACGAATGGCATCGATGGCTGTGGCAGACGGTCTCGCCGTCGACGGACTCGTCTATCTCGGCTACCCCCTGCACGCGCCAGGAAAACCCGAAAAGCCGCGCGCCGAGCATCTTCCGCTGATCGCTGTACCGCAGTTGTTCGTCGAAGGGTCCAACGATCCCTTCATCCAGCCGCTGTCGCAGTTCGAAGAGGTCGTTGCGACGTGCCAGAGTGCGCGCGTCATCTGGGTCGAGGGCGGCGGGCACTCCTTCGAGGTGAAAGGTCAGCGGCGCCCCGCGGCGGAGATCGGCGCAGCGCTCGCGCCTCTCGTCGCCGACCTCTGCGCCGACTGAGCGCGCTCAGTCGTGCTGGATACGCGCGATCCATGCCTCTACGTCGACCGCGGTTCGCGGGATGCCCGCTGACAGGTTGACCGGACCATCTGCCGTCATCAGGATGTCGTCCTCGATGCGTACACCGATACCGCGAAGCTCTTCCGGCACGGTGAGGTCGTCGATCTGGAAGTACAGACCCGGCTCGATCGTGAAGACCATGCCGGCCTCGAGGATGCCGTCGTAGTACATCTCGCGACGTGCTTGAGCGCAGTCGTGCACATCGATTCCCAGGTGGTGCGATGTGCCGTGCACCATGTAGCGACGGTGCTGACCGCCGGCGTCGGCGTCGAGCGCTTCGTCGGCGGTGACCGGAAGCAGGCCCCACTCGGCCACGCGCTTCGCGATGACGGCCATCGCCGCCTCGTGCACTTCGCGGAACCTCACGCCAGGGCGGGCCGCCGCGAACGCGGCATCCGATGCTTCGAGAACCGCGTCGTACACGCGTCGCTGCACGTCGGAGAACTTTCCGTTCACCGGCAGGGTGCGCGTGATGTCGGCGGTGTACAGGCTGTCCGTTTCGACCCCGGCGTCCACCAGGATCAGGTCGCCCGGAACGACCGCGCCGTCGTTGCGCGTCCAGTGCAGGTAGCAGGCGTGAGGACCGGAGGCGGAGATGGTGTCGTAGCCTTCGCCGTTGCCGTCCTCGCGCGCGCGCCGATGGAACACCCCTTCCACGACTCGCTCGCCGCGGACGTGCTTCGCCGCATCAGGGAGAGCGCGGATGATGTCATCGAACCCGCGGGCAGTGATGTCGACGGCGAGTCGCATCTCGCCGATCTCGTACTCGTCCTTCACGAGGCGCAATTCTGAGACGAAACTGTCCAGCTTGGCATCCTCGCCGAGGGTGACGTCATCGTCGGTTTTCGTGAAATCAGACAGGTGCGCGGTGGCGATGCCGAGATCGGCAGCGACACCGGCAAGCGACGGGCGCGGTCCGATCCAGAACTCGCCGACGGTGGCGTCCGCATAGAACTCGGTCGTCGTGCGGTCTGCGCGCTCGCGGAAGTACAGCGTGACCTCATGCCCGACATCGTTGCCGTCTGGGCTCTTGGGATCGAAGACGAGGACGGAATCCGGCTCGGTGTCGGTGGCCCATCCGGTCATATGCGCGAATGCCGAGTGCGCGCGGAAGGGGTAGTCGGTGTCATTGCTGCGCTGCTTGAGGGATCCTGCCTCGAGCACGAGGCGCTTGCCGGGAAAGGCCGCAGAGAGAGCAGCGCGCCGCGCCGCGGCATACTCGGCCTGCGGGCGCGCGGCAGGAAGTGTCTCTGGCCGCTCTGCCCAGCCTGTCGAGATGGCGTCGAGGAATCCGCGCGGGAAGGGCTGCTTGCGGTTCGTGACGGGGGCTTCGGCGATCGTGTCGCGTTCTCCGGTGCTCATGCATCCAGTCTCTCACTCCGACCTAGGGTGGGGAGTGTGAATGAACACAGACTGTCAAGGCCAGTGGTGTTGCTCCTCGACGCCATCGCGGTCGTCGTGTTCTGCGTGATCGGACGACTGTCGCACGCAGAGGGCATCTTCGGCGACCTCCCCGGTCTGCTGGGAACGATCTGGCCGTTCCTCGCCGCTGCGCTGCTTGCACACCTGGCCGTGATGCTCTGGCGAGCCCGGGCGGATGGGATGCTCGCCGGCACGCTCATCTGGGCTGTCACTGTCGTTATCGGACTCGTGCTGCGTGCGCTCAGCGGTCAGGGAACAGCTGTGCCGTTCATGGTCGTCGCCGCACTCACCCTCGCGCTCTTTCTACTCGGCTGGCGCGGCATCCGCCTTCTGGTCCGGCGTACGCGACGACCGCGCTGAGAGCGTGCGATGCGCGTGAGGGCGTCACCTCGTACCCTCACCGCATCGCGGCGAGCGCTACAACGAACCTGCCCGGATGTGCTCACGCGCCCACGCGCCTGTGGCCTTGAGCGAAGCTCCGTTCCACGGACCGTTCGACGCGCACGTGCCTGGCGTGAACGCGGCTCCCGTGCGGGCATCGTCGGAGAAGTTCCACTTGACCCAGCTGATGTTCTTTTCCTCCATCAGGTCGAGATACTGCTCAGCGCGTGCGAAGTTCAGCGAACCATCGCCTGAGGCCTCTTCGGCGCCGAACTCTGTGACGAAGATCGGCAGTGCGTCCGATGCGATGTCGAGCGCGTCCACGTACACCTGGTCGTGTGTGGAGGCGTAGAAGTGGAACGTGTACATGATGTTCGTCGCGTTCACCGGGTTGGCGATGATCTCGCCGGGACCGTTGCCCTGAGAGACGCCGAGCGAGGCCCAGCCCGGAGTTCCGACGAGTACGACGGCGTCGGGATCCTGGGCGCGGATCACCGGAATGACCTCGTGAGCGTACGAGCGGATGCTGTTCCAGCTCACGTCGGTGCCATTTGGTTCGTTCGCGATCTCGTAGAGAACTGTGCCCTTGTCACCGTGCTGCTGAGCGATGGCGGTGAAGAACGTCTTGGCGCGGTCGACGTTGTACCAGGGGTCGCCCGGCGTGAGCATGTGCCAGTCGGCGATGACGT
>JBEBSN010000114.1:0-8538 GCA_040394295.1 Microbacterium sp.
CATCATAGTGGCACCAATGATATTTGTGTTAAATCTTATTTTTTGACCGTTTTGCGGGGCGCCTAAAAATTGGGGGGTCCGGCATCGACGCGCGTTCTCTGGCTCCTCGTCGCAGTCGCGGTCATCATCCTCCTCAGCATCCTTTCGCTCGCGTTCGGTGCGCGTGCGGTGTCGGTGGTCGACATCCTCGCGGCATTCAGCGGGCACGACGAGACCATCGAGCAGGCCGCGATCATCAAACGGATGCCCCGCACAGTGCTGGCTGTGCTGATCGGCGCGGCGCTCGCAGTATCGGGAGCGGCGATGCAGGCCGTCACGCGCAACCCGATCGCAGACCCCGGCATTCTCGGAGTGACGACGGGGGCATCACTGGCCGTCGTCGTGGGTATCGCGTTCCTCGGTATCTCGAGCGCGTACGGCTACATGTTCCTCGCGATCATCGGTGCGGCCCTTGCCGCCGTCTTCGTGTACGCAGTCGGGTCGCTCGGACGAGGCGGGGCCACCCCACTTAAACTCGCACTCGCCGGTGCGGCCACTGCGGCGGCAATGGGCTCGCTCACCAGCGCCATCATGCTGCCTCGCGTCGACCTGCTCCAGGTCTTCCAGGCGTGGCAGATCGGCGGAGTCGGGGGCGCGGAATGGCCGCGCATCGCCATCACCGCCCCGGCGCTCGCGATCGGCGCACTCATCTGCTTCGCGTGCTCACGCGGAATGAACTCCCTCGCCCTGGGCGATGACATGGCTGCCGGGCTCGGCGAGCACGTCTTCCGTACGCGGCTCATGTCGGCGCTGGGAGCGGTGATACTCGCCGGTGCCGCCACCGCCATCGCCGGCCCGATCGGCTTCGTCGGCCTCGTCATCCCGCATTTCTGCCGCATGGTCATCGGCACCGATCATCGCTGGCTGCTGCCGTTCTCCGCGCTCGCCGGTGCGGCACTGCTGCTTGCCAGCGACATCATCGGACGAGTCATCGCGCCCTCCTCGGAAGAGATCCAGGTCGGCATCATCACCGCCGTCGTCGGTGCCCCTTTCTTCATCTGGATCGTCCGCCGCCAGAAGGTGCGTGAGCTGTGACGGCCACCGAGCGGCGCGAGGGCCGGACCCTTCGACGGGCTCAGGGGCCGGGTGAGGCTCAGGGGCCGAGAGTCGACCGATCACTGAGCCTTTCGAAGAGTGAAGCCGCGGCATCCATCCGGGCCGGGCGGCGCGCCCGTCACCGTCGCCACGCCACCGCCAGCATCGTGCTGGCGGTGCTGCTGTGTGCGCTTGCGGCCTTCGCGCTCATGTTCGGCAACACCTTCTACACTCCGGGCGAGATCCTCCGCGTCGTGCTGGGCGAGACCGTTCCGGGAGCGTCCTTCACCGTGGGCGAGCTGCGGCTTCCGCGCACCACGCTCGCGATCCTCGCCGGCTTCGCGTTCGGTATCGCCGGAGTGACCTTCCAGACGCTGTTGCGCAATCCGCTCGCATCCCCTGACATCATCGGCATCACCGAAGGTGCGAGCGCTGCGGCCGTGGTCGGCATCGTCGTGCTTGGCTTCAGCGGCCCCCTCATCTCGGTGTTCGCACTCGCGGGTGCTCTCATCACGGCCGTCGCGATCTATCTGCTCTCCAACAAGGGCGGCTTCTCCGGCATCCGCTTGATACTGATCGGGATCGGCGTCGGTGCCATGCTGCAGAGCATCGTCTCGTACGTGCTCTCGCGTGCAGCGCAGTGGGACATCCAAACGGCGATGCGCTGGCTCACGGGAAGCCTGAGCAATGCCTCGTGGGACGATGTCATCCCGCTCCTTCTCGCCAGCGCCGTGATCGGGCCGCTTCTTTTCAGCCAGGCGAGGTCGCTGGGCATGCTGCAGCTCGGCGATGACTCCGCCTCCGGACTCGGCGTCCGGGTGGGCATCACGCGGGTGATGTTGATCGTCGGCGCCGTGGCGTTGCTGGCCTTCGCGACAGCCGCAACAGGGCCGATCGCCTTCGTCGCCTTCATGGCCGGTCCCATCGCGGCCCGCATCACCGGTCCAGGCGCGAATCTGCTTCTTCCGGCGGCGCTCGTCGGCGGCGTGCTCGTACTCGGCGGTGACCTGGTCGGTCAGTTCGTCTTCGACGCCCGCTACCCGGTGGGCGTGATCACCGGCGTGCTCGGTGCGCCGTACCTGATCTATCTGCTCATCCGCACCAATCGCTCGGGAGGTTCGCTGTGACCGAGTCACACACGCTGTCCGCCGACGGCATCACCCTCGCCTACGGCGACCGCACCGTCATCCACGACCTCGACCTCACCATCGCACCGGGAAAGATCACCGCGATCGTCGGCGCGAACGGATGCGGTAAGTCCACGCTGCTGCGATCGCTCGCGCGGCTGCTCGCCCCGAACACGGGCCAGGTCGTCCTCGACGGCGAATCCGTGCACTCGCGTTCGACGAAGGAGGTCGCGCGCGTGCTGGGGCTGTTGCCGCAGTCGCCCATCGCGCCGGAGGGGATCGCCGTGGCCGACCTGGTCGGCAGAGGGCGGCATCCGCACCAGAAGGTGCTGGCTCGCTGGAGCACGCACGACTACGAGGTCGTCGCCGACGCTCTCGATGCCACCGGGATCACCGACCTCGCTGACCGCAGCGTCGACGAGCTCTCCGGGGGTCAGCGTCAGCGGGTGTGGATCGCGATGGCTCTCGCGCAGGAGACCGACATCCTGCTGCTCGACGAACCCACCACCTTCCTCGATGTCGCACACCAGGTCGAGGTGCTCGACCTGCTCACCGACCTCGCCGTCTCGCGCGGCACCACCATCGTCATGGTGCTGCACGATCTCAACCTCGCCGCCCGCTATTGCGACGAGCTCGTCGCGATGAAGGACGGCCGAGTTCATGCGCTCGGCGCACCAGAGCGCATCCTCACCCACTCGCTCGTCGAAGAGGTCTTCGGCATGGCGAACCAGATCACCATCGACCCGGTTTCCGGAAAGCCGATGGTCACACCGATCGGAAGGCATCATGTCCGCTGACACCACCACTCGCACGCGTCCTCCGTACGTCCTCGCGCGCGCCGAGGTGCGCGCCGTCGATCGAGTCTCACCGAACTTCGTGCGCATCACCCTCGGCGGTTCCGAACTCGACGACTTCGGAACCCCGGGCGACGTGTATGACGCGCGGATCAAACTCGTCTTCCCGCCGGCATCCGGCGTGCTCCCCGGGGTCGACCGTGAGAGCGATGACTGGTGGGCGGCGTATCTCGCCGTCCCCGAAGACGAGCGCGGTTCGATGCGCACATACTCGGTCCGCGAACTGCGGGTGACCGACCCGTCGACAGGCGCAGGGGGCACAGAGGTCGACATCGATTTCGTGCTGCACCTCGCACCGGGACTCACCGGTCCTGCCTCGTTGTGGGCGAGTCGTGCCACTGTGGGCGATGAGTTGCTGATCGTCGGACCTCGACGTGGCCGCACCGATCGGACAGGCATCGAATACGCGCCGGGTGCCGCCTCGGCAGTGGTCCTCGTCGGCGATGAGACCGCCGCTCCTGCGATCGCCCGCATCCTCGAAGACGCCCCCCGCGACCTTCGCGGATGCGCGTTCATCGAGGTGCCCGACGCTGCCGACGTGCTCGCGATCGACGCTCCCGCCGGGGTCGATGTGCACTGGCTGCCGCGTGGCGATGCCGCGCACGGCCTGCGGGTGATTCCGACCGTGCTCGATTATCTCGGCGACACCGGGCACACCGAGATCGTCGTCCAGGATGCCGATGGTGACGACCTCGTCTGGGAGACCCCGGTCTACTCGGGTTCGGGGGAGACCTTCGACAACGCCGGAGCCGACGCCGCCAGATACTTCTGGATCGCAGGAGAGAGCGGCGTCGTGACGACCCTCCGACGCCATCTCGTGAAGGACCTGGGCATCGACCGTTCGCAGGTGGCTTTCATGGGGTACTGGCGCCGCGGCGTCGCAATGCGCGGCTGAACTGCAGGTCGGCGGTCCGTGATTCGATAGAGGCATGCACCAGCAGCAGAAGATGGCACAGGAGAGCCGGGCCATCTGGGCGACGGTCATCTGCTTCCTGCTCGGCGCCGCTGTCGGCACAGTCGTGCTGTGGGGCAACCCGCGGCCCATCGCAGGAGATGGTTCGGTCGGTCTTCCCGCTGCTTTCACGGCCGGTGCGACAGCTGCGGCGTCCTTCGTCGTCAGCACCTTCATGCACCGTCGCGGTGAGCACCGGGCGATGCCGCGATGGCAGGTCGTCATCTCTGCGGCGTCGGCCGTCTCGCTGACGATCGCGTTCGCGGGCGTCACGGCTCTCGGCGTGCTGCTGGCGAGCGAGGTGCTCGGCGTCGGTCTGCAGGGCGTTGAGCTTCCGGCGCTGGGCGGAGGGATCATCACCGGGGTCGCCGGTGCAGTCGGAGGCAGGCTGGCGTTCGACGCGGGCATCGGCCTCACCACGTCTGACCTGGCGACGCTGCTCTTCAGCTACCTCGTGATCGGCACCCTGTTCGCTATGCTCACCGCCGCCGACCCCCGTTGGTGGGAGCTCAATTTCTCACAGTTGGGCATCGGCGACGGCGCCTGGGCTTTCAACGGCACGCTGGTGGTGGCGGGCGTACTGATCGCGACCGTCGGAATGTATATCGGCCGTGATCTGCACCGCATCCGTGGAGATGGCTCGCTCGGCCGGATCGCGACGGTGACGCTGCTGTGGGCGGCGACCGGCATCGCACTCGCCGGCGTCGGTCTGTTCCCGCTCGAACAGAGCGTCGTCGTGCACAACATCACCGCCGTCTCGACACTCGTGCTGTTCGTCGCTGCAGCCGTGGCCACGACGGTCGTCATGCCGGGGCCGCCCCTACCGCTTCTGACCACCACGGTCGGCGTCGCCCTCATGCTCGTCATCGCCTTCGTGCTCGGCGATGTCTTCCAGCTGTATTCGGTCACGGTGCTCGAGGCGATCGTGATCGGGCTCGGGCTGCTGTGGCTGACCACGCTCGTGCGCATCCTGGCGGTGCTGACGCCGCAGGGCGCCAGGGCGTCGGCGCGCGGTTCGCTGCTGGGCCGTACCCTCAGTCGACGAGCCGAATGACGATGTCGGCGCGCGCCGCCGTCGCGTTGATCACTTCTGCGTTGCGCTGGTCGGTGCCGAGGGATCGCTCGCGGGCCTCTTCGGGCGAGCGGCCGAACCGCTCATGGCGTCGGATGAGCTGATCCAGCCGCTGGTCCTCGGTCGGGGCAAGGAACCACGCCTCGTCGACGACTGCGCGGGCTTGCGGCCACGGCTGCTTGTCCAGCAGCAGGTAGTTGCCTTCCGTCACCACCAGAGGTGTCGCCGCATACACGGGGATGGCCGATCCGATCGGCTCTTCCAGGTCACGGCGGAACTGCGGGGCGTAGATGGTGTCTTCGCGGCCCTCGGATGCGCCGTCGCGCTGCGCTCGGATGCGCTGCATGAGTGCGACATAGCCCCACGCGTCGAAGGTGTCGTCGGCGCCCTTCCTGTCACGCCGTCCCAGTGCGTGAAGCACGGCGTCGGCGAGATGGAACCCGTCCATCGGCACCAGCACAGACAGTTCCTCACCGAGCTCTGCGACGAGGCGCTCGGCGAGGGTGGATTTTCCGGCTCCGGGGGCACCGGTGATGCCCAGCACCACTCGATCTCCGCGAAGGGCGAGTGCGCGTGCCCGTTCGACCAGTTCTGCGAAGGTCTGCTCGGCGACGTTCAGAGTGCTCACCGCTCTCCTCGATTCAGTGGTATTCGTGCAATGGCCGCCAGCCAGCTGCGCGGTCCTATGTGTGCGCAGCGCGTCGCGGCCACGGTGTTAGCGAACCTGATCCGGTCCTCCAGATCGTTGCCCTGCGCGAGGGCATAGGCGTAGGCGCCGTGGAACACGTCGCCGGCGCCGAGGGTGTCGACTGCGGTCGTCTTCGGCACGGAAACCTCGCCGTCCAGTCCCGCGCTCCACCACCGTACCGGGTCTGCGCCGGCGGTCGTGACGACGACGGGGGCGCCGCCCGCGACGATCTCGGCGGCGCTCTGCTCGGCAGTGGACGTCTCCGGCACGCGGAAGTCGGCGGATGCCACGACGTCTGTCATACGCGCGAGGAGGTCGCCCATGACGGGCTTCCAGCGGCCCGCATCGAGAACCCTCGGCACGCCCGCTTCCTGAGCCGCGGCGGCGACTGCGCTGGCCAACCGCGGGTGATGGCCGTCGAGCAGCACCACATCGGCGCCGGTGAGAGTTCGATGCAGCTCTTCTGCCGATGGAGGTGGAACCGTGATGGCCGCAGCGTCCCCGCCGATGACCGAGCGCTCTCCGGAGGACTCGATGACCGTCACCGACGACACCGGTGCCGCATCGACGAGCTCCGGCGCGATGTCGATGACCTTCACGCCGACGCCGGTGAGCTCGGCGCTGATCGCCTGGGCGATCGGACCCGATCCGAGCGCTGTCACCAGAGTCGCCTCGCCGCCCAGCGCGGCGAATGTCACGGCCGCGTTCGCCGCGGGCCCGCCGGCTGCGACGAACTGCATGCCTGCGGTGATCTTCTCATTCGTGCCCGGTGGGGCTTCCACCCGATGGATGACGTCGAGCGTGGCCAGCCCGACGAAGATGCCGTGTGTTTTCCGTTCAGGCACCCCCGGCCGCCTCGAGGTCGCTCGGGCGCTCGGCGCCGGTCATCAGCGCGACCACTTCAGACATCGACCGCTCCTTGGGATCGACCACCGCTGCGCGCCGACCGAGCCGGTGCACGTGGATGCGGTCTGCGACCTCGAAGACATGGGGCATGTCGTGACTGATGAGGACGACGGGAATACCGCGATCCCTGATCGACCGGATCAGCTCGATCACCTGGCCGGACTCACGCACGCCGAGCGCGGCTGTGGGCTCATCCATGATGATCACGCCCCGGCCGAATGCGGCGGCGCGTGAGACCGCTACGCCCTGGCGCTGTCCGCCCGAGAGCGTCTCCACCGACTGCGTCACGGACTTGATGCCGATCTTCAGATCGTTGAGATGGGTGGCCGCCTCCTCGCGCATCTTCGGCATGTCCAGCCGTCGGAACACGCTGCCCATGATGCCCTTGCGGCGGATCTCTCGTCCGAGGAAGAGGTTCGAGGCGATGTCCAGGGCCGGGATGACGGCGAGGTCCTGGTAGACGGTCTCGATGCCGCGTGCGCGGGCGTCACCCGTGCTGCGGAAGCTCACCACTTCGCCGTTCATCCGGATCTCACCTTCGTCGGGAACCACTGCTCCCGCGAGGGCCTTGATGAGGCTCGATTTTCCGGCGCCGTTGTCGCCGATGACCGCGAGCACCTCGCCAGGGCGCAGGTCGAAGTCCGCGCCGTTGATCGCGGTGACGCTGCCGTAGCGCTTCACCAGGCCGCGCGCTTGCAGCGCGAGCGGCTGCGTCAGAGTCTGTTCGCTCATGATGCTTCCTTCCTAACGGGCGGTCTTGCGGCGCATGACCTGGTCGACCGCGACAGCGGCGACGACGAGGATGCCGGTGGCGATGTTCTGATACAGGCTGTCGACTCCGGCGAGGGTGAGCCCGTTGCGGAGCACACCGACGATGAGGGTTCCGATCAGCGTGCCGAGCACTCCTCCGCGGCCACCGAAGAGACTGGTTCCGCCGATGACAACGGCGGTGATCGTCTCGAGGTTGGCGTTCTGGTAGGCATTCGGATCGGCATTGGGGATGCGTCCGAGAGCTGCCCACGCGGCGATCATCGCGATGACTCCCGCAACGATGTACACCGAGAGGATCGTCCGATCCGTCTTGACGCCGGAGAGACGCGCTGCCACGGGGTTGCCGCCGACCGCGTAGACGTGCTTGCCCCAAGCGGTCTGAGTGAGGGCATAGCCGACGACGATGTAGACGAGCAGCATCGTGACCACGCCGTAGGTGGTGCGGAAGCCGCCGATGCTGAAGCTCGTTCCGAGGAAGGTGAGCAGCGGGTCGGTGACGGGGTACGTCTGGGATCCGGCGAACAGCCTTGTCGCAGCGACGATCGCGGTGAAGGCGCCGAGTGTGACGATGAACGGTGGGAGCCGTAGGGCTGTCACGAGTCCGCCGTTCAGGGTGCCGAGAGCGACGCAGACCAGCAGAGTGATCAGCAGGCCGAGACCGGGACCGACGGCGCCGGATGCCTGCGCGAGCACGATGGTGCCGAAGACGGCGATGGCGCCGATCGACAGGTCGATGCCCGCCGTCAGAATGATCAGTGTCTGGGCGACGGCGAGGATGCCGATCACGACAGATTGCTGGAAGATCAGCGAGAAGTTGCCCAGCGTGAGGAAGCGCGGGGAGAGGATGCTGAAAACGATGATCGCCACGAGGAGGGCGACCGTCGCACCGAACAGAGGGGCCTGCAGTATTCTGCTCGGCCGAAAGCGGGATGCCGCGGCTTTCGGTGCCGGATTGGCCATGGTGGGTGTCGTCATGAGATTCGTCTTTCTGCCAGGGGTGGGGTTGGGGGGGGGGGCCGGGACCCCCCCCCAAGAGTGGGGGTGAATTTAGGGGCGGGGAAGACCCCCCAATATACCCCCCCCCCCGGGGGGGC
>JBEBSN010000115.1:0-8440 GCA_040394295.1 Microbacterium sp.
GTCTCGCCGAGACACAGCAGACGCTCATGCTCAACGGCATGCGCGACCGCGTGGTCGTCCAGGTGGACGGGCAGCTCAAGACCGGACGAGACGTCATAATCGGCGCACTGCTCGGCGCGGAGGAGTTCGGCTTCGCCACAGCGCCGCTCGTCGTCAGCGGTTGCATCATGATGCGGGTGTGCCACCTCGACACCTGCCCGGTGGGAGTCGCAACGCAGAACCCTGCGCTGCGGGAGCGTTTCACGGGAAAGCCCGAGTTCGTCGTGAACTTCATGGAGTTCATCGCCGAGGAAGTGCGAGAGATCCTCGCGGAGCTCGGATTCCGTTCGTTGGATGAGATCATCGGCCGAGCTGACCTCATCGAGGCCGACGCTGCCATCGAACATTGGAAGGCCGATGGGCTCGATCTGTCGCCGATGTTGGAAGGCCCTGCGTTCCCCGCGTCTGAGCCGCGTCGCAGTGCACGGCAGCAGGAGCACGAGCTCGACCAGCATTTCGACGTGCAGCTGATCGAGATGACGCAGGACGCTCTGGCAGAGCGTTCTCCGGTCAGGATCGAGCTTCCGATTCGCAACACTGAACGCGCCGTCGGCACCATGCTCGGCAACCTGATCACATCGCGTTTCGGCGCTGACGGACTCGCGCCGGAGACGATCGACGTCACGCTTCACGGCACCGCAGGTCAATCTCTCGGCGCTTTTCTGCCGGCCGGCATCATTCTCCGGCTCGAGGGCGATGCGAACGACTATGTGGGCAAGGGCCTCTCCGGTGGTGACATCACGATCCGGCCGTCCCGCAGTTCGCAGATCACACCTCATGAGAACGTCATCGCAGGCAACGTCATCGGCTATGGGGCGACATCGGGAACGATGTTCATCTCCGGCGTCGTCGGAGAACGGTTCCTGGTGAGAAACTCCGGCGCGACAGCGGTCGTCGAAGGTGTGGGTGACCACGCTCTCGAGTACATGACCGGTGGCGTTGCGGTGATCCTGGGAAAGACCGGACGCAATCTCGGTGCGGGGATGTCCGGCGGCGTCGCGTACGTGCACGCACTGGCTGCAGAGAAGGTCAACCAGCAGTCAACGGCCAGCGGCGAGCTTCTCCTTGAGAAGCTTGATCGCGCCGACATGGAAGTGCTGCGCAGTCTGCTCGCAGAGCATGCGGAACGGACGGCCTCGCCCTTGGCGAGTGAGATGCTCACGGACTTCGAGGCGGTCGCGTCCGAGTTCGTGAAAGTGCTGCCGCGCGACTTCGCCGCGGTGCAGACAATGCGTCAGGAGGCAGAGGCAGGCGGGCTCGACCCGGATGGCGATGTCGTCTGGGGCCGGATCCTGGAGGTGACCGGTGGCTGATCCCAAAGGCTTTCTGAAAGTGACCGAGCGGGAACTGCCCGCTCGCCGCCCCGTTCCCGTGCGCATCATGGACTGGAAAGAGGTCTACGAGCCCGGCGACAAGGCAGTGCTCAGACGCCAGGCGGGCCGCTGCATGGACTGCGGTGTGCCTTTCTGCCACTCCGGCTGCCCGCTCGGAAACCTCATCCCGGAGTGGAATGACCTGACGTGGCGCGGTGAAGACCGGTCTGCGATCGAGCGTCTGCACGCGACGAACAACTTCCCGGAGTTCACCGGACGTCTGTGCCCTGCACCGTGTGAGAGCGCGTGCGTGCTGGGTATCAATCAACCGGCCGTCACCATCAAACAGGTCGAGGTGTCGATCATCGATGAGGCGTTCTCGAAGGGATGGGTCGAGGCCCAGCCACCGGAGCGTCTCACAGGGAAGACAGTCGCGGTCGTCGGCTCCGGCCCCGCCGGGCTCGCTGCAGCTCAGCAGCTGACGCGAGCAGGACACACCGTCGCGGTCTTCGAACGCGACGACCGCATCGGCGGACTTCTGCGCTACGGCATTCCGGATTTCAAGATGGAGAAGAGTCACGTCGAATCGCGACTGCGCCAGATGCAAGAGGAAGGCACTCGTTTCCGCGCCGGCGTCGAAATCGGCAAGGACATCAGCTGGGCCGATCTGCGGGCGCGTTATGACGCCGTGGTGATCGCCACCGGCGCTACGGTGCCCCGTGATCTTCCCATCCCTGGTCGAGACCTGGATGGCGTGCACTTCGCCATGGAGTACCTTGTCGAATCCAACCACGCGACTGCGGGTGACGTGGTGCACAACCAGATCACGGCTGAAGGCAAGCATGTCGTCGTCATCGGCGGTGGCGACACAGGTGCGGACTGCATCGGCACCGCACACCGTCAGGGTGCGTTGAGCGTCACCAACCTCGCCATCGGCAAGCAACCGGGCACGGAACGCCCAGAGCACCAGCCCTGGCCGATGATGCCCACGGTGTTCGAGGTGCAATCGGCGCATGAGGAGGGTGGTGAGCGGGCGTACCTGGCATCCACGGTCGAGTTCCTCTCGAACGATGCCGGCGAAGTGCGTGCTCTGCGAGTCGCCGAGACCGAATTCGTTGATGGCCGCCGTGTCCCCAAGCGGGGCACCGAACGCGAGATTCCCGCCGACCTCGTCCTGATCGCCATGGGCTTCACCGGGCCCGAGCACGACGGTTTCACCGCCGAGACGCTTCCGCAGACGACCGACCGCGGAGCCTTCCAACGCGACGGAAACTATGAATCCACCGTCCCCGGCGTGTTCGTGGCAGGCGACGCAGGTCGCGGGCAGTCGTTGATCGTGTGGGCCATCGCGGAGGGACGAGCCGCTGCCGCAGGTGTCGACCGTTTCCTCATGGGCGAGTCGGTGCTTCCGGCGCCGGTGCGTCCCACAGATGTCGCGATCAGCGTCTAGGCCGCTAGGCTGGCTGAGGCACCGTCGCCAGTACATTTGCTTACCCTTACCCTGGAGAATCAGTTGAGACGCGCGAAAATTGTGGCCACGCTGGGCCCGGCCACCTCTAGCTACGAGAACGTACGCGCCATCATCGAAGCGGGTGTCGACGTCGCACGGCTGAACCTCAGCCACGGCGACTACTCCGTTCACGATGCCAACTACGCGAACGTACGCCGAGCGGCCGACGACGCAGGCAAGGCCGTCGCCGTGCTCGTCGATCTGCAGGGTCCGAAGATCCGGCTCGGCAAGTTCGAGGCTGGCCCCTACGACCTCGCCGTCGGAGACATCTTCAAGATCACCACCGAAGACATCATCGGCAACCGTGAGATCTGCAGCACCACGTTCAAGGGCCTGCCCCAGGACGTGAAGGCAGGCGACTTCCTGCTGATCGACGATGGCAAGGTTCGCGTCGAGGTCGTCGAGACCGACGGCACCGTCGTCACCACGCGCGTCATCGTCGCCGGTGCTGTCTCGAACAACAAGGGCATCAACCTTCCCGGAGTCGCGGTCAACGTGCCTGCTCTGAGCGAGAAGGACGAGTCGGACCTGCGTTGGGGCCTGCAGATCGGCGCCGACCTGATCGCGCTGTCGTTCGTCCGCAACGCATCAGATGTGGTGCGCGTGCACGAGATCATGGCAGAAGAGGGCGTCAAGGTGCCTGTCATCGCCAAGATCGAGAAGCCACAGGCTGTCGAGGCGCTCGAAGAGATCGTCGACGCGTTCGACGGCATCATGGTGGCCAGAGGCGACCTCGGCGTCGAGCTTCCGCTTGAGGCTGTGCCTATCGTCCAGAAGCGCGCGGTCGAACTCGCTCGCCGCAACGCCAAGCCCGTCATCGTCGCAACGCAGATGCTTGAGTCGATGATCTCGAGCCCCGTGCCGACACGCGCCGAGACCTCTGACGTCGCCAACGCGGTGCTCGACGGTGCCGATGCGGTCATGCTTTCCGGCGAGACGAGCGTGGGGGAGTACCCGATCGTGGTCGTCGAGACGATGGCACGCATCGTGGAGTCCACTGAAGAGCATGGCCTCGAGCGCATCGCGCCCCTCACGACAAAGCCCCGTACACAGGGCGGGGCGATCACCTTGGCCGCCCTCGAAGTCGCCGACTTCGTCGAGGCCAAGTACCTGTGCGTCTTCACGCAGTCGGGTGACTCCGCGCGTCGCCTGTCGCGTCTGCGCTCGCGCATTCCGATGCTGGCGTTCACACCGGACCCCGGGATCCGTCGTCGCATGGCGCTGACCTGGGGGCTGCAGTCCCACCTCGTCGATCCCGTACAGCACACCGATCTGATGTTCCTCCAGGTAGACGACTACCTGCTCAAGAACAAGCTCGCCGAGGAAGGAGACACAGTCGTCGTGATCTCCGGTTCCCCTCCCGGGATCATCGGCTCCACCAACGACATCCGCGTACACAAGGTCGGAGATGCCGTGAACGGAGCGGCACCGATCTACAAGGAGAACAACTAGTTCTCGGTGCACGGAGGGGCGGGGCTGCGGCTCCGCCCCTCCGTGCATATGCAGACGGTCCCGCGGTGCCACACCGCGCGCCGACAACGGTACCGGGGGACGACGCGGTGGTGTTCCTCCACCCCGTAGCGTCGATGTCATGATCACAGCAGAAGGCCTCACGAAAAGGTTCGGAGACAAGACAGCGGTTCAGGATGTGTCGTTCACAGTGGCGCCGGGGACGGTGACAGGATTCCTCGGACCGAACGGCGCAGGCAAGTCGACCACGATGCGCATGATCGTTGGACTCGACAAGCCCACATCCGGTAGGACGACCGTCAACGGCCAGGATTACCGAAAGCTGCGCGCACCGCTGACTGAGGTCGGGGTGCTCCTCGACGCGAAGGCGGTGCATACCGGTCGAACCGCGAGGAACCACCTGCGCGCGATGGCTGCCACTCACGGCATCCCGAACAGGCGCGTCGATGAGGTCATCGACCTGGCAGGCATAGGCTCGGTCGCTCGAAAGCGCGCGGGCAAGTTCTCGCTGGGCATGGGGCAGCGACTGGGAATCGCTTCGGCGCTACTGGGAGACCCGCATACACTGATACTCGACGAGCCTGTCAACGGACTCGACCCCGAAGGTGTGCGCTGGGTGCGCCAGTTCGTACGCCACGCCGCATCTGAAGGGCGCACGGTTCTGCTGTCCAGCCATCTGATGAGCGAGATGGCCCAGACTGCCGATCACGTCATAGTGATGGGCCGTGGGCAGGTTCTCGCCGATGCACCGCTGAACGACCTCGTACACGCGTGGACCCGCTCCACCGTTCGCGTCACCAGCCCTCGCGCCTCTGACTTGGCTGCCGCCGTGTCAGGACCCGACGTAGAGATCATCTCCCTGGCCCCTGACACGCTGGAAGTCGTCGGGCTTGCGGCATCCCGCATCGGCGATATCGCCGCCGGTCTCGCGATCCCCGTGCACGAACTCACGCCGAGCAACGGTTCGCTGGAAGACGCCTATCTGGCGCTCACCGGCGAGTCAGTCGAGTACCGGACCAAGGAGATCTGATGACCATCACCGCCCCGGACGCGATCGTCCGTACCACCGCATCACACCGCCTCACCTTCGCGCGCGTGCTGCGCAGCGAGTGGGTCAAGCTCGCCAGCCTCCGCTCCACGTGGTGGTCCATCGGCATCACAGCGTTCATCACGATAGGAATGGCGCTGCTCGCGGCGCAGTCGATGGACATCGAACCGATCCGAGCTGTCGTCACGCCCGTGCAGTTCACCATGCTGCTGGCCGGGATCCTCGGCGCCATCGCCGTCACCGGTGAGTATTCGACGGGCATGATCCGCTCCACGCTGACGGCAGATCCAGTGCGCGGCTCCGTGCTGGCCGCGAAGGCGATCGTCGTGGCGATGTTCCTCTTCCTCGCCTCCCTCATCATCTCGTTCACGACCGCCTTGGCCGCCGCGCCGGTGTTCGCGGGCAGAGACATGACCATTCGCTGGGATGCGCCTGCCGAATCCTTCCTGCCGATCCTGGCTGCTGCAGTGTCGATGTCGGTGGTCGCCTTGCTCGGAGTGTCGTTCGGCTTCATCCTTCGCTCCGGCGCGGGAGCCATCGCCGCGACGGTCGCTCTGCTCTTCGTCATGCCGATCGTGATGGCGATCTTCTCTTCGCCTGACCCGGCATGGCAGTGGCTCAACGAGGTCAGCTACCGTCTGCCGATGACAGCAGCCCAGAGCGCGATCCTGCCGGAGCCTGGTTTCGGTTTGGACGCAGCGGGGTCGTATCTGACGCTTGCCCTGTGGGGCGCAGCAGGTATGGCGTCTGCCTGGGCGGTGCTTCGCACCCGCGACGCGTAAGGTCGACCCTGTGTCGCACTCACGCAGCCGCAGCGCATCTCTCCGGGAGGAGGACGAGCTGCGGCTGCCACGTCCGCCCGGAGTGATCCGTCGCTTCTGGTCGCGGCATCCGGTGGCTGCCGATGTCGCGCTCGCCTTGACGTGTCTGCTCCTCTCGCTGCTGCCCGGCACGTTCTTGGCACCGGATGACGGGGGTCCTGGTGGCGATCGGAACGTCATCGGCGCTCCCTCTCTTGTGAGCTCGATCACGATCACGATCATGGTGCTGATCGCCTGCGCCCTGCTTGTGCGGCGCAGACAGTGGCCATTCACTGCCTTCGTGGCTGCCTACGTCCTGGCCCTCGGGTATCTCTTGCTCATGCAGCCGGCTGGCGGACTGCTGCTCTTGGTCACGAGTTATACGCTCGCCGTCTATCGTTCGACGCGTGCCGCGTGGATCGGTCTGGCGATCGGGATCGGCTCGTTGACGCTGCTTTCGCTGCTGCTCTATCTCACCGGCACGATCACGGTGCAGATCGCTCTGAACGGAGTCCTCGGTCAACTGACTCTGGCTCTTATCGGCACGCTCATCGGCGTCAACGTCGGCGGGCGCAAACGGTACCTTGAGGCAGTGATCGATCGGTCACGCCAACTGCTGGTCGAGCGTGACCAGCAGGCGCAGCTCGCAGCTGCCGCGGAGCGCGCGCGCATAGCGCGTGAGATGCACGACATCGTGTCGCATTCGCTCACGGTGGTCGTGGCACTGTCGGAAGGTGCCGCCGCCACAGATGATCGTGGACAGGCCCGCGCGGCCTCGGACGCCGCTGCAGACACTGCCCGCGGTGCACTCACGGAGATGCGCGCGATGCTCGGCGTGCTGAGAGACGGGGGAGCAGACGTCCCCCTTGCGCCCTCCGAACCGGTCGATCCGCACGCGACCGTCTCGGCGGCGCAGCGCGCCGGGTATCCGACCACACTCACCGTCACCGGCAAGGCAGAAGTTCCTACTACAACGCGACACGCGATAGGCAGAATCGTGCAGGAGGGAGTCACGAACGCGATGCGGCATGCGCCGAATGCGACGTCCATTTCCGTCCGGATCACACATTCGTCATCGCAGGTCGTCGTGGACATCGACAACGACGGCGCGGTCGGCGAGACCGGCGAGACCGGGTTCGGGCTACGCGGGCTTCACGAACGTGCAACCCACGTGGGCGGCGACGTCGTGTCACATGCGATCGGCGGGGGCCGTTGGTCGTTGCATGCCGAGCTGCCTGTAAAGGCGAACCAGGATGCTGCGGCGCGTGCCGAGCGCATCGAGGGGAAAGCATGACCGAGGCGATTCGCACGCTCCTCGTCGATGATCAGGCGCTGATCCGCGTCGGCTTTCGGCTCGTGCTCGAAGCGGAGCCCGACATGGAAGTGGCTGGGGAGGCCCCGGACGGCCAAGCCGCGATCTCCCTCGCCGCTGAGTTGCGACCCGATGTCGTGCTGATGGACGTGAGGATGCCTGGGCTGGACGGCATCGCTGCCACCGAAAGGATTGTACGGGCACTCCCGGAGACGCGTGTGCTCGTGCTGACGACCTTCGACCTCGACGAGTACGCATTCGGCGCCATTCGTGCCGGAGCAAGTGGGTTTCTTCTGAAGGACGCCCAACGACAGGAGTTGACGGCGGCGATTCGGGCTGTGCACCGAGGCGATGCTGTTCTGGCACCACGCGCCACTCGCCGCCTCCTCGAACACGTAGGCCCAGGGCTGACCGCGCCTGACGCAGTCCAGACCTCACAGCTCACCGCATCTCTGACGGATCGCGAGCGGGATGTCTTCGCCGCGATCGGGCGGGGTCTGACGAACGCTGAGATCGCCCAGAGCCTGCACCTGAGCGAGTCGACCGTCAAAACCCACGTCGGCAGAGTGCTGATGAAGCTCGATGCGCGCGACCGCATCCAGGTGGTGATCCTCGCTCATCAGCTGGGAGTGGGGTGAAGTCTATGTGCCGGCGGTGGGACTCGAACCCACACGTCCTTTCGAACAAAGCATTTTGAGTGCTCCGCGTCTACCATTCCGCCACGCCGGCTCACGTGTCGCGTCTACGACTTTAGCGCAGGATTCACCTGACTTCCGCGCATCGCCGCCGTCGCAGCCTTGTCACAGGAAGCTCTCCACTAGAATGGATCCGTGACCGAGCAAGAACAGGCTGAGCAGCCCACCTCATCCGCCCCTCGACGCGTCGTCGTCGCCGAAGATGAGTCGCTGATCCGTCTCGACATCGTCGAGATCCTCCGCGACAACGGCT
>JBEBSN010000116.1:0-8420 GCA_040394295.1 Microbacterium sp.
TGGTTCGCCGCGTGGTGGTCTGGGTTTCTAATCCCTTTTGGTCCACCCTGTTTGTAGACATTAAGACGCGGCCCCGCCTTCGGGGGGGCCTCTTCTGTTCAACCGGCGTTCGCGGCGGCATCGCCGGTTGATCTTGAGGGGTTGCCCGCGTCATCGATGATGTCAGCGACGACTCCGGCGTCGAAGTGGAAGACGATGTCGTCCGCCGTCGTCCTTTCCACGAACGGCAGAACCCGAAGCCGATCGCTATCGAGCGTGATGACGGATCCACCGAAGCCGTCGATCGACGATTCCTCTGTGGGGTCACCGAAGGCGCGTGAGATGTTCGTCACGCCCGGTGCGACCGTCACCGCGACGCCCGAGACGAACTCAGTGATCGGCAGGTGGTAGTGGCCGGAGAGGATGACACGCACGTCGGTGCCGCGCACGATGTCGATGAGGTCACGTCCATCACTCTCGTCGAGAGACAGCGCCTGAAGCAGGTCCGTCTGGGCGGGAACGGGCGGGTGGTGAACGATGACGACGGTGCCGTGCTCGGCGGGTTCTGCGAGCGACGAACGCAGGAACGTCTTCTGACCGGCATCCAGTTCGCCGTAGCCCGCGCCCGGTACTGAGCTGTCGAGCACGATCACGCGCCAGCCATCGGTAGTCAGAGTAGACGCTACCGGCCGGTCGAGGTCGATGCCGGGCAACTCGCTCGCTGCAGTGAAGGGCTGTCCACTCCCGAGTACCGCGCGGAAATTCTCACGCCGATCGTGGTTGCCCATGGCAAAGGCCACACGGGCGCCGCGCGCCTCTGCCCACGGAAAGAGGATGTCGCCCACCTGCTGATACGACGCTACCGTGCCGTCTTCGCTGACGTCACCGGAGACGACGACCAGGTCAAAGAGCAGGTGTCCGACGTGCGAGAGAGCGCGGCGAAGATGCTCTGCGGTGTCTACGACGCCGTAGTGGCGTCCGCCGTCGCCGGTGAAGTGGGTGTCGCTGAGATGCAGGATCCGAAAAGCGCTCATGCTCACACTCTTTCAGTCTCGCGCGCTCAGCCCAAGGGCATCCACGATGTGCAGTCGTTTTTTCCTGGTCAGCGGGAAATTTGACTTCCGCTGGTTACTGGCTATGGTCAAAGAACATCCGCCAGCCGAACGAAGGGGAAGCGAATCACATGTCAGGCAAGGCACCGCAGGCACGCGGCAGCAAGAAGGTCGCGAAGGCATCGCTGAAAGAGAAGCGTGCGGCCAAGCGCGCAAAGCTGGAGCCGGAGTCGTTCATCAAACCTCGCAAGGGCGCGAACGGCTGATCAACCCGACGCCGGATCCTCGGGTCGAGCGACTGTGGCAGTCCTCCACGGATGCCGCGGGCGCTCGGCCCACCCTCGATCGTCAGTGTCACCGACCGCCCTGCCCTGCAGGCGTCTGGCGAGTTCTTGCGCGGTCTCGGCGACCATTGCTGCCAGGGCGGCGACGTCACGCTGCGTCGTCGGATCCTCGGGCCAGGTCACGGCCACCGCGGCGACCGGCCAACCCGTTCGATCGATCACCGGGACACCGACAGACGAGAGTCCGGTGCTGACCTGCCCCTGTTCGGTCGCGAACCCGGTCGCGCGGATGCTGCGCAACAGCTCGCGAAGCTCGCTGGGTTTTGTGGGGCCGAGGCCCGTTCGCGAGGGGAACGCCGACGTATCGGGATACAGCGCGCGCACCTGCTCGCGGGGAAGCGCAGCGAGCATCGCGCGTCCTGTCGCCGTGAGATGGGCGGGAAGTCGGACACCGACCTCGGTCACCAATGCTGGACGCCTGGGCGCGCGCTCCTCGACGATGTAGAGCACGTCGCTTGCGCTCATCACTGCGAGGTGCGCGCTCTCGCCGACACGGTCGGCCAAAAGAGCGATGAGGGGTCGTCCGAGACGCGCGAGCGGCTGCTGGCGGGTGTAGCCGCCTGCCAACTCGAAGGCGGAGGCACCGAGACTCCATCGCTGCTCCTCGCGCAGGTGCAGCACGAACCCGTGCGCCGCAAGTGTCGTCAGCAGGTGATAGACAGTCGAGCGAGGCAGTTCCAACTCGCGCGCGATGGCCGAGGCTGCGACCGGTGCGGGGCGCGCCGCCAGATGACGCAGGATGCGCAGTGTGTTCTCGGCTGCGGGAACCTGGACGTCGCGCGGGGTGTCTGGGATCACAGACAAAGGATGACACGCGAAGCTGTTTCCCGCTACCGGAGCGGTGTGAAATCAGAGCATGAGTGAATCTGTTCTCGTCGGCCACGAACCGCTGACGCCTGCCGAAGTGGTCGCCGTGTGCCGTGCGGGCGCCGCCGTCAGGATCGACGAGGCCGCCCTCGACCGCATCGCCGAGACCCGCGGCGTGATCGAGGCGCTCGCCGCAGATCCGAACCCGCACTACGGCGTCTCGACCGGTTTCGGGGCGCTCGCTACGACATTCATCGAACCGAGCCGCCGGCACCAGTTGCAGGCCAGCCTGATCCGGTCCCATGCTGCAGGCACCGGCGACGAGGTCGAGCGCGAGGTCGTCAGGGGGCTGCAGCTGCTGCGTCTGCAGACACTCGCGTCTGGGCGCACGGGGGTGCGTCCTGTCGTGGCGCAGACGTACGCGGCGATGTTGAACGCGCACATCACGCCGGTCGTTCGCGAGTACGGCTCCCTCGGCTGCTCAGGCGACCTCGCACCTCTCGCGCACATCGCGCTTGCAGCGATGGGAGAGGGCGATGTGCGTGAGGCGTCGGGTGAGCTCGTTCCGGCTACCGACGCGCTGACCTCGGCCGGAATCGACCCGCTCGTTCTTGTCGAGAAGGAGGGCCTCGCCCTCATCAACGGCACCGACGGGATGCTGGGGATGCTCGTGCTCGCTCTGCACGATCTCGACACGCTTCTGGTCACCGCCGACCTCGCCGCGGCGATGTCGGTGGAGTCTCAGCTCGGCACTGACGCCGTCTTCGCTGCCGACCTCATGGCTCTGCGTCCTCAGACCGGGCAGGCCGAATCCGCTGCGAACCTGCGTGCATTCCTCACCGACTCGCCGATCGTCGCCAGCCACGCCGGGCCCGACGACGGCCGAGTGCAGGACGCATACTCGCTGCGCTGCTCGCCCCAGGTTCACGGCACGGCCCGAGACACGATGGCGCACGCAACGAACATCGCCACACGCGAGCTCGCCAGCGTCATCGACAATCCGGTGATCACGGTGGACGGGCGCATCCAGTCCAACGGCAACTTCCATGGTGCACCGGTCGCCGCCGTGCTCGATTTCCTCGCGATCTCGGTCGCCGATGTCGCTTCGGTGTCAGAGCGGCGCACCGACCGCGCGTTGGATCCCGCACGCAACCGCGGGCTGCCGCCATTCCTCGCGCACGAGGTCGGCGTCGATTCCGGTCTCATGATCGCGCAGTACGCTGCAGCCGGGATCGTCTCCGAGTTGAAGAGACTCGCCGCTCCCGCATCCGTCGACTCCATTCCGTCCTCCGCCATGCAGGAGGATCATGTGTCGATGGGGTGGGCAGCCGCCCGGAAGCTACGACGCAGCCTCGATGGCTTCGCCCGCGTGCTCGCGATCGAGGTGATGACCGCAGCGCGCGCCCTGGACCTGCGCGCCCCGCTGTCGGCGGGGTCGGTAACCGGCGCCGTACGCGACCTCGTGCGCACTGTCGCGGCGGGGCCGGGGCCGGATCGCTTCCTTTCGCCCGAGATCGAAGCCATCACAGAACTCGTCCGATCGGGCGCCGTCGCCCGCACCGCCAAGGAGAACGCACATGCATGAGATCCACGCGCCCCGAGGACCGCAGCGCACAGCGAAGAGCTGGGGCGCGGAGGCCGCCAAACGCATGTTGATGAACAATCTCGACCCCGATGTCGCCGAGCATCCCGAGGATCTCGTCGTCTACGGCGGCACCGGCAAGGCCGCGCGCACGTGGGAAGCGTACGACGCGATCGTCAGCACGCTCGACGAGCTCGAACCGGACGAGACACTGCTTGTGCAATCGGGCAAGCCCGTCGGCGTGTTCCGCACGAACGAGTGGGCGCCGCGGGTGCTCATCGCTAACTCCAACCTGGTGGGGGATTGGGCGACGTGGCCGGAGTTCCGACGCCTCGAATCTCTGGGCCTGACGATGTACGGGCAGATGACCGCCGGATCGTGGATCTATATCGGTACGCAGGGCATTCTGCAGGGGACATACGAGACATTCGCCGCCGTCGCCCGTTCGCTTTCCCGCGATTCGCTCGCGGGGACGCTGACGCTCACCGGGGGCGCTGGCGGGATGGGCGGTGCTCAGCCCCTCGCCGTCACCATGAACGGCGGAGCGGTGCTCATCGTGGACGTCGACGAATCGCGTCTGCGCCGCAGAGTGGAACACGGCTATCTCGACGAGTACTCCCAAGATCTGGATGCCGCTGCGGAACGGGTCCTCTCTGCGAAAGAAGCCGGCGAAGCGCTTTCCGTCGGGCTCGTCGGCAACGCGGCCGAGGTGTTCCCCGAACTGCAGCGCCGCAGAGTCGCCATCGACATCGTCACAGATCAAACCAGTGCGCATGATCCGCTCGCCTACCTCCCGATCGGCATCTCGGTGTCGGAATGGAAGGCGGAGGCCGAGCGCGACCCAGAGGAATTCACTCGCCGCTCGCGTGAATCGATGGCCGCCCAGGTCGCTGCCATGGTGGCGTTCCAGGATGCCGGTGCTGCGGTTTTCGACTACGGCAACTCGATCCGGCGTGAGGCCGAGCTGGGCGGCTTCGAGCGTGCGTTTGCCTTCCCCGGTTTCGTCCCCGCATACATTCGGCCGCTGTTCGCTGAGGGGAAGGGCCCGTTCCGCTGGGTCGCACTCTCTGGAGATCCGGCAGATATCGCTGCGACCGATCGTGCGGTGAAGGAGCTCTTCCCCGACGATCTGCCACTGCATCGCTGGCTCGACCAGGCCGCCGAGAAGGTGCATTTCGAAGGTCTGCCCGCGCGTATCTGCTGGCTCGGTTACAAGGAGCGGCATCTCGCGGGACTGAAGTTCAACGAGATGGTCGCCTCCGGTGAGTTGAAGGCGCCGATCGTGATCGGACGAGATCATCTCGACTCGGGCTCGGTCGCATCGCCGTACCGCGAGACGGAGGCGATGGCCGATGGATCCGACGCGATCGCCGACTGGCCTCTGCTCAACGCTCTGCTGAACACGGCGAGCGGAGCGTCGTGGGTTTCGCTGCACCATGGCGGCGGCGTCGGCATCGGCCGCAGCATCCACGCAGGACAGGTGTGCGTCGCAGACGGAACGCCGCTTGCAGCAGAAAAGCTCGAGCGCGTGCTGACGAACGACCCGGGAACCGGCGTGATGCGCCACGTTGACGCTGGCTACGAGCGCGCCCGCGAGGTCGCACTGGAGCGTGGGCTGAAGGTGCCGATGCTGTGATGCGTGAAGGTACGAGCGGGTTTGAGAGGGCAGTTCCGCACAGTCTGAGGCCTGCGCACTATGCTGAATTGCCCTTTCAAGGCGAAAGAGGATGCTGATGCGCACTCTGATCACGAATATCGGTGAGCTGACGACCCACACCGACGCGGGTACGCTGCGCGACTGCGCTGTTCTCATCGAGGATGGGCGCATCGGTTGGCTCGGGGAAGGGACTCCGCCCGTCGACGTGCACGCAGTCGACGTGGAAACCGTCGACGCGGGCGGGCGGGCGATGATCCCGGGGTTCGTCGACAGCCATAGCCACCTCGTCTTCGCCGGTGACCGCGCGGCAGAGTTCGAGTCACGGATGGCGGGAGAGAAATATGCCGCCGGGGGCATCCGATCGACCGTCGCCGCGACGAGGGCTGCGTCGACCGACGAGTTGCGCACACGTCTTCAGGCTTTCGTCGCGGAGATGCGCGCCCAGGGGACGACCACGGTGGAGATCAAGAGCGGATATGGGCTGAACGTCGACGACGAGCAACGCCTCGTGCGTCTGGCGGCAGAGGTCACGCCGGAGGTCACATTCCTCGGCGCGCATGTCGTGCCTGCTGAGTATGCCGACCGCGCCGACGACTACGTGGACCTCGTCGTCGGGCCGATGCTGGAGGCGTGCGCGCCGCACTCGCGCTGGATCGATGTCTTCTGCGAGACGGGCGCCTTCACGCCGGCGCAGTCGCGCAGAGTGCTGGAAGCGGGCATCGCCCGCGGGCTCGTCCCACGTATACACGCCGGCCAGCTCGGTCTCGGAGACGGCGTGCGTCTCGCGGTCGACCTGGGCGCGGCATCCATCGACCACGGTACCTATCTCAGCGACGACGATGTCGGGGCCCTCGCGTCGTCGCACACTGTACTCACGCTGCTGCCGGGCGTCGAGTTCTCGACCAGGCAGCCGTATCCTGACGCGCGACGACTCATCGACGCAGGGGTGACCGTCGCGCTCGCGTGCGACACCAATCCCGGCTCGAGCTTCACGTCATCGATGCCGTTCTGCATAGCGATCGCTGTTCGGGACATGGGGATGACGCCGTCTGAAGCGCTGTGGTCGGCGACGGCCGGTGGCGCCCGAGCTCTCCGCCGAGCCGATATCGGCGTCATCAGCCCGGGCGCGCGAGCCGATCTCGTGTTGCTGGATGCGCCCACGCACGTCCACCTGTCGTATCGACCAGGGGTGCCGCTCATCCAATCCGTATGGAAGGACGGTATCGCCGTCTAAGCGCCTGGCACGGCTGACCACTCGATCATCGCGCAGACGAACAGCCCGAGCAGAGCGACTGCCGCCATGGCCAACATCAGGATGGCCATCAGCCGAAGGCGCCGCTTGCGGTCGGCCACAACGCCGCGGGCTGTGACGAGGGCCGCGTAGAGGCCGACGAGCACGATGGCGGTGATCCACGCCATCGGGGCTGACGCTCGGGGGTCCACGAGGGTCAACAGCACCAGCGGTGCGGCGCAGACCAACAGAAACACCCCAGCCACGATCATCCAGATCAGGCCATCCGATGAGCGCAGCGCAGGCTGGTTCACCATGCGCGTAGAGTCAAGCCCCTCCTCGCTGCGTCGAATGCCACCGCTCATTGCCATCACGTCCTGTCCACGATCTCTTCCTCGCCGCTCTTGCGAGCGCAGTGGGCGCAGCAGAAGATCTGTCCGTTCGCCTCAGCGCCGTGGCCAAGGATCCGGCAGTCGCAGTGCGCGCACACGGGCGCCATCGCGTGGATGGCACACTCGAAGCTGTCGAAGGTGCCGACCTTCTGGCCGTTGCTTATCGTGATGCACTTGTCGTAGACGTTTCCGCAGGTATCGCATGTGGCCGTGATCGTGCCTGTTGCCGTGTCGCTCATGGTCACCTTTCCTTCGGTCAAGGCATCCAGAATCGCCCTCTCGCCGCTCATGCGGAAGGGGGTCGCGGCGGCTGGCCCGAAAGGTGTATGGTCAGTGCACGTGAGCGCTGCGCTCAGGCGCGGACAGCCAACCCGGCCAGGAGTTCGAGCACGCACAGCGCAGCCAAGCGCACGGTGCGCAGGTCGGCAGCATCGGCTGTGGCATCGACTTCGGCGATGTCAGCGCTGATCAGACGAGCATCCGTCGCCACCGCCCGTGTCAGCGCCCGCAACTCCCACGCCTGCAACCCGCCCGGAACGCTGGCCGGACAACCGGGGGCGACTGCGCGATCGCAGACATCCACGTCGATGTCGAGATGGATGCGCGCATCCGTGCCCGCACCCGCAACCTCCACAGCCTCGGCGACGACGTCGGCGATGGTGCGCCTTCGCAGCTCGTCGAGCGTGATCACGCGGATTCCCCAGTGCGCCGCCCGCTCCGCGTATGCGGCGGAATTCGCGAAATCGGCGATGCCGATCTGCACGACGCGCGTCGGATCGATGGGTGACGTCGCCACATCACCAGCCGGCGTGTCTTCGACCAGACGGCGCACAGGGGAACCGTTGGATACGCCGTCGCGCAGATCGAAATGGGCGTCGAAGGTGATGAGACCGGTGGCCTGGGCGCCGAGCGCGACCGGATAGGTGAGAGAGTTGTCGCCACCGAGAGCGATGAGCAGGTCAGCTGCCGAAGTCAGTTGCCGTGCGCGCTTGATCGTCGTCGCTTCGCCTTCTGGGCCATCAGGCTCTTCGATATCTCCGGCGTCGGCCAGCCGCAGCGCTTCATGCAGGTCGAGGACGGGTGGACCCATCAGCGTCGGGCTGTAGCGTTGCAGCGCATCGCGCACGGCTGGCGGCGTCGCGTCCGCGCCCGTCGGGGAAAGCGAAGTGCGAGAGGTCGGAACGCCCAGCAGCACGGCGTCCGCCACATCTTCGAACGCGGGCCACGCCCCGGCTCGCGGCCAGAGATGATCGTGTGAAAGCGGCAAATCAGACTCCAGGGATGATGGCATGCGCGATCGTGTAGATCGCCAAGCCTGCGAGAGCGCCGACGACCGTGCCGTTCAAGCGGATGTACTGCAGGTCGCGGCCCACCAT
>JBEBSN010000117.1:0-8337 GCA_040394295.1 Microbacterium sp.
GGACTCGAACCCAGACTGAAGCGATTTTAAGTCGCCTGCCTCTGCCATTGGGCTATGGGGGCGTGCCTGCTAAGCCTATCCTCGCCAGTCTCAGCTCTGACGTCGTAGGGTGGGGGAGTGCTCGACCTCACCGCCGACCTGAGCCCTGCCGGCTCGCAGCCCCTCGCCTGGGAGAACCCCGCCCAGTGGTGGCCGCGGCTCACGGATGCCACCGCGCACCTGCCTGCACCCGTTTCGGTCATCGACCTCGATGCGCTGCGTCACAACGCGATGGATCTTCTCGTTCGCTCCGGCGGAATCCCCATTCGTGTCGCATCCAAATCGGTTCGCGTGCGCGAAGTGCTCGATGCCGTGCTGCGCATCCCCGGCTATCACGGCATCCTCGCGTTCTCGCTCGCGGAGGCGCTCTGGCTCGCCGAGACGCATGATGACATCGTCCTCGGCTATCCGACCGCCGACCGGGCCGGGCTGGAGATGCTCGTGCGAGATGAGCGCGCTGCATCGCGCATCACGCTCATGGTCGACGATGTCGCCCACCTTGACCTCATCGACAGCATCGCAGCCCCCGGCACCCGCGAGACGATTCGAGTCGCCATCGATGCGGATGCATCGTGGCGGTCGGCCATGCTCGGACACATCGGCGTGCGTCGATCGCCGTTGTTCACTGCGGGAGACGTCGCGTCCTTCGCGCGCACGATCGTGCGGCGCGCCGGTTTCCGTCTCGTCGGCCTGCAGATGTATGAAGCGCAGATCGCCGGCCAAGGAGACAACGGCTCCGATGCGCCTCTGATCCGAATGGTGCAAGCGCGCTCACGGGATGATCTGCGGGTGCGGCGCGCAGAGATCGCCGATGCGCTGATCTCGATCGCCCCGCTGGAGTTCGTCAACGGCGGCGGCACCGGCTCGCTCGAGTTCACCGGCAGCGATCAATCGGTCACCGAGGCATCAGCCGGCAGCGGTCTGCTGGGCGGGCATCTCTTCGACGGCTACCGCTCCTTCCGCCCGGCGCCGGCGGCTGCGTTCGCCTGCGATGTCGTGCGCCGCCCGACCGACGACATCGCCACGGTCCTCGGCGGCGGGTGGATCGCCTCCGGGCCGGCGGTCGCCTCACGCCAACCGCTCCCGGTGTGGCCGCAAGGTCTGCGCACCATGCCGCGGGAGGCGGCAGGAGAGGTGCAGACACCGCTACAGGGCGCCGCCGCACGCGAGTTGACGCTGGGCGATCGTGTCTGGTTCAGGCATGCGAAGAGCGGCGAACCTGCCGAACGCATCGAGACCTACCAGCTGGTCTCCGGCACCGAGGTGATCGACGAGCTTCCCACCTACCGAGGCGAAGGGAAGGCGTTCCTGTGACCCGACCCGGTGGTGTCTGGCAGAACTGGGCGCGTTCGGCTCGAGTGAAGCCTGCGCGCGTCGAGCGCCCGCGCAGTCCTGAGGGTGTGCAGCGCGCCGTCCAGGCCGCTATCGCACACAACCTGCCGGTCAAAGCCGTGGGCGCCGGACACAGCTTCACTGGAATCGCGGTCGCACCCGGCGTGCTGCTCGAACTGGACGATATGCAGGGCGTCGTGTTCGCTGACACCGCACGAGGACGAGTGACGCTGCTCGCCGGTACGCGCCTGTACCGGATCCCTCGACTGCTGGCCCCCTACGGCCTCGCGATGCAGAACCTCGGCGACATCGACCGCCAGTCCATCTCAGGTGCGATCTCGACCGGCACCCACGGCACCGGAGCGGGTTTCGGTGGAATCGCTGCCCAGGTCGTCGGCGTCACCCTCATCACGGGCAAAGGGGAGTTTCTCCGAATCAGCGACGAAGAGAACGCGGAACTGCTCTCGGCAGTCGCGCTCGGGCTCGGTGCGCTCGGCGTCATCGTCGAGGTCACTCTGCAGTGCGTTCCCGCGTTCGTGATGCACGCGATCGACGAGCCCGTCCCGCTCGAGGACGTGCTCTCCACCCTCGACGAACGGGTCGAGGCATCCGATCACTTCGAGTTCTACTGGTTCCCGCACACCGATGTCGCCCTCACCAAGCGCCAGAGCAGACTTCCTGAGGCGACTCGGCGCCGACCGCTGCCGCGCGTGGGCCGCTGGATCGACGAGACTCTGCTCTCGAACGGCGTATATCGCATCGTCTGCGCTGCAGGCCAGATCATCCCCGCCATCACGCCGTCGTTCAACCGGCTCGCAGTGAAGCTCACGGGAGACCGCGAGTACACCGATCGCTCGCATCGGGTACTGACGCAGAGTCGCAATGTGCGATTTCGAGAGATGGAATACGCTCTCCCCGCAGAGAACGCGGTAGCGGCCTTTCGGGAGATCCGCGCATTGATCGCTGAACGCGGCTGGCGGATCGAGTTTCCGGTCGAGGTGCGCTTCGCCGCAGCGGATGATCGGTGGCTCTCGACCGCGTACGAGCGACCGAGCGCATACATCGCCGTACACCGGTACTGGCGCGCTGATCCGACCGAATATTTCGAAGCGATCGAGCGCATCTGCCTCGACCACGGCGGCCGTCCGCACTGGGGAAAGTTGCACACGCTCAATGCCGCGCAACTGCGCGAACGCTACCCGCGATTCGACGATTTCCTCGCCGTGCGAGAGCAGCTGGATCCTGAGCGCCGTTTCGCGAATCGTTACCTTGACCGCGTCCTTGGGGAATGACAGATCACCCAGTCGCCGTGCAGATTGCGCCATTAGTATGAGAAAAACTCGTTAAGGGGGTTGTGTGCCATGGAATGGCTCATTCCGGTTCTGATTGTCGTCGCCGTACTGGTGCTGATCGGCATCTACTTCTGGGCGACATACAACTCCCTCGTACAGCTGAACGTTCGCGTCGACGAGGCGTGGAGCGGCATCACGGTACAACTGAAGCGTCGTGCAGATCTGATCCCCAACCTCATCGAGACGGTGAAGGGCTACGCCTCCCATGAGAAGGCCGTTTTCGAGAATGTGACGCGTGCTCGTGCTGAGACGCTCTCCGCGACAAGCCCCGGTGAAGCCGGCATCGCAGAGGGACACCTGCAGCAAGCGCTCAAGAGCCTGTTCGCGGTCGCTGAGGCCTACCCGCAGCTGCAGGCGAGTCAGAACTTCCTTCAGGTGCAGCACTCTCTCGTCGACACTGAAGACAAGATCCAGGCAGCCCGTCGTTTCTACAACGGGGGCGTGCGCGAGCTCAACACCAAGATCAAGGTGTTCCCGAACAACCTGTTCGCGCGTGGACTCGGCTTCACTGAACGCGAGTTCTTCGAGGTCGCTGACAGCGCTGCGATCGCTGAACCGCCTCGCGTCCAGTTCTGAGGCGACGAGCCGAACGCGTCACCACACGGAAAGCACGATGTCGGCGGCGGTGAAATCGACATCGCCGCGTAGCGACCAGTTCGTCGTGCGGTAACTTGCCGTCTTCGCGGTTTCGCCGTCGAAGTCCGTGCCGGTCACCGTGGCCACGAGCACGCCCTCGTCTGCGCGAAATGACGACAGCGTGAGCGAAATGACTGGTGGCTGCTCGATGCGATAGCTGACTTCGCTCAGCGCAGAGAAATCAGCCGCCCATGGGACGGCTATCCCACAGGATTCCGGTACCTCTGCGGCAGAGCGCGTACAGACTTCGAGATGCTGTGCGAGTTGCTCCCCGGCGCGCTCGGTCGCCTCGGGCCGGAGCGCGACCTCCAGCGCGACGTTCTGAGTGGTAGCGGGCGTGGCCTGAACCACTGCCGTTCCTTCGAGGAACTCTGCGGGCGAGGCGGACAGCTCATATTGGGCGGGCAAGAGCGTGACGGCTGCGTCAGCGGCGAACACGGTCTCTCCGACTCCGACAGGCGTCTGTGCGAGAACAGTGCCGAAAGCGGTCGCGGGGTCAGGAACCCATCGCCCGTGCGCCTCGATCATCGAAATCTCGACGTCTCGTCGTTCATCGGCGAGGGTGAACGACGCCCGCACGATGGGCGCGGCGTCCGACTCGGTGGAGGCCTCTACAGCCACCTCACTGATGTACTCGTCTGCTCCTGTGAACGCAGCTGCGGTGTCGGGCGGTACGTCAAGACCGGTCGCCTCGATTGCTGTCAGATCGCCGTTCTCGAGAGCGCGCAGGTATGCCAGGGCATGCTCCTGTGCGCTGCCGCCCCGGGGGATCAGCAACAACCATATGGCTGCGGCCGCCGCCATCACGATCAGGGCAGCGCCGATGATCCACATCGTGCGCCGTTTCACGCCGATTGCTCTCTATCGTGCACGTGACGCTGCACTGGGCCGCGTTCGATGTGCAAGGCGGCTGCGATCGCATGCGCGGCATCACCCCAACCGGATACCGAGACGTTCTCCAGCCCCTGCCAGGACGCGGCCAGGGCCAGTTCGCGAGCGATGGCCTCAGCGTCTTCCGGCCGCGACTGGGGCTCCCACCAGGCCGATTGCACGCGCAACGTCGATGTCGACCGATCGGCCTTCAGGTCGATCCGGGCGACGATCCGGTCGCCGACGAGGACGGGCAGGCAGTAATAGCCGTAGCGGCGCTTGTGGGCGGGCACGTAGATCTCGATGCGGTAGTCGAGATCGAAGGCGCGCAGCGCTCTTTCGCGAAACCACACGACCGGGTCGAACGGAGTGAGAATAGCCGCGGCATCCACGCGCCGGGGCAGCACCGCATCGCGGTGCAGCCACGCGGGAATCTGGCGCCCACCGCGTTCCCAACCGCGCACCTGCACAGGCCGGAGGACGCCCTCGTCGACGAGATCTTCGATGGCTGCACGAATGGCTCGGCGATCGCGGATCCGGTAGTAATCGGCGAGGTCGCTCTCGGTGGCGACGCCGGATGAGCGCGCTGCACGGCTCACGAGCTCACGAATCGCGTCTTCCCGTTCCACCACGCGCGCACGTACCGCGGTCGGGATCACCTGGTCTTCCAGCGCATAGTGGCGCTCGAACCCGCGCCGACCGCTGATGGCGACGTCGCCGGTGCGCCAGAGGTGCTCAAGGGCGAGCTTCACGTCATCCCAATCCCACCAGGTGCCGCGCTCGCGAGGCGCGTCGGCTCGCAGCTGGGCAGGGCGCAGCGGACCACGCGCGCGCAGCTCGTCCTTCACCCACGCGATCGTGCGCGCATTCTGGCTTGGCCACGACTGCGGGTCGGACTCCCAACGCTTGCGGAACGCCTCCATGCGGAACCGCCATAGCGACCAGTCATCGATCGGTACGAACGTCGCCTCGTGTGCGAGATATTCGACGTAGTGGGTGGTGCGCGAGAGGAAGACGCGATCGAGCAGCGCTGGGTCGTACGACCCCAGTCGTGAGAACAGTGGCAGATAGTGACTGCGCGCGAAGACGTTGACCGAATCGATCTGCAGCACGCCGAGTCGTTCCATCGCGCGGTGCAGATGACGCGCGGAGACTTCGCCTGCAGGGCGTCGCCGGGTGAAGCCCTGCGCGCCCAGAGCGACGCGGCGAGCCTGTGCGGCGCTGAGAGTCTCTGCCATGCCGTCAGCGTATCGGCAGGCACCGACACGACCGTTGCAGTCACACAGGTACTTCGGACGGTGCGCACCCGTCCCACAAACTAGACTGGCCAGATGACGGATGAGAAACGCCCACGCAAGCGTGACTTCCTCTGGGGCGCGATGCCGACAGACAGAACCGTCTCGACCACCACCGATCAAGCCGTTCCTTTCTCGCTCCGCGTCGGCGCCAGCTACGCCTGGCGGCTGCTTCTCATCGCCGCAGCAACGGGCGTGATCATCTGGGTGGTCATCCAGCTCAAACTACTCGTCATCCCGCTCCTCATCGGCATCCTCATCACGGCGCTGCTGTGGCCGGCGTTCGAATGGATGCTGCGCAAACGCTTCCCGCGCTGGCTGGCGATCGTCATCTCTCTGATCGGCACGATCGCGATCGTCGCAGGGCTGCTGTGGCTGGTCGGCTGGCAGGTCGCTCGCGAATGGTCAGACGTGCAGGCGAGTACTGTGGCGGCCGTCGACGAGTTCCGCCAGTACCTCATCAGCGGCCCGCTGCACCTTTCCGAGTCAGACATTCAGCAGTACCTCGATCAGGGATTCGCGCTGATGCAGGAACAGGCGCAGCTGCTGTGGTCCGGTGCTCTGGCGATCGGGTCCACCTTCGGGCACGTCGTCGTCGGCGCCCTGCTGACCGTCTTCATCCTCATCTGCCTGCTGGCCGATGGCGGAGGGATCTGGCGCTGGACGACCAAGCTCTTCCCCGGTGAGGCGCGTCCTGCGATCGATGCGGCTGCGCGCAACGGATGGCGGACGGTCGTCAACTACGCAAAGACGCAGCTGCTGGTCGCCACGATCGACTCGATCGGCATCGGCCTCGGCGCATTCCTGCTGGGTGTGCCGCTGGCGATCCCGGTCGCCGTTCTGGTGTTCCTTGGTGCCTTCATCCCGATCGTCGGTGCCGTGACCACCGGTGCCGTCGCTGTGTTCCTCGCACTGGTGTACAACGACCCGTGGAACGCGTTGTGGATGCTCGTCGTCGTGATCGGTGTGCAGCAGCTCGAAGGCCACGTGCTACAGCCCATCCTGATGGGATCGGCTGTGAAGGTGCATCCGCTCGCCGTCGTACTCGTCGTGGCCGGCGGTTCGATGATCGCCGGAATCCCCGGTGCCCTGTTCGCCGTGCCTCTGGCAGCGTTCGTGAATGTGGTCACGGTGACGCTGACCAGCGGGTCGTGGAAGACCGGCCGACAACCCGCCGGTGATCTGATCTGGAGTACAGTGCCGCGCGAGCGGCAACGGAGGAATAAATGAGCGCAGTTCCCAGCCTGGCCGAGTTCGAAGAAGCCGCCCGGGGGCTGGAAAGCGTGATCTCGCACACGCCCACCCTGCCGTCGCGGGCGCTGTCGGACATTCTCGGTTCGCCCGTCGTGCTGAAGATGGAGAACCTGCAGCGCACGGGTTCGTTCAAGATCCGCGGTGCCGCATATCGGCTTTCGCAGCTCACTGCCCAGGAGCGCGCACGCGGCGTGGTAGCCGCCTCCGCAGGAAACCATGCTCAGGGCGTCGCGCTCGCCGCACAGGCGCTCGGCATCCCGGCGACGATCTTCATGCCGCTGGGTGTTCCCGTGCCCAAGCTGCTCGCCACCCGCGGCTACGGCGCCGAGGTCGTGCTCGAGGGCGAGACCGTCGCGACCTCGCTGCGGCTGGCCGCAGAGTTCGCCGAGCGTACCGGCGCGGTGATGATCCATCCCTTCGACCACCGCGACGTCGTCATCGGCCAGGGCACGCTCGGGCTCGAGCTGATCTCTGATGCGCCGGACATCGACACGATCCTTGTCGGCATCGGCGGCGGAGGTCTCATCGCCGGTGTCGCCGCCGCGGCGAAGGCCGAGGCGGCGAAAGCCGGACGAACGATACGGGTGATCGGTGTGCAGGCTGAGAATGCCGCCGCCATGGCGCCGTCCCTCTCCGCAGGTCACCCTGTCACGATCGAGACGCACCCGACCATCGCCGATGGCATTCTGGTCGCCCAACCAGGCGCCGTCCCGTTCGAGATCATCAAAGACCTCGTCGACGACGTCGTCACCGTCACCGACGATGACATCGCCCGCGCGATCCTCGTGCTGCTCGAACAGTCGAAGGTGGTCGTCGAACCGGCTGGGGCCGTCGGCGTCGCCGCGATCCTCGCGGGTAAGGTCTCGGAAACGGGCAAGACGATGGCGGTGCTCACCGGCGGCAACATCGACCCGCTGCTGCTGCAGCGTGTCGTGTCGCACGGCCTGGCGGCATCCGGCCGATATCTCACGATCCGCATCCCGCTGCCTGACCGCCCCGGTCAGCTCGCGCGCGTGTCAGAGCTTCTCTCGCAGGCCGGAGCCAACGTGATGGAGGTCTTGCACACCCGTCACGGTCAAGGACTGCAGATCAGCGAAGTGATCCTGCAGCTGAGCATCGAGACAAGAGGGGCGGAGCACACCGAGCTCACACTCGACACGCTCCGCCGCGCTGGGTACGACCCGGCCGTCGTTCCCGACTAGCCTGCGTAGGTGTCGACCTTCGTCACCTCGACGGATATCGACTTGCCGTTCGGAGCCTCATAGGAGGTCTTCTCGCCTACCTTCAGACCGAGAATGGCCTGTCCGAGAGGGCTGGCCTCGCTGTACACATCGAGCTCGCTGTCGACCGCGATCTCGCGGCTGCCCAGCAAGAAAACCTCTTCGCCACCGGCGACGAGAGCGGTGACGACAGTGCCAGGCTCGACGATGCCGCGACTTGCCGGCGCTTCGCCGACCTTCGCGGTCTTCAGCAGGTTCTCAAGGGTGCGGATGCGCGCCTCCTGCTTGCCCTGCTCGTCCTTGGCCGCGTGGTAGCCGCCGTTCTCCTTGAGGTCGCCC
>JBEBSN010000118.1:0-8323 GCA_040394295.1 Microbacterium sp.
ACGTCGTCGCCGATCTCGGCAGTCTCGCCGATCACGACCCCCATGCCGTGGTCGATGAAGAACCGCCTGCCGATCCGCGCCCCCGGGTGTATCTCAATTCCCGTCACCGCACGCGCGAGCTGCGAGTTCGCACGTGCGAGAAACCGCAGCCCGCGTCTCCACAGCGCATGAGAGACGCGATGCGCCCAGATCGCATGGAGCCCGGGGTACAGCATCCCGACCTCGAGCGCGTGACGTGCAGCCGGATCTCGAAGACGCGCGGCGGCGATGTCCTCGCGAATTCGGCCGATTATTCCCATGGACGGATCAGCTTTCGCGCAGATCCTCGAAGAGTGCGGTGGAGATGTAGCGCTCACCTGTGTCGGGCATCACGACCACGATCGTCTTCCCTGCATTCTCGGGGCGTGCCGCGACCTGCAGCGCGGCCGAAAGTGCTGCTCCTGACGACATGCCGACCAGCAGGCCCTCCTTGGCGGCCAGATCGCGCGCAAGCCGCAGCGACTCGTCGAATTCGACGGCGATGACCTCGTCGAGCACGTCGCGATCGAGGACGGCGGGAACGAAGTTCGGTCCGATGCCCTGGATCTTGTGCGGTCCAGGATGCCCCTCGGTCAGCACGGGGGAGTCCTTCGGCTCGACGGCCACGACCTGAACGCTCGGCTTCGCGGCCTTCAGCGCCTGCCCTGTGCCGGTGATGGTGCCCCCGGTGCCGATGCCTGCCACGAAGATGTCGACGGCGCCGTCGGTGTCGCGCAGGATCTCCTGGGCGGTGGTCTCGCGATGGATCTGCGGGTTCGCGGCGTTCTCGAACTGACGGATCCAGACAGCGCCGGGGGTGTCGGCGACGATCTTCTTCGTCTCCTCGATCGCACCGCTCATGCCGGTGGTGGGGTCTGTGAGGACGATCTCAGCGCCGAACGCCTTGAGCAGCACGCGCCGCTCCTTCGACATCGATGCCGGCATCGTGAGGATCACCTTGTAGCCGCGGGCCGCCCCGACCATCGCAAGCGCGATGCCGGTGTTGCCGCTGGTGGATTCGACGATGGTCCCGCCGGGCTTGAGCTCACCTGATGCCTCGGCCGCGTTGATCATCGCGATGCCGATGCGATCTTTCACGCTCGAGGCTGGATTGAATGACTCCAGCTTCGCGAGCACCGTGGCACCGAGTCCTTCGGTGACGCGGTTCAGCCGCACCAGCGGCGTGTTGCCGAAAGTGGTGGTGATGTCGGAATGAATGCCGGACATGGTGGACCTTTCGTTCGCGGAACGGTGCATCGCAAGCCTATTCGAGTCGATGCATGCTGGGTGCATTGTGACGGGGAAGAGCACGGAGAACGCCGTACGCTGAGTGGATGCCAGAACTGACTCTTGCCGCGCTCGTTCGTTCCGCCGCAGAGCGGCTCGCTGCGGCAGGCATTGCCGAGCCTCTGGTCGATGCCGAACTGCTCGCAGGTCATATCCGGGGGATCAGCCGCGGTGAGGTGCAGGCAGCCATCGTGCGCGGCGACACGGTGGGGGAGCAGGAAACACAGGCCCTCGAGGGGCTGATCGCGCGGCGGGTCGAGCGCGAGCCGCTTCAGCATCTCACCGGTCTCGCGCCGTTCCGGCACTTGGAACTGGCTGTCGGCCCGGGTGTGTTCGTGCCGCGTCCGGAGACGGAGACTGTGGCTCAGTTCGCCGTCGACGCCCTCCTCAACGATGCATCCGCCGAGCCGATCGGTGTGGACCTGTGCACGGGAAGCGGCGCGATAGCACTGGCGATGGCCACAGAGGTGCCGCATTCGCGCATCTACGCCGTCGAGCTCTCACCGGACGCGCACCGCTGGGCTGTGCGCAACACTGCCGGCGTAGAGAATCTGACGCTCGTGCACGGAGACCTCGCCGACTCTCTGCACGAGCTGGACGGTACCGCGAGCGTCGTGATCTCGAATCCGCCATACGTGCCGGACGACGCCGTTCCTCGCGATCCCGAGGTGCGGCTGTTCGACCCGGCGATGGCGCTCTACGGGGGGGCGGACGGCCTCGACCTCGTTCGTGCGCTCAGTGTCAGAGCGCTGCAGCTTCTGCGTCCGGGGGGACTGCTCGTGATCGAGCATGGTGAGCTGCAGGGCGAAGAGATTCGGACACTGCTCTCCCAAGCCGGCTGGCGGGCACCCGCGACACATCGCGACCTCACGCAGCGCGATCGCTCCACGACAGCGTTTCGCCCCTGACCGGCGGGCAGCGAGTCGTGCGCCGGCGAGCGGGCACGTAGACTGGGAAGGTCATGTCCTCAGTCTTCGATTGCCACGATGAGGCGCAACTTCTCGCGGGAATGCGCCATGCTCGTCAGGCGATTGCCCGCGGCGGGCTCATCGTCATGCCCACTGACACCGTTTACGGTGTCGCAGCTGACGCTTTCACCCCGGCGGCAGTACAGCGGCTCCTGGATGCAAAGGGCCGGGGCAGAGACCAGCCACCCCCCGTGCTCGTTGCGAACCAGGCTGCGCTGGCAGCCCTCGTCGAAGAGGTGCCGGAGCCGGTGCAGCGACTGGTCGACGAGTTCTGGCCCGGAGGGCTGACGATCGTCCTCCCGGCGCAGCCTTCGCTTGCGTGGGACCTCGGTGACACCTTGGGGACGGTGGCGGTGCGCATGCCCGATCATCACGTCGCGCTGGAGATCCTCGAGGAGACCGGTCCGCTCGCCGTATCCAGCGCGAATCTCACGGGTAAAGACGCGGCGATCTCCGCTGGAGACGCCGAGCGGATGCTGGGGGAGAGCGTTTCGGTCTATCTCGATGGCGGCATGAGCGCGACGGGGATCGCGTCGACGATCATCGACGCCACGTCCTTCGTGCGCCCGCTCGCCGATGCCGGCGAACCACGAGTGCGCGTGCTGCGTGAGGGTGCGGTGACGCGAAGACAGTTGGAAGCCGTCCTCGGAGAGCTGTTGGAGCCGCAGGCGTCGCAGGACGGCCCAGCGGACGGCACCCTGTGAAGCAGTACCTGTTCACGATCATCCTCACCGCGACCGTCACCCTGATGATGACGTGGGCGGTCTGGCAGCTCAGTCTGCGATTCAAGTTGTACCCGGGCATCCGCGAGCGCGACGTCCATACCACCCCGACACCCAGGCTCGGAGGGGTGGCCATCGTCCTCGGCATCGCTGCCGCGATCGGAGTCTCCGCTGCCAACCCCTTCTTCAGCATCATGTGGGTGCCGCCGCAGACCATGTGGGCGGTGCTGGGGGCAGTTCTGCTCATCGCGGTGATCGGCGTGATCGACGATCTCTGGGACCTGGACTGGATGATCAAACTCGGGGCTCAGTTCCTTGCCGCAGGCATCATCACGGTGGTCGGAGGCCTGCAGATTCTCTCGCTTCCGCTCGGTGAGATGGTCATCGTCTCCAGTTGGCTGAGCATCGCCGTGACGATGTTCGCGATCGTCGTCGTGATGAACGCCGTCAACTTCATCGACGGGCTCGACGGGCTCGTCGCCGGTGTGTGTCTCATCGCCAACGGCGTGTTCTTCGCCTATTCGTACATCCTCACCCGAGACACCGGCACGAGCAGCTATTTCAACCTGGCGTCCTTCCTGGCAGCAGTGGTGATCGGCGCATGCATCGGTTTCCTGCCGCTGAACTGGAGCCCGGCGAAGCTCTTCATGGGCGACTCCGGAGCCCTGGTGCTCGGTCTGCTGATGGCAACGTCGGCCATCTCTCTCACCGGACAGATGTCGTCGGTCGCTGTCGATCCGGAAGAGTTCGGCCGTTCGCAACTGCTCGGCGCGTTCATTCCCATCCTGCTGCCGCTCGTCGTCGTCCTGCTGCCTCTGCTCGACTTCGGTCTTGCCGTGTTCCGGCGCATGCGTGCGGGCAAGTCCCCGTTCTCGCCGGACCGAAAGCACCTGCACCACCGGATGCTCGATCTCGGACACCGCGACCGAGACGCTGTCCTCATCTTCTACGCCTGGACCGCGGTGATCTCGCTCGCCGTCCTGCTGATGTACATCGGTTCGCGCGAGGACTGGCCAGGTCAGTACTTGCCCGGAGTCGTGTTCGGCGTGATCGGCATCAGCGCCTGTCTCGTCGTCACTCTGCTGCCCTCTCAGCGCATCCAGCGCACCGCTCCTGTTGAGCCCGTCCCGCACCCTATGGAGACACCATGAGTCCCAGTCCCGTATCCAGCACGCCGATCCTGCGTAAGACGCTACTGTGGTCCGCAGCGGCCGCGGCAGTACTCGCGATCATCGCGGGGGTCATCGGATTCTTCGTTGACGGCACGAACGGTCTGTGGAGCGGCCTGTTGGGAGTGTTCCTGGCTGCACTGTTCCTTGCGATCACGGCAATCAGCATCCTCATCGCCAATCGCTGGTACGGGGATCCGATCTACGTCCAGCTCTTCTTCGCCATCGTGCTCGGCGGGTGGATGCTGAAGCTCGGCGTGTTCATCGTCGTGATGATCGTGCTCAGCGGTGCCCCGTGGATCTCGCCCTTGGTGTTCTTCCTGTCCATCGTGGCCGGCGTCGCGCTGTCGCTCGCCGTTGATGTCATCGTCCTCACCCGGATGCGGCTTCCGAATGTGAGCGATATATCGTTGCCGACCGAAGCACCGGAAGATTTTGCGCCGAAATCTGGGGTCGACAGGCCGAAACCGGATTTGAACGACAATTGATTCTGCTAGTGTTTACATGTGCCCGCTCGCAACGCGAGCGCTTGCGCTTGAAGCACACCGACCGTCGCCGCCCCGGTTCAAACCGGTGCCCCGAAGCTGGAGCCCGCGCTGTTTAATCTTGCTGCGACCCTGACCCCCCGACTTGCCTCCGACGGCGAGTTCCACGGCCCTTCGATCGACGATTTCTTTCCGGAGATCCTCTTCCACGTAGGCCCGATCCCCGTCAACCGGATCCACCTGGTCCAGTTGCTCGCGGTGATCGCCGTGGTTCTCATCCTCTGGCTCGGCACCCGCCGCATGAAGGTCGTCCCCGGACGCTTCCAGAGCCTGGTGGAGATGGGGCTCGGCTTCGTTCGAACCAACGTCGCCCACGACATGCTCGGTCGCAAGGACGGCGATCGCTTCCTGCCGATCCTCACCACCATCTTCTTCATGGTGCTGTTCATGAACATCACGGGAATCATCCCGTTCCTGAACATGCCGGGAACGGCGATCGTCGCGGTGCCGCTGACGCTCGCCGTGGTCAGCTACGTGACCTTCATCTACGCGGGAATCAAGCGCCACGGCCTCAAGTTCTTCAAGAACTCCCTGTTCCCGCAGGGCGTGCCGGTCGCCGCGATGCCGATCGTCGCGATCATCGAGCTCATCTCGACGTTCATCCTGCGCCCCGTCACGCTGACGCTGCGTCTTCTCATGAACCTCGTCGTGGGGCACATGATCCTGGTCCTCGCGTTCTCCGCGACCCAGTTCTTCTTCTTCACCGCAGGCGGCGGCTGGGCCGCGCTCGGTGTCGGAACCCTCGCCTTCGGTGGCGCATTCACGATCTTCGAGATCCTGGTTGTCGTCCTGCAGGCATACGTCTTCACCGTCCTCACCGCGATCTACATCCAGCTCGCGGTCGCAGAAGAGCACTAAGCCTTCCAAGCACTAAGCGGAGCGGCTGACCTGCCGTTCCAGAATCGAAAGGAAACATCCCGTGGACGCAACTACGGTTCTCGCTGAAATCAACGGCCACCTCGCGGCGGTCGGTTACGGCCTCGCGGCGATCGGTCCGGCCATCGGTGTGGGCATCGTCGTCGGAAAGACCATCGAGGGCGTTGCTCGTCAGCCCGAGCTGGCCGGCCGCCTGCAGGTCCTCATGTGGATCGGCATCGCCTTCACCGAGGCGCTTGCATTCGTCGGCATCGCCGTCGGATTCATCCCGTTCCCGTAATTCTCACCGACTTCTGAAGGAGACAGGATGCTGAACGCTCTTGTCACGAACCTCGCGGCGGAGGAAGCACCTAACCCGCTGATCCCCGCGTGGTACGACATCATCTGGTCGGGGCTGTGGTTCGTCGTCATCCTCGTGGTGGTGTGGAAGGTCGCTCTTCCGCGCTTCACGAAGATGCTCGATGAGCGTTCCGCTGCGATCGAAGGAAATATCGCCAAGGCAGACGAGGCGCAGAAGGAAGCGGAAGCGACGCTGGAGGAGTACACCCGCCAGCTCGCAGAGGCACGCACCGAAGCCGGTGAAATCCGTGAGGCCGCCCGTGAGGACGGGAAGCGGATCGTCGCCGAGGCGAAGGAGACGGCGTCCGCTGAGGCGGCTCGTCTCACGGCTGCTGCTCACTCTCAGATCGAGGCTGAGCGTCAGACGGCATTCGTCTCGCTGCGCTCGGAAGTGGGAACGCTCGCACTCGACCTTGCAGGTGGTGTCATCGGTGAAACACTTTCCGACGATGCTCGTGCAACGGCTGTCGTCGATCGTTTCCTCGCTGACCTCGACGCATCAGAGAAGGCGGCTCAGTAATGGGCAGCGCGACCACTCAGGCGCTCGCGGCATCCACGAATGCGCTTGCCGCCGCGTCCGGCGTCACTCTCGACACCGCCGGCGAGCTGTTCTCGGCTGCGGCGCTCGTGGGCGATTCGTCGCAGTTGAGCGGCGCGCTGGCTGACTCGACGGCACCGGCCGGATCCCGTGCGGCTGTCGTCACGACGGTGTTCGCAAGCGCTTCGCCGACAGTCAGGGACATCCTGGCGGTCGTGGCCGACCAGCGGTGGTCCACGCCGGCTGACATCGTCAATGCGATCGAGGAACTCGCGATCCGTGCGACGACGATCGCAGAGCCATCGAGTGACATCGAAGGTGAGCTGTTCGCCTTCTTGCGCGTCGTCGCCAGCAACCCTGAGCTCGAACTCGCCCTCGGTAGTCGTCTGGGAGACGCGGCCTCGCGCAGTGCACTGGTCGGCAAACTGCTCACCAGTGCGAGTGCGGGAGTCCGGCTCATCATCACCTCGCTGGTCCGCCAGCCCAGAGGACGACGGATTCGACAGCTGCTGAACCGCGCGATGAGCATCGTTTCGCTCCAGCGTGGCCGGGTGGTTGCCACTGTGCACACTGCCACACCGCTTTCCGCGGCGCAGAGCACACGGCTGAGTGACGCACTCTCGCGCCGTTATGGCGCACAGGTTTCGCTCAACGTAGTGATTGACCCAACAGTCGTCGGTGGCCTGCGCGTGCAGATCGCCGATGACGTGATCGACGGCAGCATCTCCGCGCGGCTCGCCGATCTTCGACAGAAGCTCGCGGGCTAACACGACTTCGCGCGGGGAACCGCGCAGACTCTCTCAGATACAAAGGGAAGACAATGGCAGAACTATCGATCAGCCCCGACGTCATCCGTGACGCGCTGAAGGACTTCGCCGCTGCGTATGAGCCCACCGGCGCTGCAGCGACCGAGGTCGGCACCGTCATCGACGCCGCCGACGGAATCGCGCACGTCGAGGGCCTGCCCGGCGTCATGGCGAACGAGCTCGTGACCTTCGGCAACGGCGTCCAGGGCCTCGCACTGAACCTCGACGAGGACCAGATCGGTACGGTCGTCCTCGGCGACTTCGCCGGTATCGAAGCAGGCCAGGAAGTCCAGCGCACCGGCGAGGTCCTCTCGGTCTCGGTCGGCGACGGATACCTCGGTCGCGTGGTCGACCCGCTCGGCAACCCGATCGACGGTCTCGGTGAGATCGCGTCGGAGGGACGTCGTGCGCTGGAACTGCAGGCACCGGGTGTCATGCAGCGTAAGAGCGTGCACGAGCCCATGCAGACCGGCATCAAGGCCATCGACGCGATGATCCCGGTCGGCCGTGGCCAGCGCCAGCTGATCATCGGTGACCGCCAGACCGGTAAGACGGCCATCGCGATCGACACCATCATCAACCAGAAGGCCAACTGGGAATCAGGCGACACCGACAAGCAGGTTCGCTGCATTTACGTCGCCATCGGTCAGAAGGGCTCGACGATCGCCTCCGTCAAGGGCGCGCTCGAAGACGCCGGTGCGATGGAATACACCACCATCGTCGCGGCTCCTGCTTCCGACCCGGCCGGCTTCAAGTACATCGCTCCCTACACGGGCTCCGCGATCGGACAGCACTGGATGTACGGCGGCAAGCACGTCCTCATCATCTTCGACGACCTGTCGAAGCAGGCTGAGGCCTACCGCGCCGTCTCCCTTCTCCTTCGTCGTCCGCCGGGACGCGAGGCATACCCGGGTGACGTCTTCTACCTGCACTCTCGTCTGCTCGAGCGTTGCGCGAAGCTGTCCGACGAGCTCGGAGCCGGATCGATGACGGGTCTGCCCATCATCGAGACCAAGGCGAACGACGTCTCGGCGTACATCCCGACCAACGTGATC